>DATIDF010000001.1:0-3841 GCA_035456445.1 Anaeromyxobacter sp.
GGGGCCTGCGCTCGACCGGGCTCGTCGGCGCGCTGCGCGAGCGCGTCGCGGCCGGCGGCCCGACGCTCGGCATCTGCCTCGGCCTCCAGCTCGCGCTCGAGGAGTCGGAGGAGGACGGCGGCGTACCTGGCCTCGGCCTCCTCCCGGGGCGCGCCGAGCGGCTGCGCGAGGGTCGCGTGCCCCGGATGGGCTGGGCACGTGTCGAACGCTGGGAAGACGACTTCTACTTCGCGCATTCGTACGCCGCCGTAACGCCCGCCGCGGTCGCGCAATCGGAGGGCGTGGTCGCCGCAGCCGAGAGCGGCAGCTTCCTCGGCGTCCAGTTCCACCCCGAGAAGAGCGGCGCCGCCGGCGCCCGCTTCCTGGCCCAGCAGCTCGCACAATGCCTCTCCCACGCCTGATTCCCTGCCTCGACGTCGCGGCTGGCCGCGTCGTCAAGGGCGTCCGCTTCCAGGGTCTCCGCGACGTCGGCGACCCGGTGGAGCTCGGCGCGGCGTACTCGGACGCGGGTGCGGACGAGCTCGTCTTCCTCGACGTCAAAGCCACCCTCGAAGAACGCTCGCTAGGCCCCGAGCTCATCGCGCGGGTGGCGGACGAGCTCGCGATCCCGTTCACCGTTGGGGGAGGTGTGCGCGGGCCGCAGGACGCGGAGGCGCTGCTGCTCGCCGGAGCGGACAAGGTCGCCGTCAACAGCGCCGCGCTCGAGCGGCCCGAGCTGATCGGCGAGCTGGCCGACCTGCTCGGCTCGCAGGCGGTCGTCGTCGCGATCGACGCCGCGCGCGGCGAGGTCCACACGCGAGCCGGCACCACGCCCACCGGACACGACGCAGTCGCCTGGGCAGCGGAGGCGGAAAAGCGCGGCGCGGGTGAGATCCTCCTCACCTCGATCGACGCGGACGGGACACGCGAGGGCTACGACCTCGGGCTCACACGCGCAGTCGCGGACGCCGTCTCGATCCCGGTCATCGCCTCCGGCGGCGCGGGCGACGCGCGCCACGTCGCCGACGCGCTCGGCGTCGCCCAGGCGGCGCTGCTCGCGTCGATCCTCCACGAGCGCCCCGAGCGCCTGACCGAGCTCCGCGAGGAGCTGCGCGGCCTGGGGGTGCCGCTCCGCGATGCAGCCTGACCTCCGCGCGGCCGTCGTCCAGGACGCCGGCACCGGCCGCGTCCTCATGCTCGCGTGGATGGACGACGAGGCGGTCCGCCTGACACGTGAGACGGGCGAGGCGCACTTCTGGAGCCGCTCGCGGCAGCGGCTTTGGCACAAAGGTGAGACGTCGGGAAACACGCTCACCGTTGAGGAGCTGGCGGTCGAGGAGCTGCGCGACGACTGCGACGGCGATGCGATCCTCCTGCGCGTGCGCCCGAACGGCCCCGCGTGCCACACGGGGTCCGTGTCGTGCTTCGCCCCGTGGCTCTGGCGCCGAGTCGCGGAGCGCGCCGCGACGCGACCGGAGGGCTCGTACGTCGCGAGCATCCTCGCGGGAGGCCCGGTCGCGGCGGCGCAGAAGCTGGGCGAGGAAGGCGTCGAGGCCGCGCTCGCGGGCGCCGCGGAGAGCGACGAGCGCGTGATCTCGGAGCTCGCGGACCTCTGGTTCGCGAGCTACGTCCTGCTCGCTGCCCGTGGCCTCGACCCCTCAGCGGTCGAGGACGAGCTCGTGCGGCGGGCAGCCGCAGCCGATTCGGCGGCCTAGGCCGCGCGCTTCCGCTCGCGCGCCGCGTACCAGAGGTCGAACTGGCCGCGGGCGGTGCCGAGGTAGTCGCCCAGCTCTCCCTCGAAGCGGTCGAGGTCGTCGCGCCGCAGGTCGACCTGGTGGTCGAGCCAGCGCCACCAGTCGCACACGTGCGCGCGCAGCGCGCGGGCGGTGAGCTCGTCTCCGCAGCCGGGGCAGGGGGTGCGCTCGGGGGGCGGGCTCACGGCGCCACCACCGCGGCCTCTTCCTCCTCGCCTGCCGCCGCCAGCTCCGTCCGTGCAGCGATGCGCGTGAACCGCAGCGACTCCTCGTCCCAGCGCTCGAGGATCGCCGCCGCGCGCACGGAGCCCGTGTACCGGAGGTGCCGCTCGACGAGCGCTCGCACCTCCTCCAGCTGGTTCGCGTCGGGCCCGTGCGCGAGCACGAGGTCGTCGTTCAGCGCGATTTCGAGGTCTCGCGCCTCGCCAGAGACGAATACCTGGCCGCCGGTCATCCCGGCGCCCACGTTCAGCCCGACCTCGCCGAGGATCACGACCGTCCCCGCAGTCATGTACTCGCACGCGTGGTCGCCCACGCCCTCGACCACCGCGGTCGCGCCCGAGTTGCGGACGGCGAAGCGCTCGCCCGCCGAGCCGGCGCAGTAGAGCGAGCCGCCGGTGGCGCCGTACAGAGCGGTGTTTCCCAGCAGGCAGGGGTCGCCCGCATCGCCCGGCGGCGGCGAGACGACGATCCGGCCGCCACTCATCGCTTTGCCGACGTAGTCGTTCGCCTCGCCGGCGAGGTCGAACTCGACGCCGCGCGTGAGGAATGCGCCGAAGCTCTGGCCGGCCGAGCCCTCGAAGCGGACGCGCACGCGCCCGGGGGGCGGAGCCGAGCCCGAGAGCTTCGCGATCGCCCCGCCCAGCCGCGCGCCCACCGCCCGATCGCCGTTCGTGATCAGGTGGCGCGGCTCGATGAGCGCGGGCTCCTCGAGCGCCGCCTTGCCCTGCGCGTGCACGAGGATCCCGAGCCGGTCGCCCGTGAGCGCCGGCCCCGAGCCCGTGTGGCGCGAGGCGCCCTCGGCGGCACGAGCGAGCAGGGGCGAGAGATCGAGCGTGTCCGTGGCCGGGTCGCCGGTGTGGCGCTGGCGGAGGAGGTCGACCCGCCCGATCGCCTCGTCCAGCGAGCGCAGGCCGAGCGAGGCGAGCAGGCGACGCACCTCATCGGCGACGAACAGGAGGTACGCCTGCACCATCTCTGGCGTCGCAGCGAACTTCGAGCGCAGCTCCGGCTGCTGGGTGGCGATCCCGACCGGACACGTGTCGAGGTGGCACGAGCGCACCATGAGGCAGCCCTCGGCGAGCAGCAGGGCGGTGCCGAAGGCGAACTCGTCCGCGCCCAGCAAGGCGGCCACGACGACGTCCCTGCCGGTCTTGAAGCCCCCGTCCACACGGATCCGCACCCGGCCGCGCAGGTGATTCGCGACGAGCGCTTGCTGTGTCTCCGCGAGCCCGAGCTCCCACGGCGCGCCCGCGTGCTTGATCGAGGGCAGCGGGCTCGCGCCTGTGCCGCCGTCGGCGCCGGCCACGTGGATGACGTTCGCATGCGCCTTCGCGACCCCGGCGGCGACGATCCCCACCCCGCTCTCGGCCACCAGCTTCACCGAGATCGCCGCGTCCGGATTCACCTCCCGCAGGTCGAAGATGAGCTGCGCGAGGTCCTCGATCGAGTAGATGTCGTGGTGCGGCGGCGGCGAGATGAGCGAGACGCCCGGCTGCGTCTTGCGCAGGCGCGCGATCTCCTCCGTGACCTTGTGCGCGGGAATCTGACCGCCCTCGCCGGGCTTCGAGCCCTGCGCGATCTTGATCTGAAGCTCCTCAGCCGACACGGCGTACTCCGCGGTCACCCCGAAGCGGGCCGAGGCGACCTGCTTGATCTTCGAGTTGCGCTCGGTTCCGTAGCGATCCGGGTCCTCCCCGCCCTCGCCGGAGTTCGCCCGAGCGCCGAGGCCGTTCAGCGCGATGGCCACCGTCTCGTGCGCCTCCTTCGAGAGCGCGCCGTGCGACATCGCGCCGCTCGAGAAGCGGCGGACGATCTGCTCGGCCGGCTCGACCTCCTCGAGCGGCACCGGGGGAGTGGCGGGCCGAAGCTCGAGGAGGTCGCGCGGC
>DATIDF010000002.1:0-13601 GCA_035456445.1 Anaeromyxobacter sp.
CGAGCGAGGACGGGGCGAGCGCGGGCATGGTGCACCTCCTGGGCTGCACCCTTCGTAACATGCGTCTTCCGAGCCTCCGGAAACGCTCCAGGCTCGCGTCTGGGCGGCGTTCTGGGCCGTGCCCTCGTCGACGCACTCGCCAGCTTCGAACGTGCGCGCCGCGCCGCGTGCGTGCGCGAGAGGAGGGTTCTCGCGGCGGCTCGGACCTCGTGCCGCAATTCGTGCGAAGCAGCGTCAAGCACAATCTGTTCACGCACCGCAACTGGGACGCATTATTCACATACGCTGGCCTTGGCTCGCGCTATCGCTGGAGATAGTCGTCACTGTCAGTGATACAGGACCGGACCGCGGCGCCCTCCTCGTGCGCGGCCCATCATCGCTGAACGCCGACCTCGCGCGCGACCGCCACGCGCGCTTCGAGAGCGATTCGCCGCCGGCGGGCAAGGCGATTGGCCCGCGCTTGTCGGCGACGTTCGTGCGCTCTGGACCGCCTCGAGCCGCGACCGGCCTGGACAGCACCGCGCCCACCCCGTCGATGCCCGAGCGCCGCTGCGCGCTCCGAGACGCTGGTCGAACCGACCCGGTTGCTCGGCCCGGCCACCCGACAGGTGACGAATGGCAAGACCGCGACCCCCGACCGCGACCCCCGACCGCGACCCCCGACCGCGACGACGACCCGGCGCGCTCACGCGCGCCGGACCGCGATCGCGGCGGTTACCTAGCGCCGCTCGACCCCACCGGAGCGATCCTGAGCCCCGGCGTCGCGATCACCGCGCCGTCGGCGTCGACGACGAGCGCCTCGGCCCCCCAGCGCCCCGCCTCCTGCAGCGCCGGCTCGCCGCCGAGGATGAAGAGCGCCTTCCCGAGGATCTCCGCGTCGACGGCCCGCCGCGCGAGGACCGTCACCGACCGCGACGCGGTCGCGGGGCGGCAGGTGCGCGGGTCGATGAGGTGGTGATAGCGGCGCCCGTTCACGACGTAGGCGTGCTCGTAGTCCCCGCTCGTCGAGAACGCCCGATCGCGCACGTCCACCTGGGCGAGCTCGTCGAGCGGGCCGCCCCGCGGATCTCGCACTCCGACGCGCCAGGGCGCCCCGCCCCGCGTCCCCGCGGCGTAGAGGTCGCCGCCCGCCTGGAGGAGGAAGTCCGCGTGCCCGAGCGCCCGCAGCGCCCGGGCGGCGGCGTCGAGCGCCCAGCCCTTCGCGAGCCCTCCCAGGCCCACGCGCATGCCGGGCCGGGCGAGGCGCGCCTCGCAGGCGTGCCCCCGGGGACGCAGCTCGAGCGAACGGTGATCGACGAGCGCGCAGCGCGCGCTCACCGCCGCGTCCTCCGGCGGCGCCGGCGCGCTCCCGTCGAAGCGCCACAGATCGGACAGGGCGGCCCAGGTCGGATCGAATCGTCCGCCGGTGCGGCGCGCCGCGTCCTTGGCGATGGACAGCACCTCGCAGAGGTCGCCCGGCAGCGGTACCCATCCGCGTCCCGCCGCGTCGTTGAGGCGCGCGAGGGGCGAGCCGGCGCGCCACTCGTTCATCGACCACTCGACGCGCTCGAACACCGCGAACGCCGCCTCGATCGCGGGCGCGGCCCTCTCCTGCGTCGTCCCTGCGAGGGTGACGGTCGCTACGCTGCCCATCGCAGGGCGAGTCTCCGACACGACACCCTCGGCGGGGCGGGCGAGCGCGACGAGGAGGAGCACGATTGCCGTCATGAGACGCCCGCTCCTATATCAGCGGCTCCCGGAGTCCGCGCGAACACCGTCTCGGAGAGGAGAGCCACGTGAAGGCCGATCCCGCGATCATCGACCTCTTGAACCAAGTGCTCACGAACGAGCTCACCGCGGTGAACCAGTACTTCCTCCACGCGCGCATCTGCGAGAACTGGGGGTACGAGCGCCTGTACGAGAAGTTTCGTCACGAGTCGATCGACGAGATGAAGGACGCCGACGAGCTCATCGAGCGCGTCCTCTACCTCGAGGGACTCCCGAACGTGCAGCGCTACAACAAGGTGAACGTCGGCGAGAGCGTCCCGGAGATGTTCCAGCTCGACCTCCAGCTCGAGAAGGACGCCATCGGCGCGTTGAATGCCGGCATCGCGCTGTGTCGCGAGAAGGGCGACAACGGCTCGGCGGAGCTGCTCGAGGAGATCCTCGAGGGTGAGGAGGAGCACGCCGACTGGCTCGAGACGCAGCTCACCGCGATCGACCAGATCGGTGCGCAGAACTACCTCGCGGAGCAGCTGAAGAAATGATGGGCGTTCGCGCGAGCTGCCCCCGTGCACGAGCCCGAGCCCGAGCCCGAGCCCGGCTTCCCTCCGGGCGCGGGCACGGGCGCGGGCTCGTTTACGGGTTCCGGTGATCCGCGCCAAGGTGACGGCGCGCGCTACGCATGTGCGCGCGGGGTCGCCTCCGGGCGCTACCGGCCGATTACTGGACGGCGCCCGGGCGGCTGCTAGCGTCCTCCCGGATGCCCGGGAGACGTGGCCGAAGGTGGGGGTGGAGGGCGTTCGTCGGCGCGCTCGCGCTGCTCGCGACCCTGTCCGCCCTCGATCCCGATGGGCTCCGCCGGTACTTGCGGCTGGAGCGTGACGCTCGCCGCATGGAGGACGAGAACGCGCGGATCGCCGCGGAGAACGCGCGGCTCGCGCGCGAGGTCCGGGCGTTACGCACCGATCCCTCGGCCCTCGAGCGGGCGGCACGCGAGGAGCTCCGTTTCGTGCGCCCGGGCGAGCGCGTTTACTGGGTCGGCGAGGGGCGGGAGGCCGGACCGTGACGGCGCCGCCGCCCGGCGCCCCGCACCGGGCTCCGATCGGCGCCACGCCGACCGTCCGTCGCCGGCTCGCGTTGCAGCGACCGCGCCCCCTGCTGGTGCGCGCCTACGCCCTGCTGTTCAGCGACGGCGGAACGTTCGGCGCGCCCGCCCGCAGACGCGCCGGGCGCCTCGTGCTGCGCTGCCTGACCCCCGCAGTCACGGTCGGTACCGGCGCCCTCGTCGTGCTCGGCGCGTTCGACGCCGCCGCGCCGGGCTGGCCGCAGACGGCCGCCACCGGGACGCTCGCTGCGGCGCTGGCCGTCGCCGTCTGGCGCCGGACCGCACGCGCGGTCGCCGGTGAGGCAGCGACCTGGCGCGAGCAGCTCGAGCTCGGATCGCTCTTCGTGGTCGCCGCCCACGCGATGTCGCAGAGCGCCAGCGGGGGCCAGGCGGACTCTCCGCTGCAGCCGCTCGTCTACCTGGTGATGGCGTTCCTCGTCGCGTTCATGGCGCGGCGGGTCGGCCTCACCCTGGTGCTCGCCGCCGTCGCGATGGAGCTGCTCGTGTGGCACGGGCGCGGCGCGCACGCGGGCGAGCTGCCCGCCGCGATCGTGCGCTCCGGGTTCGTGACGCTCTTCGCGGTGCTGTACCACGCCGTGCTCGCGGCGCCGATCGGCGCGGCGCGGCGCGCCGAGGAGCGGGCGGTGGAGCGCCGGCTCAAGGAGATCGACGAGCGCGCGCGAGAGTTCCGTCTGACCGCCTCCGGGACCGGAGCCGCGGCGCCGGACGGCGACGCGCGCTGGAGGGCGGCGTCGGTCGTCGAGGTCGAGCACGCGATGCGGGGCGCGCTCGAGGTAGCCGAGGCCGCGCTCCGGAGCCACACCTGCGCGGTGTACCTCCTCGACGACGCCGGGGAGCGGCTTCGCCTGCGCGAGTGCCGCTCCACGAGCGACGCCATCGCGCCGGAGCTCTCCGCTCGCGAGGGCGCGCTCGGCGCGGCCATCGCGCGCCGGATCTCGGTGCGCCTCCACGGCGACGTCAAGGTGGCGACCTACTACGAGGACGGGGCGCGCCCGGGCGCGCTCGTGGTCGTGCCGCTCGTCGATCGCCGCGGCGGGCACGTGCGCGGGGTCATCCTCGCGGATCGGCGCGACCCTGCGCCGTTCTCGGACGAGGACGAGAAGCTCGTCCAGACGCTCTGCGCCGAGATCTTCCGCGCGCTCGAGGCGGAGCGGGTGATGGGCGACATGAAGACCACCCGCGACGAGAAGAAGCGCTTCTACGATGCGATCGAGCTCCTCAACCGCACGAACAAGCCGGACGAGGTGTTCCACGCGATCATGAAGGTGGCCGGCGAGCGGGTGACGATCGACGCCGCGGCGGTGACGCTCGTCGAGCTCGACGGCGCCCGGCGGGTGCACCGGGTCGCCGCCGTCCACGGGGAGCGCTGGGCGGCGCTCGCGGGCAGGAGCTTCGCGGGCGGCGACGGCTTCGTGCAGAGGGTGGTCGAGCTCGACACTACGCTGCCGGCGGCGAGCGTCGATCTCGGGCGCGCGGCGCTCTTCGACGCCTCCACCCCGCTGAAGGGGCTCGGCTGGGTTCGCATCCTGCCGCTGCGGGCGGGGGGCGAGGTGCTCGGCACGGTCGTGCTCGCGGGCGCCGCGCGGGATCGGCCTCCGACCGGGGATCACGTACGTCAGCTCGAGGTGTTCGCGGGCCAGGCCGCCCAGTCCATCCTGCGCGCGCGGCTCTACGAGAACGCCGAGCGGCTCGCCACCACCGACGGCCTCACTGGGCTCACGAACCACCGCACCTTCCAGACACGCCTCGACGAGCACCTCGCGCTCGCGGCGCGGCGCGAGGAGCGGCTCTCGTTGTTGCTCTGCGACGTCGATCACTTCAAGTCCGTGAACGACACGTATGGACACCCGGTCGGCGACGAGGTGCTGCGCGGCGTGGCGCGCGTGCTCGCTGGCGAAGCGAGACAGACGGACGTCGTGGCTCGCTACGGGGGAGAGGAGTTCGCGATCGTCATGCCCGGCACGGAGGGGCAGGGAGCCGCGGTCATCGCCGAGCGGATCCGGGAGCGCATCGCGGCGACGACGTTCCAGTCCGACCAGGGTCCGCTGCACGTGACGATGTCGCTCGGGGTCGCCACCTGGCCCGAGGACGGCGCGAAGAAGCCGGAGCTCGTCGAGCGGGCGGACGCGTGCCTGTACCACGCGAAGCGGCACGGGAGGAACCAGACCGTGCTCGCCGCGACGCTGCGCGCACCCAGACGCGCGGCGGGCTGACAACAGCGCGCGGTGGCCGCTCGGCCCCGCCCCGGGTTACACTCGCTCGCGGCGCGCCACGGCGGCGCCGAGGGGGCCGGTCCGGCTTGAAAAAGAACTTCGTCCTCGACACGAACGTCCTGCTCCACGATCCGCGCAGCATCTTCGGGTTCGGCGACAACGACGTCATCATCCCGATCTACGTCATCGAGGAGATCGACAACTTCAAGCGCGATCTCTCGACCCTCGGGCGCAACGCGCGCCAGGTGTCGCGCTACCTGGACGAGTTCCGCGTGCAGGGGAAGCTGCGCGACGGCGTCCCGATCGGCGAGGGGAAGGGACACATCCGGGTGCTCGTCGCCGAGCGGAAGCTGCCGCCCACGGTCGCGGTCGACGGCCACTCGGTCGACGACAAGATCCTCGCCGTCGCGCTCGAGCTGCTCGATCGCGATCGCGGAATGCCGACCGTGTTCGTCACCAAGGACACGAACCTCCGCATCCGCGCGGACGCGCTCGGGCTGCACGCCGAGGACTACGACGTCGAGGGGGTCGAGCTCGACGAGCTGTGGAGCGGCGTGGCCGAGCTGGAGGTCGCGCCCGAGGCGGTGAACGACTTCTACGCCGGCGGCGCGCTCTCCTGGCAGCCCGAGGGCGATCCGCCGCCGCCGAACGAGTTCGTCGTGCTGCGCGACCGCGCGAACCCCCAGCACTCCGCGGTCGGCAAGTACAGCGCGCCGAGGCAGTCGTTCGTGCAGCTCATCAAGACGCCGAAGGAGGGCGTCTGGGGGATCCGGCCGCGCAACAAGGAACAATCCTTCGCGCTCGATCTGCTCCTCAACGACGACATCCGGCTCGTCACGATCGTCGGCAAGGCGGGCACCGGCAAGACGCTCCTCGCCATCGCAGCCGGGCTGCAGAAGACGATGGAGGAGGGGGTCTACCAGAAGCTCCTCGTCTCGCGGCCCATCTTCCCGCTCGGGCGCGACATCGGGTATCTGCCGGGCTCGGTCGAGGAGAAGCTGAACCCCTGGATGCAGCCGATCTTCGACAACGTCGAGTACCTCATGAACCTGTCGCGCTCCGACAAGAAGGCCGGGCGCGGCTACCACGAGCTCCTCGACCTCGGCATCCTGGAGATCGAGCCGCTCACGTACATCCGCGGCCGCTCGATCCCGAACCAGTTCATCATCGTGGACGAGGCGCAGAACCTCACGCCGCACGAGGTGAAGACGATCATCACGCGCGTCGGCGACGGCACCAAGATCGTCCTCACCGGCGACCCGTACCAGATCGACAATCCCTACGTCGATCAGACGAACAACGGCCTCATCCACGTGGTGAACCGCTTCAAGAGCGAGCGCCTCGCCGGGCACATCACGATGTCGAAGGGTGAGCGGAGCCCGCTCGCGGAGCTGGCGGCGAACCTGCTGTGAGCGCTGCTGCGAGGTGGACGCGGAGTCGAGGGGGCGCCGCGCCGCTCGTCGTGGCCGCCGCGGGCGGCGCTCGCTAGGCTAGGTCCATGGACCGCTCAGGGCCCCCCGAAGCCCCCGCCCCGGCGCTCGACTATCCGCTCGACTACACGTTCAAGATCATGGGGCGGGCGGCCGACGACTTCGCGGAGTACGCCCGGCGCCTCGTCGCCCGGGTCGTGGGCGACGCACCTCCCGAGCGCGTCCGGGTGCGGACGAGCTCCGGCGGCAAGTACCACTCCGTCTCGGTCGAGGTGCGACTCGAGTCGGAGCTGCAGCGGCGCGCCGTCTACCAGGTGCTCTGGGAGGACGAGCGCGTCGTCTATTACCTCTGACGGTGTTCCAGGCGCGCTACTGGGCAGGGCCCGCCCGCTCGATGCGGGCGTCGAGCAGATTGAGCTTGTTCCGAGCCGAGAGGAGCTGCTGGCGCAGCCCGTCCGCCTGGCGCGAGAGGTCCTCGAAGCCTTGCTCGACGGAGGCGCGCGCGATCGACTCGGCATCGGCGATGAGGCGTGTCGAGAGCCACCTCGCCGAAGGATCGGTGTTCACCGTGCGGCTGCCGATCGGCGGAGAGGTGCAGGAACCGCCGTAGGGCGAAGGCCGCCTAGGCCGCCGCGCGCGGGCCGAAGTCGACGATCTCGACGGGGTTCGCCGCCATCCCGAACGTGAGCTCGTCGCGCCATCCCTCGGCGTCGCCGCCCACCTGCAGGGGCATCGGGCGCTCGAAGCGAAGCGCGACGCGGTCGGCGTGGAAGTCGAGCAGCCCCTCGTGCGCGAACTCGCCGGACCAGATCCTCGGCAGGTGCATGAGGACCGTGGGGACCCCGATGGACGTCGCGACGCGGAGCTGCATCATACCCGGGGCGCGTTCGGCGAACGGGAACGCGCGGAGGCCCAGGCCGTAGTAGGGGACCGTGCTCGCGGCGGCCATCATGCAGGGGCCCGCGTAGAGGAGCTCGCCGTGCGCGATCGGGCGGCCGATCCGCTCGCCCCGGGCATCGAGCCGCCACGCCGGGCGACCGACGTTCACGATCTCGGAGTACGCCGGGCGCCGCTCGAGCAGGTAGCGCGGAGCGGAGCGGAGGGCCACGGCGAGGCCGTAGCCGGGCGCGCCGAGCCCGAGCTTCCGGAGCGGGGTGCCCGAGAGCCGTTCGCGGATCCAGCAGTAGTCGTTCACCACCGCGGCGTCGACGCCGACGCCGGCGAACGGCGTCCGGCGGCCGGCGCAGGTGAGGAGATCCAGGCGGCGGACGCCGCCGATGTCCCCGCGCAGGAAGCGCGCGAGATCCTGGGCATGCCTGCGCGGCGTCGCTCCCACTGCCTCCGCGACGGCGTTCCCCGTCCCGAGCGCCAGCACTCCGAAGCGCGGCGGGCGCGCCGCGCGCCGCTCGGCGCTCTCGAGGATCCGGTTCACCCACGCGACGAACGTGCCGTCGCCCCCGCCCGTGAACACCGTCCCGTACCGGCGGGCGACCACCTCCTCGGCGATCTCGATCGCGTCGTCCTGGCTCCGCGACATGAAGAGGTGCTCGCCCGGGACGACGCGCGAGAGGGCGCGCCTGACCTCCGCGTTCACCTGCTTCGCGTTGGCATTGAGCAGGACCGCTACCTCGGCGCCTGGCCCGGCGACCGGCTGCTCGCTCGGGCGGAAGAAGCACTCGGCGCTCGCGACCATTCGAAGCATGCGTACCCCGACGAGGATGTGACGCGGATGTCGCGATTCATGAGCAAGTGCAGTGCCACGGCGCGTCAGGGTAGCGAAAGCTAGCCAGTTCAATGAGTTATGGATCGTGAGCCCGTGCTTGGAGGGGGCGTGCGGCGCGTCGCCCCGGTGGCGGACCGCGTAACGGGCTACGCACCGCTCTTCCGCGAGCGACCGGTTTGACACGGAGGTCCGCGGTCTTACGTTGCCCCCCGTCCAGGAGGAGGACTCTCACACCATGGCCAAGATCATCGGCATCGACCTCGGGACGACGAACTCCGTCGTCGCGGTGATGGAAGGCAAGGACGCCGTCGTCATCACCAACGAGGAAGGCTCCCGCCTCACCCCGAGCGTGGTCGCCTATACGAAGGAAGGGGAGCGGCTCGTCGGCCAGGTGGCGAAGCGTCAAGCCATCACGAATCCAGAGAAGACCGTCTACTCGATCAAGCGGTTCATGGGGCGTCGCTTCTCCGAGGTGCAGGACGAGATGAAGCGGGTCCCGTACCACGTGGTGGAGGGGCCGAACGGCGACGCCCGGATCCAGGTCGACGGCAAGCAGAACTCGCCGCCCGAGATCAGCGCCCAGATCCTGCTGAAGCTGAAGCGCGCCGCCGAGAACTACCTCGGCGAGAAGGTGACCGACGCGGTCATCACCGTGCCGGCGTACTTCAACGACGCCCAGCGGCAGGCGACGAAGGACGCGGGCGAGATCGCCGGGCTGACCGTCCGGCGCATCGTGAACGAGCCGACCGCGGCGGCGCTCGCGTACGGCCTCGACCGGAAGAAGAACGAGAAGATCGCGGTCTACGACTTCGGAGGCGGCACGTTCGACATCTCGATCCTCGAGGTCGGCGAGAACGTCGTGGAGGTGCTCGCCACGAACGGTGACACGCACCTCGGCGGCGACAACCTCGACCAGAAGATCATCGACTGGCTCATCGCCGAGTTCCGCAAGGACACGGGCATCGACGTGTCGAAGGACAAGATGGTGCTGCAGCGCCTCAAGGAGGCGGCGGAGAAGGCGAAGATCGAGCTCTCCTCCATGATGGAGACCGAGATCAACCTGCCGTTCCTCACCGCGGACCAGACGGGCCCGAAGCACCTGTCGATCAAGCTCTCGCGCGCGAAGCTCGAGCAGATGGTCGAGGATCTCATCGAGCGCTCGATCGAGCCGACGCGGAAGGCGCTCGCCGACGCGAAGCTCTCAGCGGAGCAGATCGACGAGATCGTGCTCGTCGGCGGCCAGACGCGCATGCCGGCGATCACCGAGAAGGTGAAGAAGTTCTTCGGCAAGGAGCCGAACCGGTCGGTGAACCCGGACGAGGTCGTCGCCGTTGGCGCCGCGGTGCAGGCGGGCGTCCTGTCCGGCGAGGTGAAGGACATCCTGCTCCTCGACGTCACGCCGCTGTCGCTCGGCGTCGAGACGCTCGGCGGGGTCATGACGCGCCTCATCGAGCGGAACACGACCATCCCGGCGAAGCGCTCGGAGGTGTTCTCCACCGCCTCCGACAGCCAGACCTCGGTCGAGATCCACGTGCTCCAGGGCGAGCGCGAGATGGCGCGGGACAACCGCACCCTCGGCCGGTTCCACCTGGAGGGCATCCCCCCGGCGCCTCGCGGCATGCCTCAGATCGAGGTCACCTTCGACATCGACGCGAACGGCATCCTGAACGTGTCCGCGAAGGACAAGGGCACGGGCAAGGAGACGAAGATCACCATCACCCAATCCTCGGGCCTCGCCAAGGACGAGGTGGAGAAGATGGTCGCGGACGCCCGCTCGCACGAGGCCGAGGACAAGCAGCGGCGCGAGGAGGTCGAGCAGCGTAACCGGGCCGAGAACCTCGCGTACCAGATGGAGAAGCTGCTCAAGGACAACAAGGAGAAGATCCCGGCCGCCACCGTGAAGGAGATCGAGGACGCGATCGCGGAGGTCCACAAGCTGCGGGAGAAGGGCAGCGCCGACGAGCTCAAGACCGCGATGGACCGGCTGGAGAAGGCGAGCCACAAGGCGGCGGAGGAGCTCTACAAGACCGCCGGCCCCGGCGCAGCGCCCGGCGGCCCCGCTCCGCAGGAGGGGGAGCCCGGCGAGGAGAAGAAGAAGGACAACGTCGTCGACGCCGAATTCAAGCAGGTCTGAGACCCGCCCGTCCGGCGGGGTCCGAGCACCTCCGGGGCCGTCCGCGTTCGCGGGCGGCCCCATTTCCTTGCCGGGACAAGCGCTCCGCTTCCGGGGAACCCAAGGCGAACGAGGCCGGAGCCGAGGCGGGCACCCGCAGCGACGCGCGCCGAGGCGCACTGCTTCCGTGCGCCGCAGGCGCAAGGAGCGAGGACGCCCGCCGCAGGCCCGGCATCGTTCGCCGAGTACCTCGCGTGGCGAGCCGCGCCGCCTTACCATCCGCCAGTGCACCTCACCGTCCTCTCGCGCTCGAGCGCCGTCTACACGACCCGCCGGATCGTCGAGGCCGCCCGCGCGCGCGGCCTCTCGACACGCGTCATCGATCCGCTCGACGTGCAGATGGGGCTGGGCGGCGCCGCGCCCGCGCTCTACTGGCGGCGCCGCCGCTTCCCGACGACGGACGTCGTCGTCCCGCGCGTGGGGCTGTCCATCCACCAGTACGGCCTCGCGGTGGTGAACCAGCTCGAGCTCCTCGGGATCCCGGCGCTGAACGGCGCGTGGGGCATCGCCGCGAGCCGCAACAAGATGCGCAGCCTGCAGCTCCTCGCGGCGAGCGGCGTCCGCGTGCCGCGCACCGTCATGGCGAGCGACCCCTCGGGCCTCAAGGAGATGGTGCGGGTGGTCGGCGGCGTGCCGGTCCTCGTGAAGCTGCTCGCGGTGAACGACAAGAGCGGCGTCATGATCTGCGAGAGCCTCCAGTCGCTCGAGGCGGCGCTCGAGGCGATCCTCGGGCTCGGCCAGAACATCGTCGTGCAGCAGTACCTGCGCGGAGCGAAGGGGCGCGACCTGCGCGTGCTCGTGGTGGGCGGCGCGGTGGTGGCCGCGATGCGCCGGAGCCCGCCGATCGGGCGGCTCGCCCGCGACCTGCGACGCGGCGCTCGCTTCGAGCCGGCCGAGCTGCCGCCTGCCTACGCACGCGCGGCGCTGGAGGCGGCCCGCGTCCTCGAGCTCGAGATCTGCGCGGTCGACATGCTCGACGTGAAGGGCGTGCCGCGGGTGTTCGAGGTGAACAGCTCGCCGTCCATAAAGGAGGTCGAGACGGCCTGCGGCGTCGACGCGGCGGGCCGGATCGTCGAGCGCGCCGTCGCGCTCGCCGAGGCGGCACGGCGCGGGGCGACGCGACCTCCGCGCGGTGCACGCGCGCCCAGCCGCCGCGCGGCCCGAGCGCACGGCTGAATGCATGGTCCCCCCCGGCCGTCCCTGGTATAGAGGTCGCGCCCTCGCAAGGAGCTCACATGGTTCGCCTCCTCGTCCCCCTCGCCCTGCTCGTCGCCGCACCCATGGTGCGCGCTGCCGATCCCGCCGCCGAGGCGGCGAAGAGCTACCGGATCGACACCCAGGGCTCGACGGTCGACGTGAAGGCGGGAGGGAAGGGGACGCTCGTCCTCGCGATCGTGCCGGTCGAGAAGGTGCACGTCCATCCACAGGCGCCGCTCAAGATCACGATCGAGGCGCCCGGGCTCACGCTCGAGAAGACCTCCCTCGGCCACAAGGACGCCGTCGATCCCAAGGCCGAGGGGCCGCGCTTCGAGATCCCGTTCGTGGCCGCGACGGCCGGGAGGCAGGACGCGAAGGCGAAGGTCGACTTCTTCATCTGCTCCGACCAGTGGTGCGTGAAGCAGATCCGCGACGTGACCCTCGCCGTGAACGTGAAGTGAGGATCCCGCACCCCGCCGGCGGCTCGCCGGCGCGCGGTCCGTGAGCGTCCCATGCGCGTCGTCTACGGCCTGAACCCGGTGCGCGAGGTGCTGCGCGCCGGCGGCGAGAGGCTCTCCGAGCTCTGGCTCGCCGAGGGCGGCACCCGGGGGGCGGCGTTCGCGGAGCTCGAGCAGCTCGGCCGCGCGGCGGGCGCCAAGGTGCGGAGCGCGCCGCGGGCGAAGCTCGAGCGGCTCGCGGGCACCGATCGCCACCAGGGGGTGGTCGCGGTCGTCGCTGACTTCCGCTACGCCGAGATCCGGGACGTCCTCGCCGCGGCGCGCGCGAGCGGCCGGCCTCCGCTCCTCGTCGTCCTGGACGGCGTCGAGGACCCACACAACCTCGGCGCGATCATCCGCTCCGCCCACGCGCTCGGCGGCCACGGCGTGATCATCCCCAAGGATCGCGCGGTCGGGGTGACTCCCACGGTCGCGAAGGCCTCGGCGGGCGCCGTGGAGCGCTGCCCCATCGCCCGGGTCACGAACGTCGCGAAGACCATCGAGGCTCTCAAGGAGGAGGGGATCTGGTCCGTGGCGCTCGCAGCGGACGGGGATGCCCCCCTCGCGCAGGTGGATCTCGCCGGTCCGATAGCCCTCGTGCTCGGAAGCGAGGGAGAGGGGCTCCGCCCCCTCGTCCGGAAGACGTGCGACCATGCGGCCCACATCCCCATGATCGGGGACCTCGACAGCCTCTCGGTCTCCGCGTCGGCGGCGGTGGCGCTGTACGAGGCGGCGCGGCAGCGGGGCCGATAGCCGCCCGATCCGTCCCGCGACGTGCGGCCTTGACAAGCCCGGGGAGGTCATCTAAAAGGCACCGCTCCACGCAGTACGGGGCGGTTCGTCGGCGAGGGAGCGCGACGGCGAGTCGCTGCCAGTTCCAGAAGGATCTTGCTGGCGTAGCTCAGTCGGTAGAGCAGCTGCCTTGTAAGCAGCAGGTCGCGGGTTCGAGTCCCACCGCCAGCTCCAGGAGCAGTGGGGTCAGAGCTTCGGTCGATGTAGCAGGGAGCGGTGGCGCAGTTGTTCGGAGGGGTTCCCGAGCGGCCAAAGGGAGCAGACTGTAAATCTGCCGGCTTACGCCTTCGGTGGTTCGAATCCACCCCCCTCCACAGTCGGTTCGTCCTCGAGCGAAAGGGATTCGCCAAAAAGCTTGCGGGAATAGCTCAGCTGGTAGAGCGTCAGCCTTCCAAGCTGAATGTCGCGGGTTCGAATCCCGTTTCCCGCTCCAGTGAGAGGTCGACTCAGCGGAATTGTTGAAAACGCCCTCGTAGCTCAGTCGGTAGAGCGCGTCCTTGGTAAGGACGAGGTCTCCAGTTCAATCCTGGACGAGGGCTCCAGTTTCAGGCGGCGCGCAGGACATCGGAGGGCTGCTCGCGCCGGCGGCACCCACAGCAGGAGCGAATCCATGGCCAAGGAGAAGTTCGAGCGCAACAAGCCGCACGTGAACGTCGGGACGATCGGTCACGTCGACCACGGCAAGACCACGCTGACGGCGGCCATCACGAAGTACTGCGCGACGCAGGGGCGAGCGCAGTTCATGGCCT
>DATIDF010000003.1:0-7670 GCA_035456445.1 Anaeromyxobacter sp.
AGCCACGCCGCGTCCCCGGGGACTCCCTCCTCCATGTTCCAGACCCCGTTGCCGTGGATCGTCTGCGCGAGCGAGCGCACCAAGCCGAGCTGGCCGCCGTCCGCGAGCGGCCGCTTGTCGCGGGCGGCCGCGACGAGGGCATCGCGGACGGGAGCCGCGTCTTCCGCGCCCCGGAGCTCGACGCGGGCGAGGAGCGCGGAGGCGTCGTGGCGGCGCCGCAGCGACACGGTGATCCCGCGGACCCGTCGGGCGACATCGCCGTACTCGGCGCGGCCCCTGAGGCGACGGTCGAGCACCACGGTCGCCGCGAACGCGCTCGCCGCGGTGCCGTCGGTCTCGCCCGGGAGCGGCCACGCGATCCAGAGATGAGGCGTCGCGCCGGGCACGTGGAGCGTCTCCAGCGCGCTCGAGAGGACGGGTACACGCGGCGGCGCTGGGGGGCGCGCCGCCGGTGGGACGCGCGGCTCATCGGGCGCGCCGGTCGCCGCGAGCGCGCCGAAGGTGGCGAGGACCCGCCGCCCCGCGGCGGACGGCGTCTCGGGGCCGCTGACCACGAGGACGAGGCGAGGGGGGACGAGGTGCTCGCGCGCCCACTCGCGGGCGTCGTCCAGCGTCAGCGCCCGCACCGACGCCGCGGTGGGTGGGGCGCGGTCGTAGCGCGTGCCGCGCGACGCGAGCGCCAGCACGGCGGCGAGCTCGCTCGCCGCGGGATCCGCCGCGAGCTCGAGCGCGAGCTGCTCCCGCTCGCGCGCGACGTCCTCGGCCGTGATCCCCGCGAGCGGATCGCGGAGCCGGTCGGCCTCGATCGCGAGCGCCTCGTCGAGCCGGGCGAGGCGCACGATCGACCGGAACTCCGTCGCGTCGGCCAGGACGTTCGTGGAGTCGATCGCGCCCGCGGCGAACAGGCGCTCGCGCAGCTCGAGCCCGCCGCGCGCGGGAGCGGCGACCGCGGTGAGCCGCGCGGTGAGCCGCGCGAGCCCCTCCTTCCCGGGAGGATCGTCAGCCTCCCCGGCGTCATAGGACGCGAGGACCGTTGCCCGCTTCACCTCCCAGGTCCTGTACGCGACCAGCCGGAGTCCGGTCGGATAGCTCGCGAAGTAGCCCTGGTAATTGAACGGCTCGGCCGCCGGAGACGGACGCTTCGCGTGCGTGGTGCAGGCGAGCGCGGCGCAGGCAAGGGCGAGGGCGGGGCGCATGCCCCAACGCGTAACACGCTCCGTGATGAAAGTGCGAGATCGCGGCGGCGTGGTGCGGCGCCGTCTGGGACGGGTCTAGAACGCCCGCTCGGTCAGCGTCCCCGCCGCCTCGCGCAGCGCCCGGCGGTGCACGCCCTCGGGCACCTCCTCGAGCGCAGCGAGCGCGGTGCGGGTGTGCTCGCGGGCGAGCGCGCGCGCGTCCTCGACGCCGCCCACCCGCTTCACCACGGCGATCACGTCGGCGGCGACGGCGTCGCCGTCCTCGTGCCCCTCGACGAGCGCGGCGAGCCGCTCGCGCAGCCGCGGCTCGGCGTCGCACGCGCGGATGAGCGGCAGGGTCGCCTTGCCCTCGATGAGGTCGGTCCCGAGGCGCTTGCCGAGCAGCTCCGGATCGGCGGCGTAGTCGAGCGCGTCGTCCACGAGCTGGAAGGCGATGCCGATGCCTTCGCCGAACTGCACGAGCGCCTCCGGGATCCGCCCGATCTGCCCGGCCGCCCAGGCGCCGGACGCGGCGGCCCAGCCGAAGAGCGAGGCGGTCTTGCCGATCACGACGTCGAGGTAGTCCTGCTCGGTCGCGGAGAACGTGCCACGGAGCGAGAGCTGCAGCACCTCGCCCTCGACGAGCCTGCGCATCGTCGCGAGCAGCGTCGGCAGCGCCGCCGAGCGCGCCGGCTCCGCCGAGACGATCTCGAGGGCGCGGGTGAGGAGCCAGTCGCCGGAGAGGACGGAGACCGCGTTGCCCCAGATGACGCGCGAAGCGGGCTGGCCGCGGCGCAGGGGCCCGTCGTCGATCACGTCGTCGTGCAGCAGGGTCGCCGAGTGCGTGAGCTCGGCCGCGACCGCGTACGGCACGGCGCCGCGCATCTCGCCGCCGCACGCGCCGCAGGCGAGGAGCGTCACCATCGGACGGATGCGCTTGCCGCCCGCGGAGACGAGGTGGCGCGCGGCGGCGCGGAGCTTCTCCTCCGCATCGTCGGTCGCGCGCGTGAGCTGCTCCTCGAGCGCGATGAGGGTCTCGGGGAGCGCCGGGATGTCGGCGAGGGCGGCCTGCGCGCGCTCGGGGCGATCGCCGCGCTGCGCGCTCGCTTCGAGCTGCGACAGGATGGCCTGCTCACTCGCTGCCAAGGGGAACCCTCCGGGAGGCCGGATTTCAACGAAAGTTGAAGGCATATAACGCGGGCGGCGCCGCGGGGTCAACGAATGCCGGCCCGCAATCGTGGGCACGCGTCGGCGAGCGGGCGCTCGCGGTGGAGCCGCGCCGCAGCCCTCGCGGTCGTCCGTGCGGGCGAGGCTGGGCGGGCGATGCCCTCAGTCGCGCCACACCTCGAGGACCACGTCGTCGTAGAACACCTCGCCCTCGTAGTAGTTCACGTGCGGATCCCCGAACATGAACCACTCCGGCCAGCTCCCGCCGGCGGGCCACAGCGGCGCGCCGTAGAACGGGGCGGTGTTCGTGCACCCCTGCGCGCCGGCCGCCTCGGCCGCGTCGACGGGGTAGTGCCAGACGCAGGCGGCGGACGCGTCGATCGCCGCCCGGTAGGTGCGGTCCTCGTCGGGGCGCGACGCGAACCGGCCGGAGATCTCGATGGTGTAGCTCGGGCCGCCGCTCGTCGCGCTCGGCGCGCGCTCGATCGTCACGCGGTACCAGGTCCGGGGCAGGTAGGCGTCCACGGCCCGGATCGCGCCGGACGGTTGCCAGGCGCCGTTCGCGTAGGACAGGAACGGGAGGCCGATCTTGGGGTCGGGCGTCTTCGTGCCGTCGAGCGCGATGACCATGATCGGGTGCTCGCCCGAAGCCACGAACGAGCTCCCGTTCCAGATCTCCATCCACGGAGGGTAATTGTTGTCCGAGTCGACCACGACCTTGCGGTGGTGGTGGATCCAGGTGTTGTTGTGCGGCCGCGGCTGGGCGTCGAGGATCGTGAGCCAGTAGAAGCCGTTCTGCGTGGTGGCGTCCTCCTGCGGCCACCAGGGCCCCGCGGTCTCGCTCCCCGCGTCGTAGCCGTTCAGGCCGGCCTTGCCGTCGCCGAACGCCGCGAAGCCCGCGCGCAGCGAGATGCGGTAGCGCGCAGGGAGCGGCGCGGTGGGCCGCACCACCGTGCCGTCGGTATGCTCGGGCGAGCGGAGGCGCAGCGCGTGGTTGGCGGCGCCGGCGGGATCTGCGACCACGGCCGCGTGCTCGGCGAGGGTCGCGCCGGCCCGGCGTGAGTAGGACTCCACCGTGAGCCAGCCGCCCTGGCCGAGCTGCTGCGACGCGCGGAAGGCGGCGGGCGGGGTCACGCCGTCGAAGAAGGCGCCGACATCGGAGAACGGCCCGTCGTCCGGCACCGGGTCGGGAGCGAACGTGGCGCTGGGCAGCGCGCCGCCCTCGAAGTCCTCGCGCGCCAGCACGGTCCAGCCCGGGGTGGTCGGGCCGCCGCCGTTCCCACCGCCGCCTCCGCCGCCATCGCCCCCGCCGTTCGTGCCGCCGTTCGTGCCGCCGGACGAGGGCCCGCTGGACGACCCGCCATCCCGGCAGGCAACCGCGGAGCTGGCCACGAGCAACGTCGCGCAGAGCAGGCGGATGAGCGGCATGGCCGTGGTAGGTTGCGCACGTGCCGGTCGTGAAGCTCGTCCTCGAGTACGACGGGACCCGCTACGTCGGCTGGCAGGTCCAGCCCAACGGACCGTCGATCCAGGCCGAGGTCGAGCGCGCCCTCGCGACGCTCCACAAGGAGCCGCGCCGCGTGACTGCGGCAGGTCGCACCGACGCGGGCGTGCACGCGCGCGGGCAGGTGGCGTCCTTCCGCGAGGAGCGGCCGCTGCCGCTCACGGCCTACGTGAAGGGCATGAACGCGCTCCTCCCCGAGGACGTCGCGGTCCGCCGGGCGAGCGTCGAGCCCGAAGGTTTCGACGCCCGCCGGAGCGCCCGCGGCAAGCGCTACCGCTACGTCATCGAGAACCTCGCCACGCGCGCTCCGCTCTCCCGGCTCCAGGCGTGGCAGCTCTTCGGCACGCTCGACGTCGGCGCGATGCGCGAGGCCGCGCGCCACCTCGTCGGCCGCCAGGACTTCGCCGCCTTCCAGGCGGCGGACTGCGCCTGCGATCACGCCGTGCGCGAGGTGCACCTGCTCGAGGTGCAGGGCGAGCCGGGGGGGCGGATCGAGCTCGTCGTCGAGGCGACCGCGTTCGTGAAGCACATGGTCCGGAACCTCACGGGCACGCTCGTCGAGGTCGGGCTCGGGAGGCGGAGCGCGGACAGCATCCCCGCGCTCGTCCAGAGCCGCGACCGTACCCGCGCCGGCCGGACCGCGCCGCCGCAGGGGCTGTTCCTGGAGGAGGTCTTCTACTGAACGGTGACGGGCGGACGCCGCCCGGGACACGCTCGACTCTCGAGTCGATCCGCGGCCCGGCGCCTGCCGGCCAGCCACCTGGACCCGGCCTCGGCGTGTGCTACGCTTCACGCCTTTTTTCCGAAGCGAGGAGTCATGAGCCAGAAGAAGCTGAAGGTCGGCGTGCTCGGCGCGACCGGGATGGTCGGCCAGCGGTTCGTCGCGTTGCTCGAGAATCACCCCTGGTACGAGGTGACGCTCGTCGCCGCGAGCGCGAACTCCGCGGGCCAGAAGTACGCGGACGCCGTGAAGGGGCGCTGGGCGCTCGGGACCGCGATCCCGGCCGCGACCGCCGCCCTCACCGTGAAGAACGCGTCGGCCATCGACGAGATCGCCGGCGCGGTCGACTTCGTCTTCTGCGCCGTCGACATGTCCAAGGAGGAGACCGCGAAGCTCGAGGAGGACTACGCGCGCCGCGAGACGCCGGTCGTCTCGAACAACTCCGCGCACCGGGGCACGCCTGACGTGCCGATGATGGTCCCGGAGGTGAACCCCGAGCACTCGGCGGTCATCGAGTCGCAGCGCAAGCGGCTCGGCATCTCGCGCGGCTTCATCGCGGTGAAGCCGAACTGCTCGATCCAGAGCTACGTCCCGGCCCTCCACCCGCTCATGAAGTTCGGGCCGAAGCGCGTGGCCGTCTGCACCTACCAGGCGATCAGCGGCGCGGGGAAGACCTTCGAGAGCTGGCCGGAGATGATCGACAACCTCATCCCGTTCATCAAGGGCGAGGAGGAGAAGAGCGAGCAGGAGCCCATGAAGATCTGGGGCACGCTCGCCGGCGGGAAGATCGAGAAGGCGAAGGAGCCGATCATCACCGCGCAGTGCATCCGCGTGCCGGCCTCCGACGGCCACATGGCCGCCGCGTTCGTGCAGTTCGAGAAGAAGCCGGACCGGGCCGAGGTGATCGAGCTGTGGCGGAGCTGGGAGCCGAGGCCGCAGAAGATGGGGCTGCCGTCCGCGCCGAAGCCGTTCCTCACCTACTTCGAGGAGGACGCCCGTCCGCAGACGAAGCTCGATCGCGACATCGGCGGCGGCATGGGCGTCGCCATCGGCC
Organism: Anaeromyxobacter sp.; assembly: GCA_035456445.1. Classification (GTDB taxonomy): domain Bacteria; phylum Myxococcota; class Myxococcia; order Myxococcales; family Anaeromyxobacteraceae; genus Anaeromyxobacter. Next base: position 5,622 of record DATIDF010000003.1, read on the forward strand.
GCCTCCGCCCCGACGCGCTCTTCGACTACCGGTTCGTGTCGCTCTCGCACAACACCGTGCGCGGCGCCGCGGGCGGCGCGGTGCTCACCGCGGAGCTGCTCACCGCCGACGGGTTCATCCAGCCGAAGTAGCGCCGGGCGCTCCCGTTCTCCACGGCGCCGTGGCGTCCGCTCGCGCGGGCGCGCGGCGCCGTGCCGCCGCTCACGGTCATGCGTGCGCGGCGTGATGCCGGAGCCACGGCACCTGCAGCTTGCTCTCGGGCTTCATCACCCGCTCGTCGACCGAGAGCGGCCCAGCCCCGCCGATGAAGAGCGCGACGAGCCCGGCCAGGTAGATGAGGTTCACCTCGGCGCCCGGCAGCCCGAACACCGGTCCCTTGTCCGTCATCCCGGTGATCTGCACGAACGCGAAGCCGTGAGGCAGGTGCACCAGGAACATCGCGACGAGCATGTCGATGGACAGGAGGAGCGTCACGAGCCAGGTCGCGGCGCCGACGATGAGCGCGATCCCTCCGAAGAACTCCACGATGCCCACGATCCAGGACATGAGCGCGGGCAGCGGGACCCCGAGCTGCGCGAGCATGCCCTGGAACCCGGCGTGCTCGGCCGCGCTGAAGAGCTTCGGTGCGCCGTGGTACATGAAAGCGATGCCGAGCAGGATGCGGAGCGGCATCGGCCAGTAACGTTCGAGGTGACGATCCATCGGAACAACCTCCGGGCGGAGAGAGTCGCCGCCCACCGCTCTCATAAACGGCGCACGCGCGCGCGGCTACAACCCTGAGTAAACATTGCCGGAGACCCTCCGCCCGCTCCCGCGCCGGCACGGCGCCAGGGCACGTGACCGCGTGGTGAGCACGGGCTCGATCGGCCGCAGCGGTTCGATCGACGCTCCGTCCGAGCGGGGCTCGGCGGCGAGTTGCCGGACGCCCGCCGCGCCGGTACACCCCACGCGACCATCCGCACCGCCCGGAGCCGCCATGCGCCTCGATCCCCCCCGCGAGATCGCCCCCGGCGTCGTCCTCCTCGACGCCGGCTACGTCCGACCGAAGCTCGCTGCCTGCTACGTGGTCCGGGGCGGCGCCTCCGCCGCGGTCATCGAGACCGCCGCCTCGTCGTCCGTGCCGCGGATCCTCGAGGCGCTGGCGGCGTTCCGGATCCCGGCCGCGGACGTCTCGCACGTCGTCGTGACGCACGTGCACCTCGATCACGCCGGCGGCGCGGGGAAGCTCATGGAGGCGCTGCCGGGCGCGACGCTCGTCGCCCACCCGCGCGGCGCCCGCCACCTCGTCGATCCGTCCAAGCTCATCGCCGGCACCGCCGAGGTCTACGGCGAGGCGCGCTTCAGGGAGCTGTACGGCGACATCCCGCCCATCCCGGCGGCGCGGGTCGTGGAGGCGCCGGACGGGTTCGAGATCGACCTGGGCGGCCGGGTGCTGAGGATGCTCGACGCGCCCGGGCACGCGAAGCACCACCTCGTCGTGCACGATCGGGCAACCCGCGGCTTCTTCACCGGTGATGCGTTCGGCCTCTCCTACCGCGAGGCCGACTCGGCGAAGGGCCCGTTCGTCTTCCCGACCACGACGCCGGTCCAGCTCGACCCGCCCGCGCTCCGCCGGACGGTGGAGCGGATGCTCGCGGAGAACCCGGAGCGTATCTACCTCACGCACTTCGGCATGCTCGAGGGCGAGATCCCGCACGCCGCCGCCCAGCTCCTCGCCGGCCTCGACGAGCACGTGCGGCTCGCGCGCGCGGCGCCCTCCGGCGCCGGGCGCCACGCGGCCCTGCGCGAGGCGCTCGCCGGCCAGCTCCTGCGCGGCCTCGCCGCGCACGGCGCGCCGCTCGGGCGCGAGGAGGCGCTCGCGGTGTTCGCGGTGGACCTAGACCTCAACGCCCAGGGGCTCGAGGTGTGGATCGACGGACAGGGAAGGGCGTAGGGGCGCCCCCGCAGCAGTCATAACACCGAGCCCTGAGTCGACTCCCGTGCACGCGCCCGAGCCCGAGTCCGAGCCCGGCTTCGAGTCGGACTCGGGCCCGGGCGCGGGCGCGTTCA
>DATIDF010000004.1:0-34761 GCA_035456445.1 Anaeromyxobacter sp.
CCACGCCCGCCGCTCGGCCGCCGCGAGCGCGATGTGCGTCACCCATCGCGCCTGGGACAATCCACTCACGTCCGTGCTCGTCACGTAGGCGGCGCGGGCGTCTCCCGCCGGCCTCGTTCGCTCGAACTCCTCCGCCGACAGCAACCAGCCTCCCGTCTCGAGCCAGTGGTTCGCGAACGCCACCTGCATCTGCCGCACGACGGGTCCCTCGATCTCTGCGTTCGCGTCCCGCCACGTGGGTGACGACGGCGCGCCGACGCTCCACTCGGGCGCAATGCCGAACCCTCCGGTGAAGCCGACCCGTCCGTCGACGACGACGAGCTTGCGGTGGTTGCGCCCGGTGAGGGAGAAGGGCCGCTTCTTGAGCGGCCGGAAATAGCGCACCTCGCAGCCTGCCTCCCGCAGGGGACGGTAGAGCTGCTCATGGAAGCCGGTGCTCCCCATCGGGTCGACGAGGATCCGCATCTTCACGCCCTCGCGCGCTCTCCGGCACACGAGCTCCGCCATGCTGTCTCCGGCGCCCCCCGGCTTCCAGATGTAGACGTCGAAGTGGACGCTGTGGCGCGCGGCGCGGATCGCCTCCTCCATCGCGCCGAACACCTCGGCGTCGTGGCGCCACGTGGCGCGGTTCCCCGCGACGAGTGACGTCGAGGTCGTCTGCATCAGGGCGAGGCCGACGCCGTCCACTCCTCCGGGCAGACCGAGCCCCAGCGACCCCCAGGGACCGTAGCGCGACCGCCGGTCCCACCAGCGCCGCGCCAGAGCTCCGAGTCCGGCTCCCACCGCGAGCCCTGCCGCGAGCGGACGTTTCATGAGCTGCAAGTTAGGGCGTCTGCGGGGACCTGATGCGCCCGTCTTGGAGACGCAGCGCGCCAGACGTGCGCGCGGATGGTGGGCCGAAGAGAGCAGCGCGCGGAGATCGTGACGCGCGCGGACCGACCGGCCTCAGTACACCCCCGCCTCCCGGTACAGCGCCCGGAACTGCACGGCGCCCGACGCCTCGAAGTCCCCGAGCAGCTTCAGGAACACCATGCCGGTGGTGAGCGCGTCGTAGAACGCGTGGTGCGCCGGGTAGCGCGGCAGCCCCATCTCGATGACGATGTCCTCGAGGCTCGCGTCCGCGGGCGCCTGTCCCGGAGGTGACGTCCGCCGGCGCCACCAGCCGTACAGGAGCCGCGTGTCGAGCGCGGGGTTCTTGAGCGACCGCTCCTTCCGCGACGCGAGCGCCGCGTTCAGGAAGCTCAGATCGACGGACGTGAAGTGACCGATCACGACGCTGTCGCCGATGAAGGCGAGCAGGCGCTCGAGCGCGTCGCCGAGCGGCATGCCGCGGCTGACCTCGTCGGGGCCGAGGCCGTGGATGAGGATGACCTCCTTCGACGAGACCGCCTCGGTCGGCTTGAACACCTGGTAGAAGCGCTCGCTCATCACGATCCGTCCGTTGCGGATCCGGACCGCGCCGATCGAGAGGATCTCGTCGCGCGCGGGGTCGAGCCCGGTCATCTCGCAGTCGAGCACGGTGAACGCCATCGTCCGGATCGGCTGCGTCCATTCCTCTGCGCCGATCGTCTTCCGGCGCGCGTAGCGGACCTCCGCGGCCGCGCCCGTGGCCTTTCGCCGGACGAACCGGAGGAGCGAAGCGATGCCGGAGTTCCCGCCCATGAGCTCTCCTTCGGGGCCGCGACCCCTCACGCCTGGCGCAGGAACTTCCTGCGTGCGCTCGCCTGCACGCGACCGATGAGCCCGAAGGCTTCCTCGAGGAAGCGCTGCTCGAGGGTCGAGATCTCGTGCGTGCTGATGAGGTTGTCCGCGGGCACGCCGCCGTCGCCGAGCGCCGCGACCTGCCGGGCGAGCCGCAGCTGCATGAGGAACGAGTACGCGTGCTTCATGTCGAGGCACACCCGCGCGTCCACCTCGCCCTGCTGCGACAGCTTCCGCAGCCGCTCGAGCGTGCTCGTGGCGCCGATGCCGTGCCACAGCCCCTGGAGCCGGGTCAGCTCGCAGATGCGGGCGATGGGCTGCTTGATGTCGAACACGTCCTCGCGGCTCCCGCGCGTCTCCACCGAGATCCGCCCGAAGAGCCCCACGGGCAGCTCCTTGTCCACCACCGCCTGCGCGAGGAGGTTGAAGAACATCCCGGGCCGCGACGCGAGGAGCTGGGTGACGTGGCCGCGGAGCTCCGCGCCGAGCGCGACGTCTCCGTGGACCTCCCGGAAGTCGAAGAAGATGCTGGAGTTGAGCACCGCCTCGGGCACCGGGACCCGCACCCACTTCCGGAAGTACTCCTTCCACACGGACAGCGGCTGGCACCACTCCCCGTTGCTCGCCATCACGTCACCGTCGCAGTACTCGACCCCGACCTCCTTGAGCCACGTGCACACGCGCTCGCCGAGCCGCGGGAAGTACTCCGCCGCGGCCTCCTCGCGACCCGGGACGTCGGCGAAGACGATCGCGTTGTCCTGGTCCGTCACGAGCGTCTGCTCCCGCCGCCCCTCGCTCCCCAGCGTCAGGAACACGAACGGCACCGGAGGAGGGCCCATGTCGGCGAGCGCCATGTCGAGCACGCGCCTGAGCGTGGCGTCGGACACGGCGCTGATGAGCCAGGTCAGGCTGTCGACCCGCGCCCCCTCGAGCATGAGCGCGCGGACGAGGCGGGGCAGGCGCGCCCGCTTCTCGGCGAGGTCCTTGCGAAGGCGCGTCTGCGCGATGTCCCGCAGGTACTCGAGCGGCGAGCTGCCGTGCGCGACGAGCAGGTCGTCGTCCGCGAGCAACCCGACGATCTCGCCGCCGTCCCCGGCGATCGGGAGCGAGCGGACGCCGGAGCGCACCATCACCTCCATCGCCTCTGCGAGTGGCAGCGCCGCCGGCATCGGCTCGCTCGCGGTGGTCATGACCTCCGACACGGGTCGCGCCGCGTCGAGGCCGTTCGCGAGCGCTCGCTCCACGAGGTCCCGCTCGCTCACGAGACCCACGAGCGCGCCGCCCGCGTCGCGCACGAGGAGCGTGTGGCAGCGCCGGACGGTCATGCGGAGCGCGACCTCCCGCACCGACTCGTCGCGGGAGCACCAGGCCACCTCGCGATCGCAGATCTCCCCGACCGTGCGGCTGAAGCCGACGGAGTCCGGGTCGGGAGTGGTGAGGAGCCACTTCTGGCGCAGGCGCGCGCCGACGCGCTCGAGCATGCGCGGGCCCAGGCTCTCGGCGAAGAAGTCGTGGAACTCGCGGTGCCTCGCGCAGGCCTCGAGGAAGAGCGGTCCTGGCACGGCGTAGAGGAACGTGTCCTCCAGCGCACGGACCGTGAACAGGGCGATCCCGCCGTTCGTCAGGACGCACGCACCGCCGTAGGTCTGGCCCAGGCCGACGGCGCGCAGCTGGGACGCGGGGACCGCCGCGTCGTCGAGGAGCTCGAGCGAGCCCTTCATGACGACGTAGACGTCCGTCACCGCCGACTGTCCCTGGGCGAAGAGCGTGCTCCCCCTCGGGTGGTACTCGATGGTGAGCGCGTCGCTGATGCGCTCGAGGTCGGCGTCCGGGAGGAAGTCGAACGGCGTGACCGAGCGCAGGAACTGGAACGCCGGGCTTCCCGTCACGAAGTGGAGGAGGCGATCGAGCATCGGCTTTCCCTGCCAGCCCCCGTCCTTCGTGGCCTGCGACGATCTGTCGAGCGGCCGCGATTATCCCAGCCCGCCGCACGCGTCCACAACCCCTCGTTGATCTGCTCTCTCGCGTCGGCCAGAATCCCGCCACCGCCCGCCCCGGGAGCGCCCTTGACCCTGAAGCTCAAGCTGCAGCTGGCCATCTCGGTCGCGGTGCTGGTCACCGCGGGTGTCCTCGCGGGCTACGCCGTCGGGAACATCCGCTCGCAGGCCGCGGCCGACGTCGCGCGCATCCGGGCGGAGAAGACCGCGCAGGTCAAGCAGGACCTCGCCGACAAGGTGAACACGGTCTACGCGCTCATCGACGCGCAGTACCGGGAGGCCGCGGACGAGCGCTATCTCGAGCACAAGTACGGCCAGCGGCTCGAGGCGATCCTCGACGTCGCGGGCGCGACGCTCGAGGAGCACCTCGCGCGGGCGCGCCGCGGAGAGGTCACGGTGGCGCGGGCGCAGGCGGACGCGCTCGCGACGCTCCGCGCGATGCGCTTCGACGGCGGCAAGGGGTACCTCTGGATCAACACCGTCGGCCGACCCTACCCGATGATGCTGATGCACCCGCTCGTCCCGACGCTCGAGGGGAAGGTCCTCGACGCGCCCGAGTTCGACTGCGCGGGCGACGCGAACCGGAACCTGTTCCAGCTCGCCGTCGAGCTGACCGCCGCGCGCGGCGAGGGCTTCATCCGGTACAGCTGGCCGGAGCCCGACGGCAACGCGCTCCTGCCGAAGATGCCGAAGTTCTCCTACGTTCGCCTGTTCAAGCAGTGGGGATGGGTGGTGGGGACCGGCATCTATGTCGACGAGGCGGTGCGGGAGAAGCTCGCCGAGATCACCTCGGGCATCCGCAAGATCCGCTACGGCTCGGAGTACTTCTGGATCAGCACGGCCGAGTCCCCCGTGCCACGGATGGTGATGCACCCGATCCGCCCCGCGCTCGACGGCCAGCGGATGGACGCGAAGGAGTTCGAGCTCGTGGTGAACGGCCGCGCGCAGAACCTGTTCTCCGCGTTCCGGGACATCTCGTGGAAGTCCGGCGAGGGGTTCGTGGAGTACCCGTGGCCGAAGCCGACGGCGGAGGGGACGCCGGGACCCGCCGCCCCGAAGGTCTCGTTCGTGAAGCGCTACCGGCCGCTCGACTGGATCATCGGCACCGGACGGTACGTCGACGACATCGAGGTCGCCATCGCCGAGAAGACGGCGGCCGCCGAGGGGCAGGTCGGCGCCCTCGTCCGCCGTATCATGCTGGCTTCGCTCGTGGTCGTGGTCCTGGCGGTCGCCGGCGTGAGCTTCCTCGCGGCGACGCTGACGAAGCCGCTCGCCAAGCTCGTCGGCCTGTCCCGCGACATCGCGGAGGACGAGAAGCACCTGTCGCGCCGCATCGGCCTGCGCTCGCGGGACGAGATCGGGCAGCTCGCCACCGAGTTCGACCACATGGCCGAGCGGGTCGAGGCGAGCTTCCGGAACGTCCGCGAGCAGCGCGAGCTCCTCCTGAGCGTCCTGTCGAACGTCCCGCACTCCATCTACTGGAAGGACCGGCGCTCCGTTTACCTGGGGTGCAACGACCGCTTCGCGCAGCGGTTCGGCCTTCCGTCCACCGAGGCGATCGTCGGGAAGACCGACGCGCAGCTCGGCTGGAGCGACGATCAGCGCGCACGCCTCGCGGCGCGGGACCGGGGCGTCATGGACGAGGGGGCGCCGCTGCTCGATCAGCGCGAGACGCTGCGAGACGCGTCCGGGCGAGACATCGACTGCCTCGCGAGCCGGGTGCCGCTGCGCGACCAGGCCGGAAACCTCATCGGGATGCTCGGGGTCTTCGTCGCGATCCCCGACGCGCCGGCGGTCTGAGCCGCGGGGGACCCGCGCGAGCGCTCCGCGGCCCTGCGCGCGCGACGCGCACGTCGTCCCCGCGTGATGCGACCCCGCTAGCGGGGCCAGCGACGGCTCACGTTCGCGGTGATGGCCCGGCACGCCGGCATCACTGCCCCTATCTTCCCGGCGTGCTCACCGTCCGCTCGTTGCACGTCTATCCGGTCAAGTCCCTCCGCGGCGTGTCGCTGCCGCGCGCCGTCGTGGGCGACCGCGGCCTCGAGCACGACCGTCGCTTCATGGTCGTCGACGAGGCGAACCGGTTCCTGACCCAGCGCACGCTCCCGAGGATGAGCCTCGTCGCCGTCGCTCTCTCGGGCGATGCGCTTCGCCTCGCCGCCCCCGGGATGGACGACCTCGTCGTACCGCTCCGGCCAGAGACCGGCGAGCTCCGCTTGGTGGAGGTGTGGCGGGACCGCTGCGAGGCGCGCGCGCTCGGCGACGCTCCCGCGCGCTGGCTGAGCCGCTTCCTCGGCGTGCCGTGCGGCCTCGTCTACATGCCGGACGCGACGATCCGCGCGACGGATCCCGCGCGCGGCCCCGGCCGCGTCGGGTTCGCCGACGCCTATCCGTTCCTGCTCGCCTCGAGCACGTCGCTCCGCGAGCTCGCGCGGCGCGGCGCCGACGTCCCGATGGAGCGGTTCCGGCCGAACATCGTGGTGGACGGGGCGCCGCCGTTCGCGGAGGACGGTTGGACCCGGCTCCGCATCGGGCCGGTCGCCTTCCGGGTCACGAAGTCCTGCGTCCGCTGCTCCGTGACCACCGTCGATCCCGCGGTCGGCGCGGTCGCCGGTCCCGAGCCGCTCCGGACGCTCTCGACCTTCCGCCGTGACGGCGACGGCGTGTGCTTCGGGGTGAACCTCGTCCACGACGGCATCGGCGCGATCGCGGTGGGGGACGCGGTCGAGCTCGACGCTTGACCCTTCGCGTCCAGCACGCGCGCCTGCGCATGCGGCTCATCGCGGCCAGCGGGTACGCGCAGCCGGAGGATCTCGAGCGAGCCGCCGAGGCCGGGTTCGATCATCATGTCGCGAAGCCGCCCGATCCCGACCTGATCGAGCGGCTCCTCGGGTGAGCGCGGGGTTCGCCTCGCCGCTGCGCGCCGTTACGGCGCGACCTGTGGTTCGCCGTAGATGAAGTCGTCCATCACCACGATGTCCCGGTTCGGCGCGTCATCCGGCCCGGGCGCCACGTCACCCGTCGTGATCCGCACGCGGGCGATGACCGCGTCGTCGAAGACGATGCCGAAGAAGGACAGACTGCCATCCCCCGGCGAGGCGGGGACGAAGCTGCTGAACAGCAGCCCGCCGTTGGCGCCGAAGTACTCGATCAGCGTGCTGGCGCCACGGTTCCCTTCCTTCTTGCCAGGACCGCTCCCATCCGGCCGGTCGACGTCGGTGAAGACCGCGCCGAAGCCGCTGACCGTTGCCGGGTCAGCCCCGTTCGTGCCGGGTATGAAGAACAGCGCCTCGGTGACGTTGCTGCCTACAGGGGTGAAGAGCCGCAGGGGGCTGAAGGTGCTGAAGATCGTGCCGTAGGTCGGGTTGCCGAAGAGGCCCGCAAGGCCGCCCTGGGGCCCGCCCGATGGTGGAGCCTGCGAAAGGCCCGTGCCCGGCGTGGTGAACTGGCCGCCGCGGGTGTTCAGGAACACGTTGAACGGCGTGACGGGTGCCGTGGTCGCGTCGACCCCGCCGCCGCCGTCCCAGTTGATCTCGCGGCGACCGCTGGCGAGCGGTCCGGCGGTGTTGCCGTTGTTGGGCGCTCCCAGAGCAGCGCGGTACGCGTCGACCGTGCCCTGAATCGAGGCGGCGGTCGGCCCGGCCGCCTGGAACACGGCCGGCGCAACGAAGTCGGACGAGGTGTTGCCCTGCGCGTGCGCCGCCTCGCTTGGGAGCCACGTCATGACTGACACCAGGGCGAAGGCAGCTACCGCCGACCGAACATGAGTCTTCATTTGCCACCACCTATCGTGATTGCCGCCCCTCAGGTCGAGCGAGACGGGCGCGCGAGGACGTGGTGGCCGGCGGATCTTCCGTCAACGGGGAGATGGGGCAGCAGCATTGGCGCAACTCTTCGTGGTTAACGCGGAGGTGCGTAACGCCTCATCGTCTCGGCTCAGTCCGCCACGCTCTCCCAGCTCAGCGTCGGTGAGCATGAGCTCGAGCCCTGGCGCAGGCGTTCCGATGACGGTCGGTGCGTCGCGCAGGGCCGGCTCGCGCCTCGCCTGCTCAGCCCGGCACGACCCGATAGAACGCGCCGAGGATCGCGCCGAACACCAGGTGGGCCGCGACCGCGCTGAGCGGGGTGCGGGCTCCGTAGTTGAGCGCGAGGAAGCCCGGCGGCTCGAGCTGACGCGTCACCGTCGGTCCGTGTGTCTCGCTCGCCATCCGCGGGTGCAGCCCGGGAAGGATCCGCATCCCCGCGGTGAGGACGAACGTGACGTGCACGAGCCCGACCACCGCCCCGAGCCACCACGTCGCGCGTCCCCAGGCCTCGAACGCGGCGATGTAGAGGAGCGAGAAGAGCCATCCATTGACGACGTGGATCGAGAATCCGAGGAGCTTCGCCCGATCTCGGCTCGGCGTGAACATCGTGCCGAGCATGTACGGGAGGTTCATCCGCGTGAGGTGGAGCCCCTGGCTCGCCGACATGATCGTCGTGAGCACGATCGTCGCGACGAATCCCCAGAGGAGCCAGCTCACGACGTTCATGCATCCGCCTCCTCGAGCTCGCCGCGCGACCGCACCGAGCCCGGGAGCGGCTCCTCGCCCCGGAGCCGCTGCTCGAGCGAGAGCGCCGCGTTGATGAGTCCCACGTGCGTGAACGCCTGCGGGAAGTTGCCGAGCGCCTCGCCGGTGTCGGGGTCGATCTCCTCCGCGAAGAGGCCCAGGTCGTTCGCGAACCGACAGAGCGTCTCGAAGGTCTCGCGTGCCTCCCTGGCGCTTCCCGTCCCGAGCGCCAGCACCTCCGCGCCCCAGAAGCTGCAGATCCCGAACGCGCCCTCGCCGGGCGAGTCGGCCGTCCGGTAGCGATGGAGGAGACCGTCGCGCGCCCCCAGTCGCTCGCGGATGCGCGCGTACGTCGCGCGCATCCGCTCCGAGCGCGCGTCCTCGAACCCGTACCACGGGAGGAGCAGGAGCGCCGCGTCGAGCTCCTCGCCACCGAGGCGCGAGGTATAGCTCCCGAGGCGCGCGTTCCAGGCGTGCTCCTCGACGTCGCGACGGATCGCGGCCCGGTTCCGCTCGAACAGCTCTACGGGCGCGCGGCAGATGTGACCCTTCGCGTGCAGGTCGAGGAGCCGTTCGAGCGCGGTCCAGCACAGGACGCGCGAGTGCGTGTTGTGTCCACGGCCTGAGCGCGGCTCCCAGATCCCCTCGTCCGGGCGCTGCCAACTCCGGCACACCTGATCCCCGAGCGCGCAGAGCATCCGCTGCGTCTCGCGATCGAGCGTCCCCCCGCTCCGGACGAAGTGGGCCACCGCGTCGATCACCTCGCCGTAGACATCGAGCTGGAGCTGATCCACCGCTCCGTTACCGATCCGCACCGGTCGTGACCCACGGTAACCGGCGAGGTGGTCGAGCGTGCGCTCTCGCGCGGGCGCGTTCCCATGCACGTCGTAGAGGACCCGCAGCTCGGGCTGGGTGAGCCGCGTAGAGTGGAGGAGCCAGCTCACGAACGCGTCGCCCTCGTCCCGGAAGCCGAGCCCGAACAGCGCGCGCACCGTGAGCGCCGCGTCGCGGAGCCAGCAGAAGCGATAATCCCAGTTGAGATCGCCACCTACGCGCTCCGGGAGCGACGTCGTCGCCGCCGCGACCACCGCGCCGGACGGTGCATAGACGAGGAGCTTCAGCGCGAGCGCGCTCCGCACGACGGCGCCGCGCTCGGGTCCGCCGTACCGGACTCGCCCGACCCAGCTGCGCCACCAGCGCACCGTACGCTCGAGCGCATCGCGCGACGGCGCACCGAGCGGCGGCAGGATGGCGGGCCATTCGTCGGCGAAACCGAGCGAGAGGTGCCGGGTCTCCCCGGCGCGCAGGACGGCTCGCCCGGTCGCGCGACCGGCCTCGTCGATCGCGAGTGGGAGATCCGCACGGAGCGTGAGGAGGCCCGCCCGCGTCTCCGCGCGGACGCCGAGCCTGCCGCCGTCGCGCAGCCTCGGCCGTTCACGACCGTAGTCCGGTCGGGGCTCGAACACGGTCTCGATCTCGACCTCGCCACGCTCGCAGGAGACGAACCGGAGGATCTCGTGGTCTGGTCCGAGGAGGCGCCGCCGCTCCTCCTCCGACGCGACCGGCATGAAGTCGGTGAGCGTGAAGGATCCCCCGGCTGTGACGAACGAGGTCTCGAGCACGTTCGTATCCGCGACATAGCGGCGCTCCGTCCGGAAGGGCGACGTGGGAGCGACCGTCCAGTGGCCGGCGGCGTCGCCGAGGAGCGAGGCGAAGACCGAGGGGCTGTCGAACCGCGGCCAGCACAGCCAGTCGATCACGCCGGCTGGCGTCACGAGCGCTGCGGCCCGGCCGTCGCCGATGATCGCGTGATCGCCGATCCGATCCACGTACCCTCCCATGCATGGACGTCGGGCGGTGGGCTCAGGTGACAAGGCCCAGCGCGACAGGCGAACACCGCATCGACCGTCCTGAACAGCGCCGCGTGGTATGCGCAGCCGCGCTCGTCCGCCGCGTGAACGAGATCGCGACGCGGACGGGGGCTGCCGCGAGAGCGGGCGGCTCGCGGCGCGGGAAGTGCACTGAGGCCAACCGCGGTCGTCACCCGGACCCTCCGGCCCACCGAAAGCTCAGTCCGCCACGCTCTCCCAGCTCGCAGCGTCGGTGAGCATGAGCTCGAGCCACGCCTCGAGCCCTGGCGCGGGCGTGCCGATGACGGTCGGGTCCTCGAGCGTGGGGTGCCGGTCACCGTCCGTGAAGAAGTACTTCGCGTTCGCCGTCGCGGGGTCGAGGACGGTCGTGCCGAGGAGCCTGAGCTCCGATTCGAAGCGGGCCGCCCCCATCGGCGCGAAGGTCGGCGGCACGAACGCGTACGTGCCGAAGAAGCCGCGGATGGTCGCGTCGCGAAGGTGCGAGACGAGCGCGATGCGATCGTCCGGGTAGCGCTCCGCGAGCTCGCGCAGCCCCGCCGACTGGTCCGTCCTGCACTCCGGGCAGAACGCGTCGAGCGACGCGCCCATGTCCCAGCGGGCGTACCATGCCTCGCGCGTGCCGGAGGGGATCGCCTCGCCGACGAGCGGCGGCCCGGAGTCGTCGACGAGATAGGACCTCGCGTCCGGCCAGTACCGCCGAAACTCTGGATAGTTCGCGAGCGATCCGAAGCCGCCCGCCGAGGAGCCCGAGACGACGAGCCTCGCGGGATCCGGGAAGGTCGCGCCGAGCCGCTTCAGGAAGGCGAGCACGTTCGCATGCCCGACGTGATGCCAGGTGACGGGCTCGCGGCCAGGCAGCGGGGGGGCGTACGTCGTGACCGCGTCGCCGCTGTGGACGTCGCCCGTGCAGTACGGCACGAACACGACCGTTGCGTCGCGCAGCGTGTCCGGCAGGTTCTCGCGCCGCACCCACGAGCGCGGGTACTTGTCATGGATGTCGCGCGCGAACTCCGCCGGGCCGAACGGGCCGGTGCTCGCGGTCTTGGGCACGAGCTCGGGTGCGCCGCCGCAGGTGAAGAAGTCCCAGCACGCGCCGCCGCCTTGGAGGAACACGACCAGGTCGGTGCTCGTCGTCGAGCCCCAGCTGATCGCGAGGCCGGTCGTGCTCTCTCCGAACTGGTACGCACCCGACGGCTGCTCGACGGCGTCGGTGCAGAACGCGTCGTCGAATGGAATCCAGGTCCACCCGGCGGCGCCCGCGATCGCGGTGCCCTCTGTCCGTGAGATCGGCGTCCCCAGCGGCACCGGCGTCCCGCCCGCACGGGACGGGCCGGAGCCCGAGCCGCCGCCGTCACCGCAGGCGGCGACGACGATGGCCACGAGCGCGACGGCGAGCGCATGGCGCGAGGCCTTCGGGAGCCGCATCCCGAAACGGTAGAGCGAGGCCGGCGCGCGCGCTCCAACCCTCGCGGAGCCGGCGTGGCCGACCGGAGCGACGCCCTACTGCTTGCGCCGCAGGTCCCGCCGCACGCGCCGCAGCAGCGCATAGGCGATCCCGTCCAGCCGCACCGCCTCCGAGGCCACCGCGGCGCGAGCCTCGGGCTCCGTGGGGAACGTCACGGGGAGCGTCCGCCCGTCGACGCTCGCGGTCCAGCCGCAGCGTTCGCACTGATGCTCGACCAACACGACGTGGCCGCGCTCCCCCAGCGTGCGGGGCGGCATCGACATCGCGCGCTACCCGTGCTTCTCGTGAGCGCCAGCCGGTGCGTCGGGAGTCGCCGCGGCAGCGCGGAGCAGCTCGCGACAGGCGCTGCACGTGACGGCTGCGGCGTGCTTCGTCGAGCTCGTCTGCTCGGGTACGCCGCAGAGCACCCGCCGCCGCTCCGTGTCGTAACTGTGGATGAGCCTCTCACCGGTGACTTGCATGCTCGTTGACTAACCCGGGAGAACGGCCGGGGCCGCGGGAACCGGGGTGGCCGGTCGACCCACGGCGCAGGACTCCGGCGATCGCTCGGGGAGCGCCTGGGTGACGAGGGATCGACCGGGCGCCGTATCGGCCGTCACCTCGGAGGTCGAGCGGCCCCGAGCGACCTTCCTGGTGCATGCCAGGGGCCGGCCGCGCGAACAGCTAGGTAGTCTGCCGTCGCGCGACCGCGGTCCGTCCGCACCCTTCACGCATCGCGTGACCGGCGCGCTCAACGTACGAGGACTCACCCATGATCCGAGAGGACATCCTCCAGAAGTTCCCGCAGCTGTTCGGGAAGAAGCAGGTGAACGGCCGCGAGGTCGACGTCGACCAGACGATCACCACGCTCACCCGCGAGCTGCGCCCCGCGATAGCCGCGGCCCTGACCGCGCGCCGCCTGCTCCTGCAGGATCCCGCACCGGTCGGCACGAAGTACGCGTGGCCGAAGTGGGACGACACGCTCGAGGACCCGGTGAGCGGGAAGCCGTGGACCTTCCGCCAGGTCATCCAGGGCCTCGTCGACAACTTCCTGGGCCGCGACAGCGAGTGGCGCTGGCGGCTCAACGACGAGACGCCGATCCCGGAGCACGTTCACCCGTCGCGGAACCCCGGGCTCGAGCTCACCGGGCCGTGGCACCCGCTCGACATGGCGTTCAACGCGCTCAACAGCCCGGCGCCGATGAACATGCCGGACTTCGAGGACGCGTCGCCGCCGCACTTCCAGCCGGACGGCACGCCCTCGAACCAGCCGGTGGGGATCTTCGCGGCCCTGCAGAACGCGAAGGAGATCCACGAGGGCCGCTGGAACGATCGGCCGTACGAGGTGGTGAAGAAGGGGAAGACGCGCGCGTACAGGATCGACAAGCCGCCGGCGCAGTGGCCGACGCGGCTCGCGCGGCCTCCCAGCATCCACGTGCGGTACGACCACGTCACCGTGGACGGCGAGCCGGCGCCGGGCCTCGTCGCCATCACCACGCTCTGGACGTTCAACAACTACGACGCCCTCACGCGCGCCGGCAGCGGCGTGTACTTCTACATCCCGAAGCTCCAGACGCCGCGGGAGGCGCTCATCATCGAGAAGCTCCTGTCGCGGCTGGAGGGCCTCATCGGCGTCCCGGCGGGGACCCTCAAGATCAAGATGCTCTACGAGGAGGGGAACGCAGGCCGGCAGCTCCCCGCGATCGCCTGGGTCCTGCGGCGCCGGCTGCTCGGGACGAACGTCGGCCGGTGGGACTACCTGGGGAGCCTCATCGAGATGTGGAAGGACGATCCCAAGGGCGTCTTCCCGGACCCGCAGACGATCGGGATGGCCACCCCGACCATGATCGCCTACCAGCGCTACAACGCGCTGCTCATGCTCATGGCCGGCTTGAAGAGCGGCGAGTTCAGCAACTCGGCGCCCATCGGCGGCATGGCGGCGGTCATGATCTATCAGGCGAACGATCCCTACGGCCGCTCCAAGTACAACCCGGTGGCGCTCCGCGCGATCGCGATCGACAAGCTGCGCGAGCGCGTGCTGGGGCTCATGTTCGTGCCCGAGGCACCGCTGCCGCCGGGAGCGCAGCCGACGCTGGAGGAGATCGTCGCCGGCCGGGTGAAGGGGCGGCTCTACGACGCCTACCGGCAGAGCTGGGTCGCGAGCCCGGAGACCGAGTACGTCGCCGCGGGCAACGCCCCGCTGCGCGCCGACGTGAAGGACCTCCAGGCCCTCCTCGACGCGCCGCGCGAGACGGTGGACGTGAAGGGGAAGCCGGTGCCGACGGTCAGGAGCGGCCTCAGCGACGCGGAGCGGCAGCTCTTCCAGTCGCGAGGGCTATTGAACGCGCAAGGGAAGGTCACGCCCGCCGTCCTCACGAAGGACCAGCTCGACGCACCGGAGAAGCTCCTCACCCGCGAGCTGTGGGACGCGATCTACGGGGTGCCGAAGGGTGACGTCTCCATCGAGCACGTCCAGCACTCGTTCTACATGGCGGCGAACTACGGGTTCCAGATCCTGAACGGCAACTTCGCGGCGGCCATCGACGACTACGAGCTGAAGCAACGGTTCATGAACGACCTCGCCACCTACCGGATCAACGTGTCGTGGCTCTGGGCGCTCGCCCACCACGAGGCGGCGATCACGAAGGACGGCCACCTCCAGCGGCAGGTGCTCACGGAGGACGGGGTCGTGATCGGCGCGAACGCCGAGCCGATCAAGGCGGGGACGCGCTTCACCCGGGCGCTGTTCGACAAGGTCTGGGACTATCACAACGAGTGGACGAGCGCGTTCTTCGCCGAGCAGGACCGGCGCGGCGATCCTCCGCGCTTCGATCGCTCCAAGGCCGGCGTGATCATGGAGCTCCTGAAGCGCCAGCTCCTCTCGCCCCGCTACATCCAGCACAGCGCCCGCGTGCTGTTCGTCGTGGGGCAGGCGAGCCCGTCCGAGCGCGCGCAGATCCTGGACGCGATCTTCGATCTCCCCCGCGAGGAGATCGTGAAGCGCGTCCAGGCGGGGAAGATGAGCGAGGCCGCGTTGAAGGCGCACGACTACGCGCTCGACGTGTTCGAGGCGTGACCCCGTGAACGCGCCCGAGCCCGCGCCCGCGCCCGAGCCCGCGCCCGATCCATCGGGCTCGGGCTCGGACTCGGGCTCGGGCTCGGGTCACTTCGACCGCTCGGCATCATCCCACCCGGGCCACCGCCAGCCGGTGATCTCCGGCGGGTCGACGCCGTGCTCGTGCGCGTAGAGCCGGCACTCGATCTGCCGGTTGCGAAAGCGCTCCTTCGCGTGCGCGCCCGCGCTGCGGAGCCGCGGCACGCGGTCGATCACGTCCATGGCCAGGCTGAAGCGGTCGATGTCGTTCTCGATGGCGAGCTCGAGCGGCGTGTTGATGCTCCCCTTCTCCTTGTACCCGCGTACGTGCAGGTTCTTGTGGTTGGTGCGCCGGTACGCGAGCCGGTGCACGAGCCACGGGTAGCCGTGGAAGTTGAAGATGATGGGGGCGTCCACGGTGAAGAGGGAGTCGAAGTCGCGGTCGGAGAGGCCGTGCGGGTGCTCGGACTCGGGCTGCAGCTTGAAGAGGTCCACCACGTTCACGAACCTGAGCTTCAGGTCGGGGAACGCCTCGCGCAGCATGGCGGCGGCGGCGAGCGCCTCGAGCGTGGCGATGTCGCCGGCGCTCGCCATCACGACGTCAGGCTCCTGCCCCTCGTCGGTGCTGGCCCAGTCCCAGATCCCGACGCCCTTGGAGCAGTGGGCGATGGCCTCCTCCATCCCCAGGTACTGAAGGTGGAGCTGCTTGTCGGCCACGATCACGTTCACGTAGTTCTCGCTTCGCAGGCAGTGATCCGCCACCGAGAGCAGGCAGTTCGCGTCGGGAGGGAGGTAGATGCGGGTCACCGCCGAGCTCTTGTTGACCACCACGTCGAGGAAGCCGGGGTCCTGGTGGGTGAAGCCGTTGTGATCCTGCCGCCACACCGTCGAGGTGACGAGCAGGTTGAGCGAGGCGATCTCCTCCCGCCACGACAGGTCGTTGCAGATGGAGAGCCACTTCGCGTGCTGGTTGAACATCGAGTCGACGATGTGCACGAACGCCTCGTACGAGGCGAAGAACCCGTGCCGCCCGGTGAGGAGATAGCCCTCCAGCATCCCCTCCAGCGTGTGCTCCGACAGCAGCTCGACCACGCGTCCGTCCGGCGCGAGCTCACCGCCGTCGGCGTCCTCCGGGAAGGTCTCGGCGAGCCAGAGCTTCCGCGAGGCCTCGTACACCGCGTCGAGCTTGTTCGAGCTGGTCTCGTCCGGCCCGAACACGCGGAAGCTGTGGGCGTTCTCGCGGAGCACGTCGCGCAGGAAGGCGCCGAGCGGCCGGGTGTTGCCCTCAGACGACTGGCCGGGCGCGTCCACCGGCACCGCGTAGCCACGGAAGTCGGGGAGGCGGAGCGCCTTCTTGAGGAGCCCGCCGTTCGCGCGCGGGTTCGCCCCCATGCGCCGCGCCCCCCGCGGCGCCACCTCGCGCACCGAGGCGATCGGCGCGCCCGACGCGTCGAAGAGCTCCTCGGGCTTGTAGGATCTCATCCAGCGCTCGAGCAACGCGAGGCGCGCGGGATCCTCCTTCACGCGGGTGATCGGCACCTGGTGCGCCCGCCAGGAGCCCTCGAGCATGTGGCCGTCGAGCTCCTTCGGCGCGGTCCACCCCTTGGGCGAGCGCAGCACGATCATGGGCCAGCGCGGGCGAGCGGCCACGCCGGTCCGGCGCGCCTCGGCCTGAGCCCCTCGGATCGCCTCCACGCAGCGGTCGAGGGTGGCCGCCATTGCCTGGTGCATCGAGTCGGGATCGGAGCCCTCCACCAGGAAGGGCGTCCAGCCGCAGCCGCGCAGCAGGCTCTCGAGCTCCTCCTGCGAGATGCGCGCGAGCAGCGTGGGGTTGTTGATCTTGTAGCCGTTCAGCGACAGCACCGGCAGCACCGCGCCGTCGCGGATCGGGTTCAGGAACTTGTTCACGTGCCACGACGCGGCGAGCGGCCCGGTCTCCGCCTCGCCGTCGCCGACGACGGCGGCGACGATGAGATCCGGGTTGTCGAACGCGGCGCCGCAAGCGTGGGAGAGCACGTAGCCGAGCTCGCCGCCCTCGTGGATCGAGCCCGGCATCTCCGGCGTGCAGTGGCTGCCGATGCCGCCGGGGAAGGAGAACTCCTTGAAGAATCGCCTGAGCCCCTCCTCGTCCAGGCTCTTGTCCGGGTAGACCTCGGAGTAGATGCCGTCGAGGTAGAGCGGCCCCAGCACGCCGGGGGCGCCATGGCCGGGCCCCGCCATGAACAGGACGTCCAGGCCCCGCGTGCGGATGACGCGGTCCAGGTGCGTGTAGACGAACGACAGCGCGGGGCTCGCGCCCCAGTGACCGAGCAGCCGGCTCTTCACGTGCTCGGGGCGGAGCGGCTCGCGCAGGAGCGGGTTGTCCTGCAGGTAGATCATTCCGAGCGCGAGGTAGTTGCAGGCGCGCCAGAAGGCGTGGAGCTTCTGCACCTCCTCCGGCGTGAGCGGCGCGCCCTCGACGGTGGATCGGGCCGGACCGAAGGCGGACAGGCCGGAGGCTCCCTGCAGGCTCGATGCGCTCGGCGTCACGGACTGTCTCCTGTCTTTCTGTGCGTCGCGTCGCGCCAGCAGCGCGCGAGCGTGGCGCGCGATCATCAGCTCCTCGTCGGTGTGGACCACCCACGCCGAGACCCGGCTCCGCGCGGTGCTGATTCGCGGGCCGCCCGCGGCGTTGGCCGCCGGGTCGAGCTCCACGCCGAGCCAGCCGGCATCGCGGCAGACGCGCTCGCGGATCTCGGCCGCGTTCTCGCCGATGCCGGCGGTGAAGACGACGGCGTCGAGCCCCCCGAGCGCCGCCGCGAGCGACCCCAGCTCGCGGCCGATGCGGTAGACGAAGAGGTCCACGGCGAGCCGCGCGCGGGGCTCGGGCGAGGCGAGCAGGGCGCGCATGTCGCTCGAGATCCCCGAGACGCCGAGCAGCCCGGACTGGTCGTAGAGGAGGCGCTCGATCGCGCGGGGGTCGAGCCCGCGCTCGTCGGCGAGCCAGAGCACGACGCCGGGGTCGAGCGCGCCGCAGCGCGTCCCCATGCAGAGGCCGTCGAGCACGCTGAAGCCCATGGTCGTCGCGACGCTCTCGCCCTCGAGCAGGGCGCAGAGGCTGGCGCCGTTTCCCAGGTGCATCGCCACGGTCCGCCCGCGCGCGGCGGCGGGGTCGAGCGACGGGAGCACCGCCGCGACGTACTCGTAGGAGAGCCCGTGGAAGCCGTAGCGCCGGACGCCCGCCTCGTACAGCTCCTCGGGGAGCGCGAACCGCTCGGCCACGGCCGGCATGCTTCGATGGAAGGCGGTGTCGAAGCAGGCCACCTGCGGCAGCGCCGGATCGAGCTCGCGCAGGGCGCGGATGGGGATGAGGTTGTGCGGCTGGTGCAGCGGCGCGAGCGGCACGAACGTCTGGAGCCGGGCCAGCACCGCGTCGTCGACGAGCACCGGCGTCTCGAACGACGCGCCGCCGTGCACCACCCGGTGAGCCACGCCGGCGAGGACGTCATCGCCGAGCGCGCCGCGCACCACGGGCAAGAGGTGCGTGAGCGCGGCCGCGTGACCGAGGTACGCGTTCTCCGGCCAGTGACGCTCCGCCACCACCGCGCCGTCCGGCCGGCGTACGACGAGGTGTGGTGCGCCCTCGCCCTCGAGGCCCTCGAGCTTGCCGCGCACCTCGAGGACGAGCTCGCCCTCCTGCTCGAGGAAGAGCGAGAGCTTCGTCGACGACGAGCCGGCATTGAGGACCAGGATGGCGTCGGGCATGGCGGCAGGTCCCGCTTCCCGCGGATCCTCTGCACGCGTGCCTGCCCCGCGCAACGCGGAGATTGGGCGCCCCCGGATGCGGCCTCGCCGCGGCGGTGGATCGCCTGAAGCCCCTCCCGGTGCTCAGCGGCTGATCGGCTTGTACCGGATTCGGCGCGGCTTCGCGCCCTCCTCGCCGAGCCGCCGCCGCTTGTCGGCCTCGTACTCCTGGTAGTTCCCGGTGAAGAAGGACCACTTCGAGTCGCCCTCGCACGCGAGGATGTGCGTCGCGATGCGGTCGAGGAACCAGCGGTCGTGGGAGATCACCATGACGCTGCCGGCGTACTCGAGGAGCGCGTCCTCGAGCGCGCGCAGGGTCTCGACGTCGAGATCGTTCGACGGCTCGTCGAGGAGCAGGACGTTGGCCCCGGTCATGAGCGTCTTCGCGAGGTGGAGCCGGCCGCGCTCGCCGCCGGAGAGCGCGCCCACGATCTTCTGCTGGTCCGCCCCCTTGAAGTTGAAGCGCCCGATGTACGCGCGGCTCGGCATCTCGTAGCGCCCGACCTGGATCTGGTCGCGGCCACCGGAGAGCTCCTCGAACACGGTCTTGCCGCTCGCGAGGTTCTCGCGGCTCTGATCCACGAACGCGAGCTTCACCGACTGCCCGATGGCGACCTCGCCGGAGTCAGCCTGCTCCGCGCCGGTGATCATCTTGAACAGCGTCGACTTGCCCGCGCCGTTCGGGCCGATGATGCCGACGATCGCGCCGGGCGGGACGATGAACGAGAGATCGTCCATCAGCAGCCGCTCGCCGAAGCCCTTCGACACGCCCTTGAACTCGATGACCTTGTCGCCGAGCCGCTCGGCCACCGGGATGAAGATCTCCTGCGTCTCGTTCCGCTTCTGGTACTCGACGGAGGAGAGCTCCTCGAAGCGGGCGAGGCGCGCCTTGCTCTTCGCCTGCCGCGCCTTGGGGCTCTGCCGCACCCACTCGAGCTCGAGCTTCATCGCCTTGATGCGCGCGCTCTCCTGCTTGGCCTCCACCTCGAGCCGCTGCTCCTTCTGGTCGAGCCAGGAGGAGTAATTGCCCTTCCACGGGATGCCGTGGCCGCGGTCGAGCTCGAGGATCCACTCCGCGGCGTTGTCGAGGAAGTAGCGGTCGTGGGTGATGGCGACGACCGTGCCGGGGAAGCGGGTGAGGAACTGCTCGAGCCACTCGACCGACTCGGCGTCGAGGTGGTTCGTGGGCTCGTCGAGCAGCAGCATGTCCGGCTTCGACAGGAGCAGCTTGCAGAGCGCGACCCGCCGCTTCTCCCCGCCCGAGAGGTGCTTGATGGAGGCCTCCCAGGGCGGCAGGCGCAGCGCGTCTGCGGCGATCTCGAGCGCGTTGCCGGTGTCGGCGCCGGCGTTGGCGATGATCGCCTCGAGGCGCGCCTGCTCCTCGGCGAGCTTCTCCATGTCGGCGTCGGGCTCGCTGTAGGCGGCGTAGACCGCCTCGAGCTTCTGCTGCGCCTCCGCGACCTCGCCCTGCGCGGACTCGACCTCCTCGCGCACCGTCTTCTCGCCGTCGAGCTTCGGCTCCTGCGGCAGGTAGCCGATCCGGATGCCGGCCTGGCGCGTCACCTCGCCGTCGAACTCCTCGTCCACGCCCGCCATGATCCGGAGCACGGTGGACTTGCCGGCGCCGTTCAGGCCGAGGAGGCCGATCTTGGCGCCGTGGAAGAAGGAGAGGGAGATGTCCTTGATGATCTGCCGCTTGGGCGGGACGATCTTGCTCACGCGGAGCATCGACATCACGTACTGGGCCATGGCGCTCGGGGGTGAGGGTTGAACGGAAGGGACGAGAGCCTAATCGAAATCTGGCGGCGTTGCCGTCCGGCGTGCGAGCGGCCTACCGCCACCGGCTCGCCGCCCTACCCGCGCGAGCAACTCGCCGTTCGACGAGCCCTTTCGCGAGGTTGAAGGGCCAGCTGCACGATCTCGCAGGCACCTCGCTGCGACCCGGTGCCGCCCTCCCTCGGTCGAGCCCAGTCGACCGGTTGTCCCGGCCAGTGCGGTCGTCCACGCTGCAGCCCACCCACGCCCGGAGACCTCGTGATCCGCCACGGCCCACCATCAAGCCGTCCTCTCGCGCTCGCGCCGGCGCCGACACCTGCCCCCCCGACTCCAGCGCTGACCCGCGCCGCGATCGAGGGTGTCCTTCGGTCAGGCAGACATCTCCTGGTCCAGGGCGCGATGGGCCTCCACGTCTCCGACGGACTCGCCGGAAAGGTCGCGGCCGCGAAGAGCGCGCGGTTCGTCATGGTCGGCACGGTCTCGGCGGTGGGGAAGACGCCCGAGATGCTCCGCAGGGAGCTGCGCCGGGCCCGAGCCGACGCGGCCGGCGGATACGTCGGCGTGAACCTCATGGCGGCCATCAACCACGACGACTTCGAGCAGCTCGCGCGAGCGGCGCTCGAGGAGGGCGTGAGCTTCATCGTGCAGGGCGCGGGGATCTCGCGAGAGGTGATCAAGTGGTGCCACGAGGCGGAGACGCCCTTCGCCGGGATCGTCTCGTCCGGGCGCCTCGCGATGATGTACGAGAGATGGGGCGCCGACTTCCTCGTGGCCGAGGGTGCCGAGGCCGGAGGTCACATCGGCGACATCGAGCTTCCCCTCGTCTCGCTCGTCGAAGACGTCCAGCGCAACTCGTCGCTGCCGGTGGTGGCGGCAGGCGGGGTGAACGCGAGCGAGATCGGCGCGCTGCTCGCGCACGGCATCGCTGGCGTCCAGCTCGCGACCAGGTTCATCGCCTCCAGCGAGGGTGACAGCCATCCCGCGTTCAAGGACATGCACCTCGGGAAGGCCGCGGAGGACGTCGTCATCATCACGAGCTGCGTGAAGGGCATGAAGGCCCGGGCGGTGCGGAACGCCTTCACCGAGCGCCTCGCCGCCGGCGCCTGCTTCCCGCCGCGCTCGAAGAGGTGGTTCTTCGGCGAGGAAGGTTTCCGCGGCCGGAAGAAGGCGTGCATCGAGTGCCTCGGAACGAACCTCTGCAAGTGCCGCGCGAGCGACTTCAAGGAGAGCTTCTGCATCACCGACGCGCTCCTGCGCGCGGCGATCCTCGGCGACGCGGTCGACGGCCTGTTCTACACCGGCCAGAGCGTCGCGCAGATCCCGGAGCGAAGCGTGAGGGACCTGAAGACCGTGCAGGAGCTCGTCACGGACCTGGAGCTCGCGGTGGACGAGTGGGAAGGAAGAGAGGCGTCGAGCCCGCGCTACGCTCCGGGTGAGGCGCCGGTCTGCTCCGACCCGTGATTTAGAGCGGCCGCGCTCAGGCGGACGGCTCCAGCATGCACAAACGGTAAATCTGCCACCCGTGCTCGTCCCGGTCTTCAGCGTCGGCCAGGATGAAGCAGCGCTCGTCCTGCCGCCGCATCGAGACCGGGCTCGAGCGCGTTCGTTCCGTCACTCCGCAGCCATCCGATCCGGAGAAGTGCACGAGCCCGATCCCGTCCAGCGACACCTCGCTCGCATCGGCGCGGAGTGCCGCGGGGAAATCGAGGGTAGGAACGTTCGGACGGTAATCCGAGACGACACCGCTCGAGAGATCGACGACGGAAACGAAACCCACCTCTACGGAAACGCAACCCATAGTCACTGATTAGCGCGCGAGAATAGCCCGCGCCGCAGGAACAGCGGAGCCATCGACGACGGTGACGTGACCGCGCCCGGTGCAACGCGGTGCACCTCGAGACGCGTGCCCTGCCTTGCCGGGGCGGCCGAGGCTTCGCGCCGCTATGCTTTGAGGGAGGTCGCCCCCTCTCCTGCATCTCGCTCGCGCCGTGGCGGCTCCGGAGCCCCACATGGCGAGCCCTCCTTCGCAGCGCAGCGGTTCGTCGCGCGCGCGTCTCGCAAACCCGCCGCCCAGCGAAATCGAGCGGGCGGTGCTCGGCCCCGAGCATCTCGCACGCCTCCTCGATCTCTCGCGCGCCCTCTCCGGCGCCGTCGAGCACGGGGAGCTCGCCACGATCGCCGCGGACCAGGCGCGCGTCCTCGCCGGAGCTTCGGCCGCGCAGATCACCGAGCTGAGCGACGAAGGCGTGCTCTCCGCGATCGCGGAGAGCACTCTGGATGCGCCCGCACACCGCCGGACGGCGCCTCCCGCGATCCAAGCTTCCGAAGCGGCGCACGAGGTCGTCCGCACCACCGCGGCCATCTGGATCGCCTCGCCCACCGAGGCGCGCGAGCGCTACCCGGACGTTCCGCTCGGCGCGTTCAGCGGCGAGCCCGAGACCGCCGCCTGGGCCTTCCTGCCCCTCGTCGCCGACGACCAGCTGGCTGGGGTCCTCACGCTCGCCTTCGACGAGGTGCAGGCCTTCGACGGATCGACGCGCGCCTTCGTCACCGAGCTGGCGTCCGTGTGCGCGAACGCCCTCGCGCGCGGAAGCCTCTTCACGCAAGAGCGGGAGCGCGCGAACGCGTCCGAGGAGGCGCGCGCCGCAGGCGAGGTGCGGGAGCGCCGGAGCGAGCGCCTCGTCGGCGACCGCACCCGCCTCTACGAGCGCGAGCGGTTTGCGCGGGCGCGCGCGGAGGCAGAGACGGTCGTCGCGGTCCACGCCGCGGACGATCTCGAGTCCGCCCAGTGCCTCAGGGCCGCGCTCGTCCACAGCGAGACCGAACAGGACGTCGTCGCAGCGCTCGCCGCGCATGGCCTCGATGGTTTCGGCGCGGTCCGGCTCGTGATCGCCCGGCAGACGGACGACGGGGAGCTCGAGATCACGGCGAGCGCCGGGGTCCTTCCTGAAGTCGCGACGGCGGGCACGCGAATGCGGAGCGATGGAGCGACCGCCGAGGCGGAGGTGCTCCGCACCGGCTCCAAGCTGTGGCTCGATGCTCCGGAGCTGACCCGGCGGTTCCCGGGGATGGCGCAAGCCCTGCGTGCCGCCGGCGCCGGGAGCTGGCTCGGAGTGCCGTTGCGAGACGAGGGCGGCAGCGGAGTGCTGGCGGTCGCGTTCCCGAGCGAACGCGCATTCACGCCCGGCGATCGGGAGCGCCTAGCTCTCCTCGCCGAGGAGTGCGCCTCGGTGCTCTCCCGCCGCACGGTTCGAGACGCCGACGCGGCCGCCCGGGTGACCGCGCTCGCAGCGGTCGAGGAGGAGCCGCTCGTCGCCTTTGTCGCGCACTACGAGGAGGAAGGGCGAGACAGGCCCGATGCGCTCGTCCTGGGAGTGTTCTCCTCCGAGGCGGGAGCGCGTGAGGCGTTGCAGCAGCTCGACCGGAAGAGGTCCCTCATCGTCGGAGCGTGGATCACCTCGTGGAACGTCGACGAGCCACACCTCCGGGCACGCGTGGAGGTCGAGCTCATGGAGTGACGGAGCTCGCTACGCCGCGCGCGTCAGCGCGTGGGAGGCGACCTACTTCCTCGAGTAGCGATGCTTCACGCCAGGCGGGAAGTACTCCGGGTGCGCCGCCGGCCAGAGCGTGACGCGGGGCCGCTGGCGCTCGGCCGGCACGTAGCTCGCGAACTCGCTGTTCAGCCGTCTCAGCACCTTCACGATCGCGTCCGCCACCTCGTCGGACAGCACCTGGCTGGGCTCGACTCGGGCGGCGAGCTCCACCGCGATGATGAGCTGCCGGTCGCGCGCCGCGTCCTCCTCCACCTCCAGCACGAACTTCCCCGTGACCCGGTCGCGCGTCCCGGGCTGCTCGAGGGCGATGCTCACCGTCTCGGGGAAGATATTCGCCCCATAGTAGGAGACTGCGAAGTGCGATCGCCCGAACACGAATGCGAACGGGAGCGGACGGATCCCGCGCTCACCGTGGCGCCGCGCCTCGGCCTCGGCGTCGAAGCCGAGGTCGCGGAGACGCGAGAGCATCGCCGCGTGCGGGATGACGCCGCCCGTATCACCGATCTGGTAGCGCACGAGCGGCACGCCGTTCTCTCCCGAGAACAGGAGCGTCCCCTCGTGCTCCTCGAAGTACCTCGCGAACGGATCGTACTGCACGAGCGTCGGGAGCCGCGCCTCGCCGAACAGGCTGCGCGCGGCGTCCGGGCGCTCCGAGAGGAAGCGGCGGATGCACACCGAGAGCGGCGTCTCGTTCCCGAGCACGCCCGCGTCCGCCGTCCCGTAGAGCGAGGCGGTGTCGTGGAGCGGTCGCGACATGCCGGCGCGGTCCATCATGAGCGACCGCCACTCCTCGCTGAACACCTCGCCCGCGAGCACGAGCTTCATGCCGTGCTCCCTCCAGCGCACCCCCTCGGCGGTTCCGGCGTCCACGACGTCCTTCAGGAACGGCGGGTACCCGAGCAGCACCGTCTGCTCGAACATGGGAGCGAGCGAGCGAACCGACCGGAGGATCTCCGCCTTGTTGTTTCCGGGCGTGACCACCGTCAGCGGATAGCCCTTCAAGGCGAGGTGCCTGCAACAGCTCGCGGTGAACATCCCTCCCACCCAGGTGCCGAGCGGAAAGCACACGACCGCGAGCGTACGCCGCCGGTCCGCGTCGAACGCCTCGCGGAAGACCTGCTCGAAGCGAACCGCGACCGCGAGCTCGTCGGTGAGGAACCGGGGCCACGGCGTCGGCTCGCCCGTCGACCCCGACGAGACCGCGATCATGTCGCATGACGCCAGCTCACCGCCGCGGCAGCGCTCCGCGAGCGGATACGCCTGGACGTAGTTCTCCTTCGTGAGCAGGGGCAGCTCGGCGAAGTCGGCCGGCGAGCGGATCGCGTCCGCGTCGAACCCTCGCCCGTGAAGGAAGGCGCGATAGGCGGGGACCTCCCGCGCGGTCGCGTGGAAGAAGGCGAGCACGCTGGGCCGCGGGTCGGCGCTGGCGTGCGCGTCGAGGAGCTTCGCGACCGGCGTGCGGACGAAGCTCCGGTACGCGGAGAGAGCGCGCGCTCGTCGTTCGGTCAGCATTCACCCTCCCCGCCCGGTGTGCACACGCGCCGAGCGAGTCACCCCGGGTCGAGCCGGTGGATCCCGTGCCGGCGCGCCGCGTCGAGGGCCGCGCGGATCTCCGCCCCGGTGGGCCGGCGGCCGATCTCCGGCACCTCGTCGGCTCGGTAACAGGGGCGGTATTGATCCATCACGTTCACGTAGGTGTCCCGTGACACCTCCTCGGCGAGGAAGCGCATCACCTCCTCGCTGCCCGCCACGCCGCCCGGGAGGACGAGGTGGCGCACCAGCAGCCCGCGTCGAGCGATGCCGCGGGCGTCGACGCGAAGCTCGCCGACCTGCCGGTGCATCTCCTTCACCGCCGCGCGGTTCACCTCGACGTAATCCGGGACCTTGGAGTACCGTCGCGCGAGGCGCGAGTCCCCGTACTTCATGTCCGGCATGTAGATGTCGACGACGCCGTCGAGCAGCATGAGCGCCTCGGGGGAATCGTAGCCGCCCGTGTTGTAGACGATGGGCAGCCGCAGCCCGTCACCCGCTGCCAGCACCAGGGCCTCGAGCACCTGGGCCACCACGTGGCTCGGCGTCACCAGGTTCACGTTGTGGCAACCCTGGGTCTGGAGGTCGAGCATGAGCCGGGCGAGCTCCGGCGCGTCCACCTCGCGGCCCTCGCCGTCCCAGGAGATCTCCCAGTTCTGGCAATAGAGGCAGCGCAGGTTGCAGAAGGAGAAGAAGACGGTGCCCGAGCCTCCCGCGCCCCGGAGCGGCCGCTCCTCGCCGTGGTGAGGGAAAGCGGCGTGCACCACCGCGCGCCGGCCCGTGCGGCAGACCGCTCCATCGATGGAAGCGGTGCGGTCCACGCGGCAATACCGGGCGCACAGGTCGCAGTCCTCGAGACGAGCCACCGCCCGCCGCGCACGCTCGGCGAGCTCGCCCGTGCGGTGCAGGCGTAGATAGGCCGGCTCGAAGTCGGGTGACTGACCGAGGGGCAGCGCCCATGTCGGGAGCACGCTCCGATCCTTAAGACCGGCTGCGGGGGCGTGCCCCTCGGTCGGCGCGGGCCCTACGCCACGCGCCGCAGTGCCCGCTTCAGCGCCCCCTGGACGCCGGGGGGAGGCGCTGGCTGTGGCCGCCGCTCCATCGCGAGGTAGAGCCAGTCGACGAAGGCGAGATCGGCGAGCGCGATGGGAATGCTCATCGCCCCGACCGTGAGCTCGCGGACGGCCGTCAGGGCGCTGAGCGCGGCTTTGCGCCCGCGCGCCCTCGCCACGTCAGCGACGTCGAGGAGCGCGAGCTCCAGATGGCCCGAAGCGCGCGTGAGCGCATTCGGCCGCTGTGCATTGCCGCCCCCTTCGGATCGCTGCACCGCCTGGGCAGGCGAGAGCAGCCAGTCGGCGAGGGCGCGAATCGGGAGCTGCAGCGTCTTCGTGAACCGGTACTGGGCCGTGCTCAGCTCGCGGAGGAGCTTCGCAGAGGGCGCCTCGAGCTCGGGCAGGATCCACCGGAACAGCCAGCCGTGCTGCACTTCCGCGCTCGGCGCGGGGAAGCGGGACGTCACCCTGTTCGGCGCGCGCATCTGCGCCGTGGCGATGAGGTACCCCGCTCCCATGAGCGAGTCCGCCTCCACGTCGCCGAACGCGTCGAGGTCGGTGCGGATCCGGGCGATGGCTGCCACGACCTGCGGATCGATCTCGCTCACGGTGGGGCCAGGCTCCACGGTGGTCGCTTTCGCCCAGAATGGGGCGATCTCCGGGACCGGGAGACCGCCCTTCGCATACACCACCGGCTCGTCGCGCGAGAGCGCCTTCGCGACCGTCAGGTCACGGATCCGATCCCACATCACCCAGCCCGCCCGCACCGCCACGGTGGTGTTGAGCGGCGCCACCTCTCGCATGTCCTCCATGACGTCGGAGGCGTCGCTCAGGACGAAGTCGACCCCCAGCTCCTCGTCGAGGGAACCGAGGCCGAGGTTGTCGCGGACGCCCCCGTCCACGAGCTGAGGTGTCCACTCGTTGTAGAGCTCGGTCAGAGGTAGCGGCGGGAAGATCCCTGGCAAGCCGGCCGACGCCGCGACGGCCACGGCGAGCGGGAGGTTCCGGTACTTGTCGGAGGCATCCTCGTAGTAGAAGCCCTTGAGCACGGCGTTCACGTCCGAATCGTTCTTGCGAGCCGGGCCGAAGAGCTCGCCCATCCACGTGGGCGTGAAGAGCCATCGCCTCCCCGTGTTGAGGCAGGTGGCGTTCACGTAGAGCATCGGGACCTTGGCCTTCCGCGCTCGGTTGTCGCGCTTCGGGTGGAACCCGGCGGTGGCGCCCCTGGGCACGATCCGGAGGTCCGTCATGCGAACGCGCAGGTCCGGCCTTCGGCTCCGGAGCACCTGCGCCAGCGCCGGATTCCGCTCCGCCGCCGGGGAGAAGAGGAGCGCGTCGTAGAGCTGGGCGAGCTTGTCGCTCCGCGTGAAGGCTCGATCGAAGGCCATCCGGAGCGTGCCCACCGGATCCGCGTAGGCGCGCGTGCGGATGTTTCGCTGCACGGCGACGATGAACTGGCGCATCACCGAGTCGACCAGCTCGACGTAGTCCTGCTGAGTGACCTCGTCGTCGGACTTCGCTTCCAGCAGGTTCTTCACCTCGAGACAGTAGAGGCCTCCGAGGATCGAGCCGCCGGAGACGGTCGACACGATCTCCACCTGTCGCAGGAGATCGAGCTCGGCGAGCCGCGAGAGCACGCCGAGGTGGAACAGGGATGCCCGGAACCCTCCGCCCGACAGAGCGAGACCCAGGCGACGCTCGTCAGCCATGAGCTGCCTCCGATGAATGGGATTCGCGGCGAGAGTCCGCCCACCGGCGGCCCCGATCAACGGCCTCGGTCGAGACCCTCCTCGGCGGCGCGTCGCTCGGGTTCGCTCCACCGGTCGCGCCCATCGGCGCCGCGGCGAGACGCAGCGCCCGCTCGTCTCCGAGCGCGGCGACGGGTGCTGCCATGATGCCAGGCTCCCCTTAAGGCATCGGCCAGCGCCGTATCGGCTTCGCAATCGTGGTGAATTCGTTCGGGGACCGCCGGCGACACGAACGAGGAGGCAGCGATGGGCTCGACGAGGTTTCGTGACCTCATGTGGACCGCGATGCAGGACATCTACACACGGATCCTCACCCACCCGTTCGTCGCTGGGCTGACCGACGGCTCGCTCCCGCGCGACGCCTTCGCCTACTACGTCGTCCAGGACGCGCATTACCTCTCGGACTACGCCCGCGCCCTCGCGCTCGTCGGCGCGAAGGCGCCGGACGAGGCGACGCTCGCGATGTTCGCCGGCCACGCGCGCGGCGCGATCGAGGTCGAGCGCTCGCTCCACACCGGGTTGTTCCGTGAGATGGGGATCACGGAGGACGAGGTGCGAGCCACGCCGGTCATGCCGACCACGCTCGCGTACACGTCGTACCTGCTCCGATCCTGCCATCAGGGGTCGTTCGCGGAGGGGCTCGCGGCGGTGCTCCCCTGCTACTGGATCTATGCCGAGGTGGGCACGGCGCTCCTCGCCCGCGGCTCGCCGGATCCGCTGTACGCACGCTGGATCGCCACCTACGGCGGGGAGGAGTTCGGCCGGATCGTCGCGGACGTCCTGGCGGTCGTGGATCGCGTCGGCGAGGCTGCCAGCGCCGCGGAGCGTGCCGCCATGCGCGAGCACGTGGTGACGACGACTCGCTACGAGTGGATGTTCTGGGACGCGGGGTGGCGGCGAGAGCCCTGGCCGGTTTGACCGTGAGACGATCACACGACGCGCGAGAGGAAGTTCTCGAGGATGCGTGGTCCCGCCGGCGCAGGGCGGATCCCGGCGAGGAGCGCGCGTACCCGATCGGTCGGGTCGAGCCCGAGCGCCCTCGCCTCGGCCTCGAGCGCGGGGATGCGGGTCTCGACGATCGCCCTCATCGCGGCGGTGTCGATCTCCGGATGGAACTGGACCGCCCGGGCCCACCGCCCGACGCGAAACGCCTGATTCGCGGTGTGGCCGCTCGCGGCCAGGAGCTCGAGCTCGGCGGGCGCGTCGACCACCTCGTCCTCGTGCGTCGACTGGACGTCGAACGTCGCCCCCACACCTTCGAAGAGCGGGTCGGCTCGACCCGCATCGCTCAGCGCGCACGTGATGGTGCCGATCTCGCGCCCGCGCAGGCTCCTCCGGATGGTCGCGCCGTATGCCCATGCGAGGAGCTGATGGCCAAAGCAGACCCCTAGCACCGGGACGCGCTGCTCCGCCGATTCCCGGAGCCATCCGCCCGTCCGCCGGATCCACTCCGTGGATTCCGTCACCGAGTGCGGTGACCCCGTCACGAGCACGGCGTCCCAGTCCCTCACCCGCCCGGGCAACGCCTGGCCGAGGTGCGGCTCGACCACCTGGAGCCGAGCTTGCGATGGCGCGAGCGTCCGAACGAACCAGCGATCGTAGTCGCCGAGCGCGACCCGGACGGACGGGCTCACCGACCCGGTCTTCACGACCAGGACGCGTTGCACAACCCTGGATTAGCTCTCCGATCGACGTACGGCGAGCTGCCGCCCCCATTGTGCCTGGCGGCACGCCTGCTCGCCTCATCAGATGACGCTTCACGAGGCGCATGAGACCGAAGCCGCAGGCCCGCCATCGTGCGCCGAGCATCGAGGTGACGTCGCATGACCGTCCCGACCACCGACGCCCGCACTCTCGAGCCTCGCCTCCCGGTCGCGAAGCTGTTCATCGGGGGCGCCTTCGTCGATCCGCAGGAGGGCGGGACGATCCCGATCGTGAACCCCGCCACAGGGGAGCGAATCTGCGACGCTCCGGCGGCGACCGCCGCGGACGTCGACGCCGCCGTCCGCGCGGCGCGAAGGGCCTTCGAGGACGGCCCCTGGCGCAGGATGAGCGCGCGCGAACGCGGCAAGCTCATCGCGCGGCTCGCGGA
The DNA here is from genome assembly GCA_035456445.1 of Anaeromyxobacter sp. GTDB lineage: Bacteria > Myxococcota > Myxococcia > Myxococcales > Anaeromyxobacteraceae > Anaeromyxobacter. The sequence continues at coordinate 30,193 of DATIDF010000004.1, forward strand.
GCTCCTCTGGGAACGACGCGAGGAGTTCGCGCTCGTCGAGTCGCTCGAGAACGGCAAGACGTTCCGCGAGGCCATCCGTGGCGACGTCGGGCCCGGGGCTGCGACGCTCGCGTACTGGTCGGAGGCCCCGGTCCGCGTGCTCGGCGAGGTGCTGCCGGTCGATGGGCCCTTCCACACCTACGTGCTGAAGGAGCCGGTGGGCGTCGTCGGCGCGATCGTCCCGTGGAACTACCCGACGTCGCTCATGTGCTGGAAGCTCGGGCCCGCGCTCGCCGCGGGCTGCACGGTCATCGTGAAGCCCTCCGAGCTCACCCCGCTCACCGCGCTCAAGCTCGCGGAGCTCGCCCGGGAGATCGGCGTCCCGGAGGGCGTCCTGAACGTCCTGCCCGGTCTCGGCGACGCCGCGGGCGAGGCGCTCGCGCGCCACCCCGACGTCGACAAGATCAGCTTCACCGGCTCGATCCGCACCGCCCGCCGGCTGATCCAGGCCTCCGGCGAGACGAACATGAAGAGGCTGACGCTCGAGCTCGGCGGCAAGAGCCCGCAGATCGTGTTCGCGGACTCGGACCTCGAGGCGGCGATCGAGGCGTGCTTCTGGGGCATCTTCAAGAACAAGGGCGAGATCTGCAACGCCGGCTCGCGCGTCCTCGTCCACGAGGACGCCTACGACGGCTTCGTCGCGGCGCTCGCGGAGCGGGCGGGGCGCATGGTGGTCGGGGACCCCCTGGATCCGCGGACGGAGATGGGCGCGCAGGTCTCGCGGCGACAGCTCGACACGATCCTCGGATACGTGAAGCGCGGGCGCGAGGAGGGCGCGCGGCTCCTCGCCGGAGGCGAGCGCGACACGGAGGGCGCGAAGGCGAGGGGGAACTTCGTCCGCCCGACCGTCTTCGCGGACGTGAGGCCGGAGATGGTCGTCGCCCAGGAGGAGATCTTCGGACCGGTCCTGGCCTGCCTGCGCTTCGCGGACGAGGACGAGGCGCTCCGCGTCGCGAACGGCACGCGCTACGGCCTCGCGGCCGCGATCTGGACCCGCGACGTGGCGCGCGCGCACCAGCTCGCGCGGCGCGTGAAGTCGGGCGTCGTGTGGATCAACTGCTTCAACGAGTTCGACGACACGGCGCCGTTCGGCGGGTTCAAGGAGTCGGGCTGGGGACGCGATCTCTCGCACCACGCGATCGACGGGTTCCTGCAGCTCAAGGCGGTCTGGACCAAGCTCCCGGAGTGAGACCATGAGGAAGCCCGCCGAGGTGAAGGGCCCCGTCGCGCGCGCGAAGCGCCTCACGCGCGGCACCGCGAGGCTCGCGCGCGCGAAGCGCAAGGCGGCCGCGCCCGCCACGAACGCCGCGTCCGACATCGCCAGGCTCGAGGCGTGGCTCCAGGAGAAGGGCGTCACGAAGGCGAAGATCGGGGCCTTCGACGTGGACGGCGTCTGGCGGGGGAAGTACGTCTCGCTCGAGAAGCTCGTCTCGGCGGCGAAGGGCGGCATGGGCTTCTGCGACGTCGTGTTCGGGTGGGACCTCGCGGACGACCTGTACGACAACGCGAAGGTGACCGGCTGGCACACCGGGTACCCCGACGCGCACGCGGTCGTGGACCTCTCGACCGCGCGCGTGATCCCGTGGGAGCCGGATACGGCCGCGCTCATCCTCGACTTCGTGAACGCGGACGGTTCGCCGTTCGAGCCGTCGCCGCGCCAGCTTCTCCGCCGCATCGGCCGGCGGGCGCGCGCGCTCGGGTTCGTCCCCCGGTTCGGCTCGGAGTACGAGTACTTCATCTTCCGCGAGACGCCGCAGTCGCTGCGCGAGAAGGGCTTCCGCGACCTGACGCCGCTCTCGCCGGGCATGTTCGGCTACTCGTGGCTCCGCAGCTCCGCCAACGCCGGTCTCGTCCACGCCATCATCGACGGGTGCAACGCCTACGACATCCCGGTCGAGGGGATGCACACGGAGACCGGCCCGGGCGTGTACGAGACCGCGATCCTCTACGACGACCTCGAGCCCGCCGCCGACAAGTCGGCGCTCTTCAAGACTGCAGTGAAGGAGATCTGTGCCCGCCACGGGGTCACCGCCTGCTTCATGGCGAAGTGGAACCCGAGGCTGCCGGGCTGCTCGGGCCACCTGCACCAGTCGCTGTGGGATCTCGACGGCGCGCGGAACGTCTTCCACGATCCGGCGGCAGCGGACGGCGTGAGCGCCACGCTGCGGCACTACGTCGGCGGCCAGATCGCGCTCATGCCCGAGCTGACCGCGCTCCACTGGCCCACGATCAACAGCTACAAGCGGAGCGTCGAGAACACCTGGGCGCCGACCACCGCGACGTGGGGGCGCGAGAACCGCACCTGCGCGATCCGCCTCATCGGCGACGATCCCAAGGCGACGCGCGTCGAGTACCGGCAGGCCGGCGCGGACGTGAACCCGTACCTCGGCATGGCCGTCTCGCTCGCAGCCGGGCTGTGGGGGATCGAGCACCGGACCGAGCCACCGCCGCCGTGCACCGGCAACGGGTACGCCGACCGCGCTGCGGCGGCGCTGCCGCGCAGCCTCAAGGACGCCGTCGCCCTCCTGAAGCGCTCCGAGGCCGCGCGAGAGCTGCTCGGCGACGGGTTCGTGGATCACTTCGTCCGCACGCGCGAGTGGGAGGTGCGCCAGTTCGAGCGCGCGGTGACGACCTGGGAGCTCGAGCGGTACCTCGAGATCATCTGAGCCGCCGTCACCGGGAGACGCCATGGACCTGTTCGACCTGCCGACGACGCCCACGATCACCGAGATGTCCTGGCCCACCCGGATCGTGCTCGGCCCCGGCGCCCTCGCGCGGCTCCCCGCGCAGGTGGAGCGGCTCGGGATGAGGCGCCCGCTCGTCGTGACGGACCCCGGCGTCGTGAAGGCCGGGATCGCCGCGCGCGTGCACGCGCTCCTCGCGGGCGCGGGGCTCGTCTTCTCCCGGTTCGAGGACGTGAACCCCAACCCGACCGATCGGGACGCGGCCGCGGGGCTCGCCGCCTTCCGCGCGGGCGGCTGCGACGGCCTCGTCGCGATCGGCGGCGGCAGCTCGCTCGACGCCGCGAAGCTCGTGCAGGTCCTCACCACGCACGAGCCGCCGCTGTCGCGCTACGACGACGCGGCCGGCGGCGACCGGTTCCTGAAGGACGACATGCCGCCGCTCGTCGCGATCCCGACCACCGCCGGGACCGGCTCCGAGGTGGGGCGCTCCGGCGTGGCCACGTTGCCGGACACCGGGCGGAAGACCGTGATCTTCAGCCCTTTCCTCATGCCGAAGACGGCGATCTGCGATCCCGAGCTCACGGTGAACCTACCGCCACACCTCACCGCCGCGACGGGCATGGACGCCTTCACGCACTGCCTGGAGGCGTACGTCGCGCGGGGCTTCCACCCGCTCGCCGACGCGGTGGCGATCGACGGCATCCGCCGGGTGGCGCGCTCCCTGCCCGTCGCGTTCCGCGCGCCGGCGGACCTCGCCGCCCGCACGGACATGATGATCGCGGCGATGCAGGGCGCGATGGCGTTCCAGAAGGGCCTCGGCGCGGCGCACGCGCTCGCGCACGCGCTCACGCCGATCTCCGGCCTCCACCACGGCCTCGCGAACGCGATCGTGCTGCCCGCGGTGATGGAGTTCAACCGCGCCACGGCGAGCGCGAGGCTCGCCCGCGTCGCCGAGGCGATGGGCGAGGAGGCGCGGCCGGACGACGCGTCGCTCGCAGCCGCCGCGATCGCGCGCGTCCGCCGGCTGACCACCGAGATCCGGCTCCCACCGCGGCTCCGCGATTCGGGCGTCCGCGAGGACGACCTGCCCCGCATCGCGCACAAGGCGTTCGAGGACGCGTCGCACCAGGCGAACCCGCGACCGTGCGGCGAGGCAGACCTGCTCGCGATCGCCCGGGCAGCGTTCTGAACGCTCACGAGTGGCGCGCTTCGGCCGGCCGCCGCGAACTGTCCCTCGCTCGGACCGCTCGCTCGGTCGCCGCGATGGCCGCGCCAGGACCAGGCACTCGCCCGCTCGCTTCCAGCGTGGGTGCGGGCGAGCCCTCCGCGTGCCCCGAGGCAGTCCTCCCTTTCAGCGGCGCCCCCCTTAGCCCGAGCGCAGCCTTCCCGCGCCGCACATGCTTAACTCGATCTGAAGTCGACGAGGAGAGAGATCCATGACGAACCCGGGCCAGCAGGACACGTCGTCGCTCCAGTCTCAGCCTCGCTCCGAGCGCCTCGAGACGCTCCGGCGCAATCTCGACGCCTATATCGACGAGATCGTTACCGCTCGCGCCGACCGCGCGGCGATCGTGAAGAAGGAGTTCGACGCCGCCTGGAAGGAGCTCAGCGACGCTACGTTGCACTGAGTGAGGAGGCGCCGTCGTCGCCCGGCCCTCCGGGCTCGCAGGACGACCGCCCAGGCGCAGGCGGGCGCGAGAGTGCCCGGTCAGGCCACGCCGAGCAGCCGCCGCCGCTGCCCGTCTACACGGCCGGCCGCTACCTCGGCTGCGTCGGACGATACAGGGCCTAACGGCGATCCAGCTCGCGCCTACGACGTCGCGGCCGATCGGAGGCCGGTCACGCC
>DATIDF010000005.1:0-8482 GCA_035456445.1 Anaeromyxobacter sp.
CAGCGACGTGGCGGAGGGCGTCCTTCGCGCGCACCGTCACTCCTGGCCGAAGAGGCCGCGCGGCCGCACGACGAGGATCGCCGTCAGGAGCAGGTACGGGATGGCCATCTGCGCGCGCGGCACGAACTGCGTCCCGAACGCCTCGAGCAGCCCGAGGAGGAGCGCGCCCACGAACGCGCCCGGGAAGCTGCCGAGCCCGCCGACGACCACCACGATGAAGCTCTCGATGATGATCCGCTCACCCATCGCGGGCCCGACGCTCTGGTGCGGGGCCGCGAGCGCGCCGCCGAGCGCGGCGAGCGCGGTGCCGAACACGAACACGCCGGTGAAGAGGCGCGGCACGCGGATCCCGACCCCGGCCGCCATCTCGCGGTCGGACGCGGCCGCCCGCACGATCTTCCCGAAGCGGGTGAACCGGAAGAGCGCCCACAGCGCGACGCCGACGAGCGGGCCCACCGCGACGAGGAACAGCCGGTAGACGGGGAAGGAGTACCCCGCGATCTCGACCGTCCCGGCGAGCGGGGCGGGCGGCTCGACCAGGTGGTAGCCGGGCCCCCACACGAGCCGGATCCCGTCCTCGAGCACGAGCAGGAGCGCGAAGGTGAGGAGGAGCTGGTGCGAGGCGTCCCGCCCGTACACCCGGCGGAGCAGGCCGGCCTCGACGATCCCGCCCAGCACCGCGACGGCGAGCGGAGCCGCGACGAGCCCGGCCCAGAACGACCCCGTCCAGCGCGCCACCTGCATGCAGGCATAGGCGCCCAGCATGAAGAGCGCGCCGTGGGCGAAGTTCAGCACGCCCGCCACGCCGAAGATCGTCGTGAGGCCCATCGCGATGAGGAACAGGAGCATCCCCCACGAGAGGCCGTTCAGCGCGTTGACGAGCGCGAGATCCACGGCGGCCGGGCGCGCCGGGCGTCAGCGCTTCATCTGGCAGCCGGTCTCCGCGGGCGGCGGCGTGATCGCCTTCCCCTCGAACCGGCGCACCGGCTCGAGGATGCGGATGTCATAGCCCTTCGCCGCGGCGGTGCGACCCCAGACGCCGTCCTGCACCGCCTGGTGATCCTCCGGGCGGATCGTGATCTTCCCGAGCGGCACCTCGACCGTGAGCCCCTCGAGCGCCTTCACGACGTCCGCCTTCGCCGTGCTCTTCGCCTTCTCCGCCGCCGCCTTGTAGACGAGGACCGCGGCGTAGGCGCCGTGGGCGTTGTACGAAGGGTACACACCGTACTTCTTGCGGTACGCGTCCACGAACGCCTTGTTCATCGGCGAGTCGCTCCCGAGGAACCAGTAGCGCGTGCCGACCCACTGCCCAGTCGGCATTCGATCCCCGAGCGCGGTGAGCACCTCGGTGGCGGCGCCCAGCGTCATGAGGATCTCGCGCTTCGTCTTGAAGAACCCGAGATCGCTCGCCTGCTTCACGAAGTCGATGAGGTTGCCGCCCCACAGCGAGACGAGCACGCCGTCGGCGTCGGAGGCCATGACCTTCGTGATGTACGGAGAGAAGTCGGTGGCCTTCGCCGGCGGGAAGGCCGCGTCGCCGTCGGCGACGAACGTGACCCCGGGCTTCTTCTTCGCGAGGGCCTTCTTGAAGTACTCCCACGACTCGTGGCCGAACGCGTAGTCCGGGCCGACGGTCGACCAGCGCTTCGCCTTCCCCTCGGCGGCGATCGTCGACGCGATCGCGATGTTCTGCGGGAGCGAGAGCGAGACGCGGAACGTCCACGGGTTGCAGCGATCGCCCGTGACATGGGGCGTCGCCGCGTGCGTGATGATGAGCGGCGTCTCGAGCTCGGGCATGATCGGCGCGACCCCCTCTGCGGTCCCGGACGAGTCGAGCCCCATCACCGCGTCGACGCCGTCGTCGAACACGAGCTTGCGGACCACACGGATGCCGACGTCCGGCTTGCCGGCCTCGTCCTCGAAGAACGCCTCGACCTTCCGGCCCAGGACGCCGCCCTGCCGGTTCACCTCCTCGATCGCGAGCTCAGCGCCCTGCCGCGCGTACTGGCCATAGATCGCGGCCGGGCCGGAGAAGATGTACGCGAAGCCGAGCTTCACCGGCTTGCCGCCCTGGGCGCCGGCGGCGGCGGGGATGGCGATCGCAGCGGCGGCGAGCGCGAGAGCGAGGCGACGACGCATGGTGAACCTCCGGGGCAAGGGGGGAGCCACCGGAGTCTGGCAGGCGCATCACCGGGGGTACGTTCCCGGTGGGGTGGGACTCAACCGGGATTCGGGCGCTGCGGAAGCGCGGCGCGCGGGCGATGGCCGAGCGCCGTCCCGTACGCGACCCCCGCGACGCCGACGAGGATGCCGAGCGCCCCCGCGGCGCTCACCCGCTCGCCCAGGAGTAGCGCGGCCAGGAGGTACTGGGCGAGCGGCGTGAGCTGCAGCCAGACCGCGGCCTCGCCCACGCTGAGCGCGCCGTACGCCTCCGTCATGAGGACCTGCGCCGCGTACGCCGCGAGGCCCATCACGAGGGCGATTCCCCAGAGCGCCGGCGACCCCGGCCAGGGCCCGAGCGCGAACGGCAGCGCGACCGGAAGGCCGCCGAGGCAGAAGTAGAAGAAGATCGTCGCGGCGTTGTCGGTCGCGCGCATGGCGCGGATCACGACGGCGGACAGCGCGGCGAACGCGGCCGCTCCGACCGCGAGCGCCTCGCCGGCACCGACGCCGAGCGCGAGCGAGCCGTCCCCCAGCACGAGGACGACCCCCGCGGTGGCGAGGACGAGCGCGAAGGCGAGGTGGATCGTCGGACGCTCCCCGAACGTACGGATCGAGAGCGCGGTCGCGATCACGGGGAACAGGTTGTAGAGCATGCCCGCCTCGCCGGCGGGGATCCGCTCGAGGGCGAGGAAGTAGAGCACCACCACGATCCCGCCCGAGAGCCCGCGCGTCCAGAGGAGGCGCCGGTTCATGGGGCGGTAGAGGCCGGGGCGGAGCCGGAACGCGACGAGCGAGACCGCCGCGCCGACGACGAAGCGGACGACCGTGAGCTGCCCCGCCCCGAAGCGCGGCCCGCCGTGCGTCGAGAGCAGGCGCGCGAGCACGGCCATGAGGCCGAAGGAGGCTGCAGAGGCGACGAGGAGGAGCCGCGCGCGCGCCTTGGATCCGGGACCGCGCGAGGTCGAGGTCGAGGTCGGGGTCGGGGTCGAGGTCGGGGTGGAGGTCCGGGTCGAGGTCGGGGTCGGGCTGCTTGGCCTTCCCCCGCCCGCTTCGCTCACGGCTCCTCCGCCGGGATCCCGGCGGCGATCTGCGCCTCGGGCGAGCGCGCCTCGCGCGGCCGGTGGCCCAGCACCGAGCCGTATACGATCCCGAGGACGCCGAGGAGCACGCCGACGAGCGTCCAGCCGCCGATCCGCTCGCCGATCGTGAGCGCCCACAGGTAGCTCGCGATCGGCGTGAGCTGCTGCCAGAGCGCCGCCTCGGGCACGGCGAGCGAGCCGTACGCCTCCGTCATGAGGAGCTGCGCGAGGAACGCGACCACCCCGACGCCGGCCGCGGCGATCCACGCGACGGGGGCCGTGGGCCAGGGCGCGAACGCATACGGGAGCGAGGCAGCGACGCCGCCGACCGCGAACGCGAAGAAGATGGTCGGCGCGTTGTCCGTCGCGCGGAGCGCCCGGATCGAGGTCACCGCCGCACCGCCGCACATCGCCGAGACGATGCCGAGGATCTCGCCCACGCCGAGCCCGAACGAGACGCCGCCACCCCCGAGGACGAGGAACACGCCCACGCTCGCGAGGGCGAGGCCGATGCCCAGGTGGACCGTGGGCCGCTCGTTCAGGACGAAGAGCGAGAGCAGCACCGCCCAGATCGGGAAGGTGTTGTTGAGGAGCGTCGCCTCGCCCGCGGGGATGCGCTCTATGGCGAGGAAGTAGAGCAGCGCGGCGATCCCGCCGAAGAAGCCGCGCGACACGAGGAGGCCCTTGCGCCGGGGCCGGAACGTGCCCGGCCGCGCGACGAAGAGCCCGCCGACGAACGCGACCCCGAGGATGAAGCGGAAGAACGTCACCTGGCCGCCGTTCATCCCCGCCTGCGTCGCCACGCGCGCGAGCACCGCCGACAGCCCGAAGAACACACCGGCGCCGAACAGGAGCAGCCGCGCCCTCGCCGACGCGCGCTCGCCCGCTCCCACGCTCACGAGCGTGCCCGGCGTGCCCCCGCTCGCGGGGACGGACGCCGGGAGCGCGGACGCGCGCGCGGGCTGCGGCGGTATCGAAGCCATGAACTCCGCGTCTACCACCATCGCCCCGCGCGGGGGAAGGCGGCCGCCCGCACGCCGCTCGCGCGAACGCCGGGTCCGGTCCACGACCGCGGAGCGTCGATGGCGACGTGCCGGGCGCGACCTCGCCGGGTCGACGCGGCTGGCCAAGGGGGCCCCGTTCCGTTAAACAACGCGCCACATGAGCGAGCCCGAGTTCATCACCGTCAAGGGCGCGCGCGAGCACAACCTCAAGTCGGTCACCCTCGAGATCCCGAAGAAGAAGCTGGTGGTGTTCACCGGCGTCTCCGGGTCGGGGAAGTCGTCGCTCGCGTTCGACACCCTCTACGCCGAGGGGCAGCGCCGCTACGTCGAGTCCCTCTCGTCCTACGCGCGCCAGTTCCTCGGGCAGATGGAGAAGCCCAAGTACGACACGATCCGCGGGCTTTCGCCCACGATCTCCATCGAGCAGAAGGCTGCCTCCAACAACCCGCGCTCGACCGTCGGGACGATCACCGAGGTCCACGACTACCTGCGGGTGCTGTACGCCTCCGTGGGCCTGCAGCACTGCCCCTCGTGCGGGCGTCCGGTGGGCAAGCAGACGGCGCAGCAGATCGTGGAGGCGATCCTCCAGTATCCCGAGAACGCCCGCATCCTCCTGCTCGCCCCGCTGGTCCAGAACCGCAAGGGCGAGTACAGGGAGCTCATCGTCGACCTCGCGAAGCGCGGCTTCGCGCGCGTGCGCGTGGACGGGATGATCCACCAGCTGACCGAGCGGCTCGTGCTCGACAAGAAGCTGAAGCACGACATCGAGCTCGTGGTGGATCGCCTCGTCGTGAAGGAGGGGATCAGCTCCCGGCTGACCGACTCGGTCGAGACGGCGCTGCGCGAGGGCAAGGGGACGCTCGTCGTCGCGGACGCCGACAAGGAGCAGAAGGTCGGGCCGGGCGACCCCGAGGAGTACAAGAAGCACGATCGTTTCTTCTCCGAGCTGAACGCCTGCCACGCCTGCGGCCTCAGCTTCGGCGAGCTCGCGCCGCAGAGCTTCTCCTTCAACTCGCCGCTCGGCTCGTGCCCCGACTGCCAGGGCCTCGGTACGCGCGCCGAGATGGACCCCGACCTCATCATCCCCGACCCGTCGCTCACGATCCGCCAGGGCGCGGTCGAGCCGTGGGCGAGCGGGATGGAGCGCGGCGAGGGGTGGACCTTCGAGTTCGTCGAGCACCTCGCCCGCTCGCTCAAGATCGACCTCGACCTGCCCTGGGCGAAGCTGCCCAAGACCCACCGCGACGTCGTCCTCTTCGGCACGGAGGCCTCGCCGAACGCCCGCTCCTGGCGGATCGAGTTCGAGGGCGTCGTGAACCAGCTCTACCGCCGGATGAAGGCGACGGGCTCCGAGGCGATGCGGCGCTATTACATGCGCTACTTCTCGGACAAGCCCTGCCACACCTGTGGCGGCGAGCGGCTCAAGCCCGAGAGCCGCGCGGTGCGCATCCGCGGCATGGGCATCGTCGAGCTGTCGCGGCTCACCATCCAGGACGCGCACGGATGGCTCGGGGCGCTCGATCTGAAGGGGAGCGAGGCGAAGATCGCCGACGAGCTCCTCAAGGAGATCAGGAACCGGCTCAAGTTCCTCCTCGACGTGGGCCTCGGCTACCTCACGCTCGATCGCCCCGGCCCGTCGCTCTCCGGCGGCGAGAGCCAGCGCATCCGGCTCGCCTCGCAGATGGGGTCCGAGCTCACCGGCGTCATCTACATCCTCGACGAGCCGTCGATCGGGCTCCACCAGCGCGACAACGGCAAGCTCCTCGCGACGCTCAAGCGGCTCCGCGACGTCGGCAACTCCGTCATCGTCGTCGAGCACGACGAGGAGACGATGGAGGAGGCCGACTGGCTGGTGGACTTCGGTCCCGGGGCCGGCGCTCACGGCGGCGAGATCGTGAGCGCCGGGACGCCCGCCGAGGTGAAGCGCGATCCGGCGTCGCTCACCGGCGCGTATCTCTCCGGGCGGAAGGAGATCTACGTCCCGGAGCGCCGGCGCAGCGAGGACCGCGGCGCGATCACGATCGCGGGCGCGGCGGCGAACAACCTGAAGGAGATCACGGCGTCGTTCCCGCTCGGCCGGTTCACGGCGGTGACCGGCGTCTCCGGCGCGGGCAAGTCCACGCTGGTGAACGCGATCCTCCGCCCCGCGCTGATGCGCCACCTGTACGGCACGCGCGAGGTGCCCGGCAAGCACGAGGCGCTCTCCGGCTGGGAGAAGATCGACAAGGTCATCGACATCAACCAGCAGCCCATCGGCCGCACGCCCCGCTCGAACCCCGCGACGTACACCAAGGTGTTCGACGCCATCCGCGACGTGTTCGCGCAGACGCCCGAGGCGCGCGCGTTCGGGTACCAGCCCGGCCGCTTCAGCTTCAACGTGAAGGGCGGCCGCTGCGAGGCGTGCCAGGGCGACGGCATGAAGCTCGTCGAGATGCACTTCCTGGCAGACGTGCTCGTGTCCTGCGAGGTCTGCGGCGGCAAGCGCTTCAACGACGCGACGCTGCGGGTCACGTTCAAGGGCAAGAACATCGCGGAGGTGCTCGAGCTCTCCATCACGGAGGCGAAGGAGCTGTTCCAGCACCACCGCGAGATCGCGCGCATCCTCACGACCCTCGAGGACGTCGGCCTCGGCTACATCAAGCTCGGTCAGCCCTCCCCCACCCTCTCCGGCGGCGAGGCGCAGCGCATCAAGCTCTCGCGCGAGCTCGCCCGGGTCGGGACCGGCAAGACGCTGTACATCCTCGACGAGCCCACCACCGGCCTCCACTTCGAGGACGTGAAGAAGCTCCTCGGCGTGCTCGACCGGCTCGTCGACGCCGGCAACACGGTGGTCGTCATCGAGCACAACCTCGACGTCATCAAGTGCGCCGACTGGATCATCGACATCGGCCCCGAGGGCGGCGCCGACGGCGGGCTCATCATCGCCGAGGGCACGCCCGAGGACGTCGTCCGGGTGAACGAGAGCTACACGGGCCAGCACCTCGCGAAGGTGCTGGAGGCCCACCGGCAGCGCGCGCGGCGCGCGGGTGGGCAGACGGCCGCGAGGGGTGCGCAGCGGATGGGGGCGTAGGGGAGACAAAGGGGAGGCAGCGCCGCCGAACTGTGTATACCGCTCGCCCCGGACTGGCCTCGCCGTGCGCTGCGGGGCGGCGGCCCCACGCGCCTCGCCCTCGCGGTGACGTTCGCGATCGCGCGCGTCACCGAGGCTGCCCTGTTCCGGGCCCGCTTCCTCATCCACTGCGGGCGTCAGGGCGCGCGCACCTCGAGCTCGGCCGGGACGACGGGCGCACCTCGCTGGACCCAGAGGAGGCGTTGCTCGTCGAGCAGCTCTCGGCAGAGCTCGCGCGCGCGATGCGCCGGTTGCGGATCCTCGCGCCGGGCCCGGTCGAGGAGCACGTGCTGCGTCCGTCCGGCGATGGCCGACGCGCGGCTGAGTTGGGGCGTGGCTGCGCGAGCTGGAGCCGAAGAGCTTCGGGCTTGGAGGGCCCTCTCTGGGCGTGCTTCAGCCGGGGGCCCGGGGTGGCGGCGCCGCGGTAGCTAGGCCACGCCATCACGGTGAGGGCCTCGTGGTCGAGAGCGTGGTGTGAAAGATCCCTCCCGGGATCGCGTTGGCTGGTTCGTACCGTCGCCTTATGATTCCGGCGTGCGACGCGCGGACGCCTGCCGGCTCATCGAAGCTCACCGGGACGAGCTCCGTGCGTTCGGCGTTCGCTCGCTGCTCATCTTCGGGTCGTCGCCCGGGACGAGGCCCGCCGGGGATGCTGCAAAGTCGTTGCGAGCGAATCAAGCTCGCCACTCTTGTGGCGGACCAGACTCCTGTGAGCGAGCGATGAGCGGCTGCACCGCAGACCGCCTGGGCTGGGCTTGCGCTATCGATGAATCACGCTGGTTCGAAACAACCATCTGGAGCCAGGGGATAGACGATCTCCACCCCGAGGTCGCGCTGCTGTAGCGCTCGACGGACCATCCCACGCACAGTGCGTGCGCCGCCCATTCCACGGTGATCTCTGATGCCACCGAAGATGACCTCTCAGGTGCTCGAAGACATGAACGACAACGAGCGACTTCTCAAGGCTGTGTTCTCGGAAGCGCTGCAGATGCCGGAGTCCAGCATCGGTGACGCTCTGGCCTATGACACGGTCAAATCGTGGGATTCCGTCGCTCACATGTCCCTCATCGCCGCGCTCGACGCCACCTTCGACATCATGATCGAGACGGACGACGTCATCAACATGA
>DATIDF010000006.1:0-15583 GCA_035456445.1 Anaeromyxobacter sp.
GTCGCGTGGAGCAGCTGACCCGGTCGGGCGATCTGCTTCAGCAGGCGCGCCGCGACACGCCGCGCACCGTCCGAGAGACCGGCGAACGCGTCGTCGGCGAACGCGACGGCGCCGCCCGCCGCGAGCGCCTGCTCGAGGAGCGCGAGCCTGAGGCTGAGGTGGACGAGATCCCGGTCGGCGGGCGGGAGCGCCGCGACCGGCGCCGCTCGGCCGCTCATCTGGACGGCGAGGCTCGCGCGGTCGTCCGCGCCGAGCGCCTGGAGGCGCTGGAACGATAGGGCGGAGAGGAGCTGCGAGGCCTTCGCGGCGACGCCGCGCACGAGGGCGGCCGGGCTCGCGCTCGCCTCGGCCGCGGCGCGCTCGACGAGCGCGCGCAGGGGGTCGCCGCCCGGCGCGGGGGTCACGCGCGACAGAGGCTCGGGCGCCGGCCCCCCGGCGGCGTCGGCCTCGAGCCGCCGGATCTCGGCCTCGATCGAGCGCGGGTCGCGCACGAAGCCGCCGACCTCCGCGGCGAGCTTGGCCTCCGCGCGGCGCAGCTCCCCCTCGATCTCCGCCCGCTCCGCGGCCGCGCCCTTCGCCTCGGGGGACGCCTGCCACTCGGTGATGCGCCGGCGCCACTCCGCCACCACCGCGTCGGCGTCGGCGACGCGAGAGAGCGCCTCACGCAATTCGGGCACGCCCTGCACGCCGGCCGCCTGGACGGCGGCGCGCACCTCCGCGCCGTCCCGCTCGAACGCCTCCTGGACCTTCCGCTCCCAGTCGTCGACCACGCGCCGGCGGCGCGCGCCTCGCTCCCACGCCTCGAGGCGGCCGACCCACTCCCAGGCGACCCACGCCGCCGTCCCGAACGCCGGCACCGCGAGGAGCGCGGCGTGGCGCATCTCGGAGCCCGCCGCCGCAGCCACCGCGCCCGCGACCGCGAGGGCGAGCCCACCGCCGGCCCCCGCCCAGAACGGGACGCCACGCCACGGCGCGACCGGAACGCCTCGGGCGTCCACCGCGTCGAGCGTCGCGCGCTCCGCGCCCGCCCGCACCAGCGCCTCCGCGCGCCGCGCGCTCGCCCGCTCATAGGCGGCGAGCTTCGCCTCGGGATCTCCGAGCGCCGCCGTCGCGGCAGACGCGCCGTCGAGCTCCGCCCGCGCCGCGAGCGCGCGCTCGAGCCCTTCGCGAAGCTTGTCACCGCCCCGGAGCCCCTCGCCGAGCGCGGCGAGCCGCGCCTGCAGCGCGTCCACTCGCTCCTGCAAGCCCTCCGCGACGCGCGCATGCGCCAGCTCCGCCTGGAGCTGCGCGATGCGGCGCCTCGCCTGCTCCGGCGTGGAGGCCGCGCGCGCCGGCGCGCGCGCTGCTTCCACTCCCGCGCCGTGCCGCGAGGGGAGCTCCGCCGCGGACAGCGCGAGCACGGCCGACAGGCGCGCCGGGCTGGGGACGCCGACGGTGGACTGCAGGAAGTCGCGGACCTCGGAGAGCTCCTGCGAGACGAGCGCGAACGCGCGGCGCTCCGCGTCGAACCGGTGAAGCTGGCAGCCGGCGGCGAAGTCGCGCACGAGGCGGTAGGTGACGCGGTCGCTGCCGACGAGCGTCAGCCCGGCGCGCATCGGCGCCCCCGCCGGACCGGTGCCCGCGCGCGGGAGCGCCTCCGCGTCGCGCGGGTCGGGGTGCAGGAGCGCCTCGAGGAGGCGCAGCAGCACGGGCCCGTCCGCGGTGACGACGTTGTAGCCGGGGCGGAGCGTAGCGCGGCCGCCCGACGGCGCCACGCCACGCACCCCCTGCGCTGCGAACTCGAGGAGGATCACGCTCGGGGGCGCATGTTAGCGCCCGGCGCGCTCCCCGGATAGGTGAGCACGCGCGCGACGGTGCGAGGCGGGGGCGCACCGGCGGCGCGCTCCCACCTCGTCGCCGAGGAGGACGAGCCTAGCCCTGCGGCGGCGTCGCAGGCGCGGGGGTCGCCGGGGTCGCGGCGGCGGCGCCGGGAGTCGGGCCTTCCTCCTGGTGGAGGCGGGCGGCCTTACCCTGCAGCTCGCGGAGGTAGTAGAGGCGCGAGCGGCGGACCTCGCCGTGGCCCATCACCTCGATCTTGTCGATCCGCGGGCTGTGGACCGGGAACATGCGCTCCACGCCCACGCCGTAGCTCATCTTTCGCACGGTGAACATGGACGAGCCCGGGGTGCCCCGCCGGTAGGCGATGACAACGCCCTCGAAGACCTGGATGCGCTCCTTGTCGCCTTCCTTGATCTTCGTGTGCACGCGGACGCTGTCTCCGGAGCGGAGCTCCGGGATGTCGTTCCGCACGTACTTCGCCTGGATGTCGGCAATCGCCTTGCGCAGCATGATCGATGCTCTCCTTTACAGCTCGTCGTCTCCGGCGTCGATGAGCCGGAGGTCGTCCTCGGTGAGGCGCGCCCTCTCGAGCAGGTCGGGCCTCCGTGCGCGGGTGACGCGCAGCGCCTCGCGCCGCCGCCACCGCTCGATGCGCCGGTGGTCTCCCGAGAGGAGGACCTCCGGAACCTTCATCCCCCGGAACTCCGGGGGCCTCGTGTACTGCGGGTACTCGAGGAGCGTCTCCTCGCCCGCAAAGCTCTCGGCGCCGGCGGACGCCTCGTTGCCGAGCACGCCCGGCACGAGCCGCGCGGCGGCGTCGACGACGCAGAGCGCCGCGAGCTCGCCGCCCGTCAGGACGAAGTCTCCGATCGAGACCTCCATGTCCACCGCCGCCAGCACCCGTTCATCCACCCCTTCGTACCGGCCGCAGACGATGACGAGCTTCCCGTGCGTCGCGAGCCGCCGCGCCAGCGCCTGGTCCAGCCGCACGCCCCGCGGGCTCGTCAGGGCGACGAGCGCGCCGGGCAGCCGCGACCGCGCCGCCTCGATGGCCTCCGTGAGCGGCTCGGGCTTCATCACCATGCCGGCGCCGCCGCCGTAGGGCGCGTCGTCGGTCACGCGGTGCTTGCCCCGGGCATGCTCCCGGACGTCCGACACGGTCACCGACACGAGCCCCGCCTCGCGGGCCTTCCCGAGGATGCTCTCCGCGAGGTAGCCCTCGCACATCCGCGGGAACAGCGTCAGGATCTCCACCTCGAGCCGCGCGCTCATCGCGCCTCCGCGGGATCCCCGCCCGTCGTGAACCTGCCGAACCGCACGTCCTCGTCTCCTGCGGCCTCCTTCCCTTCAGTCGTCCAGAAGCCCCTCGGGCGGATCCACCACCACGCGCCGCCCCGCGACGTCCACCTCGACGTAGGGCGCGAGCGGCACGAGCTTCTCTCCGCCCTCCTCCGTCGTCACGACGAGCACGTCCACCCCGCCCGTCACGTACAGCCCGGTCACCTTCCCGATCGCGGCGCCCGCCGTCGTCACCACCGGCAGGCCCTCGAGGTCGGCCCAGTAGTGCCGCGCCTCGCCGGGCTCCGGCAGGTCCTCGCGTCGCGCGAGCACCTCCGCCCCCACCCACGCCTCCGCCTCCGTCCGGCCGGAGACGCCCTCGACCTTCACCACCCAGACCCGGCCCTGGGGCCGCGCCTCGATCACGTTCCGCAGCGGCGGCTCCGGCTCGTCCTCGCGCCGCAGCGCGATCCTGCCGAGCGCCGCGAGCGCGCCGTCCGTCCCCGCCACCCCGAGGTGACCCTTGAGCCCCACGGCCCGGACGATCTTTCCGAGCCGGACGAGCGTCACGTCAGTCGAGGATGTCGAGCACCGCCCGCCGCCCTTCCCTGCGCGCGGCGGCGTCGAGCACGGTCCGGAGCGCCTTCGCGGTGCGCCCGCCTCGCCCGATGACGCGCCCGAGATCGTCGGGGGAGACGGAGAGCTCGAGGACCGTCGAGCGATCGCGCTCGAGCACCTCGACCTTCACCGCGTCCTTCCTCTCGACGAGCTCGCGGGCGAGCCAGAGGACGAGGTCGCGCATCGCGAACCCTAAGCCTTCTTCTCCGCGGGCTGCGCCGTCTTCGCCCGCTTGAGGATCATCGCGACCGTCTGGCTGGGCGTCGCGCCGACCTTGAGCCAGTGCTCGACGCGGTCGACCTTGAGCTCGATCCGCTCCGGCTGCTGCGTCGGATCGTAGATGCCCACGTCCTCGATGTACTTGCCGTCTCGGGAGTTTCGCGAGTCGGTCGCGACCACGTGATAGAAGGGCGCCTTGTGCGTTCCCGCGCGCGACAGCCGAAGAACAACCGCCATGGGTCCAGCCTCCTAAATCCTTGGAACGCGGAGCATTTTCCCCGGCCAGGCGCGGCGGGGGCTCCACGAAAAGTGGGTTTCTTTACGCCAACTTAGGCCGGGTGTCAAGACGCGCTGGCGTCGGACCCCGCCTCGCTCTCGGGGTCCTCGCTCGCCGCCGAGTCGCCTCGCGGGCGGCGGCGCCGGCGCAGCCTGCGAAGGTGCCCATCCGGGAAGAGGCGGAGCGCCATGGTGTAGGCACCCGCCGCGGTGAGCGCGCCGAGGACGCCCCCCGCTCCGAGGTCGGCGGGCCAGTGGGCGCCCGACCGGACGCGTGCCGCCACGCAGAAGGCAGCGAGACCCAGCACTACGAGCGCGCGCCGGCCGTAGGCGAGGAGCGAGAAGACCACGAGCGCGGCGACGCCCGCCGCGTGCGGTGCCGGGAACGCCGCCGCGAGGAGCGGCGCGAAGCCGCTCGCCTCGAGCGGCCGCGGCGCGGCGCCCGACGCGCGAGCCGCGAGCGAGACCCCCACCGCCACCAGGATGGCCGCCGCCGCCGGCGCGAACGTCTTCAATACGCCGCGCACCTCCCGCTCGAGCCAGGAGTAGAGCGCGAGCGCTGCGAGCACGAGCATCCAGGGCTCGCACGCGACGATGAGCGCCGCCATCGGCAGATCCAGCGCGCGCGCCTGGAGGGCGGCGCGCGCCGCACCGAGCGGGTCCTGGGCATAGAGCGGCGGCATCGCGGCGGTCCGTTTTACCAGCGCGGCCCCCGGCGCGGAAGGCCGCGGCTCGGCGGAAAAAAAGAGAGGCCGCGCGCGAACCGGTCGCGCGCGGCCCGAACGCGGGGCCCGATGGGCCGAGCTACTCCTCGGCGCCCTTCTTCTCTGCCTTGGCCTTCGGCTTCGCGGCGGCCTTCTTCGGCGCCTTCGCCGCCTTCGGCGTCTTCTCGGCCTTGGGCGCCTTCTCGGCCTTGGGGGCCTTGGCGGCCTTCTTCTCGCCCTTGTCCTCGCCCTCCGCCGCAGCGGGGGCGCGGTCGAGGAGCTCGATCACGGACATGTCGGCGTTGTCACCCGCGCGGCGCCCGACGCGGACGATGCGCGTGTAGCCGCCCGGCCGCGCCCTGAACCGTCCGGCGAGCGTGTCGAAGAGCTTGTTCAGCACCTCGACGTCCTTCACCTCGCGGTTGGCGAGCCGCCGGTGGTGCGGGGACCCGCGCTTGGCGAGCGTGATGACCTTGTCGGCGAAGCGCTTCAGCTCCTTCGCCTTCGGCGTGGTGGTGACGATCCGCTCGTGGCGGAACAGCGAGGTCACCATGTTCCTCAGCATGGCCGTGCGGTGCTCGGTGGTGCGATCGAGCCGGCGGCCGACGACGCGGTGCTTCATCTTGGGTGTCTCCTATCGGTCCAGCTGCGCTAGACCTTCGGCGCGCCCTGCGGCGCCGCCTTCGGCGGCCAGTTCTCGAGCTTCATCCCGAGCGAGAGGCCCATCTCGGCCAGGATCTCCTTGATCTCCTTGAGCGACTTCCGGCCGAAGTTCTTCGTCTTCAGCATCTCGGCCTCGGTCTTCTGGACGAGATCGCCGATCGACTTGATGTTCGCGTTCTGGAGGCAGTTCGCGCTCCGGACGGAGAGCTCGAGCTCGTCCACCGAGCGGAAGAGGTTCTCGTTGAGCTTCTGCTCCTCGACCGGCTTCACCTCCTCGGCGGGCTCCTCGGCCTCGTCGAAGTTGATGAAGATCGAGAGCTGCTCCTTCACGATCTTGGCGGCGTAGGCGACCGCGTCGTTCGGCGCGACCGAGCCGTCGGTCCAGACCTCGAGCGTCAGCTTGTCGTAGTCGGTCTGCTGACCGACGCGGGCGTTCGTGACCTGGTAGTTGACCTTCCGGATCGGGCTGAAGAGCGCGTCGATCGGGATGGTGCCGATCGGCTGGCCCGGCACCTTGTTCTTGTCCGCCGGGACGTAGCCGCGGCCGCGGCGCGCGGTCATCTCCATCCGCACCCGCCCGCCCTCGCTGATCGTGAGGACGTGGTGGCCGGGGTTCAGGACCTCGACCTGCCCGTCGGCGATGATGTCGCCGGCCTTGATCTCGCGGGGGCCGTCCGCCTCGATCCGCACGGTCTTGACCTCGTTCGTGTGGATCTGGAGGAGGACCTCCTTGAGGTTGAGGATGATGTCGGTGACGTCCTCGGCGACCTCCGGGATCGTCATGAACTCGTGCTCGACGCCCTCGATCTTCACGGAGGTGACGGCGGCGCCCTGCAGGCTCGAGAGCAGCACGCGTCGCAGCGAGTTGCCGAGCGTGATGCCGAAGCCGCGCTCGAGCGGCTCCGCGACGAACTTCCCGTAGGTGTTGGAGAGGCTCTCCTGGTCCACGACCAGGCCGCGCGGCTTGATGAGGTCGCGCCAGTTCTTCGTGACGATGGGATCGACCATGGGCTGTCTCCTCCGCCGCCGCCCCCTCCCCGCTTCCGCTCAGCCATGCGGTGGGGGATCCGTGGGACGCGCGACTCCTTGGATGTGATGAGCGGGCCGGCGTCTCGCCGGCCCGCTCGAAGCGTCACTGCCTTCGGAGCTCGGGCCGGCTTCACCCCGAGCTTGCCGAGGGGTCCGAGCTACTTGGAGTAGAGCTCGACGATGAGCTGCTCCTGGATCGGCATGGTGATGTCCTCGCGCGAAGGCTGAGTCTTCACCGTTCCCTTGAAGCCGCCCTTGTCCAGCTCGAGCCAGCCGGGCACGCCGCGGCGGTCGACCGCCTCGAGCGCCTCGCTGATGCGGACGACCTTCCTCGAGCGGTCCCGCAGCTCGACCTTGTCGCCCGTGCGGCAGAGGTAGCTCGGGATGTCCACCTTGCGGCCGTTCACCTTGAAGTGGCCGTGGCGGACGAGCTGCCGCGCCTCGTTGCGCGTGTCGGCGAAGCCGAGGCGGAAGACGACGTTGTCGAGGCGGAGCTCGAGGGTCTGGAGCAGGTTCTCGCCGGTCTTGCCCTTCGCGGCGGCGGCGTTCTGGTACGCGTGGCGGAAGCCGGCCTCGAGGAGGCCGTACATCCGCTTCACCTTCTGCTTCTCACGGAGCTGGACGCCGTACTCCGAGAACTTCACGCGCCCCTGGCCGTGCTGGCCAGGCGGGTAAGGGCGGCGCTCGATGGCGCACTTGTCCGTGTAGCACCGGTCGCCCTTCAGGTACATCTTGAGGTTCTCCCGGCGGCAGAGCCGGCAGACGCTTTCGTTGTAGCGAGCCACGTTCGTTCTCCTCGGACTAGACGCGGCGGCGCTTCGGCGGCCGGCAGCCGTTGTGCGGGATCGGGGTCACGTCCCGGATGAGCGTGATCTTGAGCCCGGCGGCCGAGAGTGCGCGGAGCGCAGACTCACGGCCGGCGCCCGGGCCCTTCACGAGCACCGAGACGGTCTTGAGGCCGTGCTCCATCGCCTTGGCGGCGGCGTCGCCGGCGGCGACCTGCGCAGCGAACGGGGTCGACTTGCGCGAGCCCTTGAACCCGCGCGCGCCCGCGCTCGACCACGAGATCACGTTCCCGGACGCGTCGCAGATCGTGATCATCGTGTTGTTGAAGGTCGACGCGATGTGCACGATGCCGGCCGCGATGTTCTTCTTGACCCGCTTCTTCCCCTTCTTCGGGGTCACGGGCGAGGCGGTCACCGGCTCGATGCCGCCGAGGTTCGGCGCCGAGGGGGGGCTGGCCT
Organism: Anaeromyxobacter sp.; assembly: GCA_035456445.1. Classification (GTDB taxonomy): domain Bacteria; phylum Myxococcota; class Myxococcia; order Myxococcales; family Anaeromyxobacteraceae; genus Anaeromyxobacter. The sequence continues at coordinate 7,850 of DATIDF010000006.1, forward strand.
CCTCCGGCTTCTTCGGTTGCTGCTTCTCGTCAGCCACTCTGAGTTCTCCGGTCTAAGGACGTTCGGTTACTTCGGCGCGGGCGCGGCGGCCGCCTTGCGGACGAGGCCCTTCTTCGGCCCCTTGCGCGTGCGCGCGTTCGTGTGGGTGCGCTGGCCTCGGACCGGCAAGTTCCGGCGGTGGCGCAGGCCGCGGTAGCAGCCGAGATCCATGAGCCGCTTGATGTTGAGCGAGGTCTCGCGGCGGAGATCGCCCTCGACCTTGACGGCCTGCTCGATGGTCTCGCGGATGCGGCGGACCTCGTCGTCCGTGAGGTCCTTCGTCCGCGTGACGACGTCCACTTCGGCGCGGTGGCAGATGGCCTGCGCGGTCGTCTTGCCGATGCCGTAGATGTACTGGAGGGCGACCTCGATCCGCTTCTCGCGGGGCAGGTCGACGCCGGCGATACGAGCCATTCGTCTCTCCGTTACTCGCCGGGCGCTAGCCCTGGCGCTGCTTGTGGCGGGGGTTTGCCGGGCAGATGATCCGCACGGTGCCCTTGCGCTTGATGACCTTGCACTTGTCGCAAATCTTCTTGACCGACGCGCGGACCTTCATGACCCGTTCCCTTCCGAATCCTTGCTCCAAAGACGAAAAACCCCGCCGCTACGGCCTGGCGGGACTGGCGGCCCGAGCGCTCCGTGGCGCGCCCTCAGTCGCCCGTATTCTCCGGGCTTTCCCGGAAGGCCGCCCGACCTGAGCGGCTTCGCGAAGCGGGCCCTATAACATAGCGGAATCCCGGCTGCAAGCGGCTCCGCGCGGGCCGTCCCCGGACGCGACGCCTCTTCTAGCCTCTTCCCCCACCCGAGGCGGACTCCCCGGCACACCTCAGCGTGAGGATCTCCGGCCCGTCCTCCGTCACCGCCACCGTGTGCTCGAAGTGCGCCGACAGGCTGCCGTCCGCGGTCACGGCGGTCCACCCGTCCTCGAGCACCTCCACCTGGCTCCCACCGGCGTTCACCATCGGCTCGATGGCGAGGATCATCCCGGGGCGCAGCGCCGGTCCGGCGCCGCGCACGCCGAAGTTCGGAACCTGCGGCGGCTCGTGCATGCGCCGTCCGATGCCGTGCCCGACGAACTCGCGAACGACCGAGTAGCCGCGCGGCTCCACGTGCGCCTGGACCGCCGCTCCGAGATCGCCGAGGCGACCGCCCGGGACCGCCGCCGCGATGGCGCGCTCCAGCGCCTCGCGCGTCGCCTGGAGGAGCCGGACCGCCTCCGCGCTCGCCCGGCCCACCGGGACCGTGCGCGCCGAGTCGCCGAACCAGCCGTCGAGCACGACTCCGAAGTCCAGTCCGACCACGTCTCCCTCGCGGAGCACGCGCCCCTCGGAGGGGATGCCGTGCACCACCTCGTCGTTCACCGAGGTGCAGAGCGAGGCCGGGTAGCCGTGATAGCCGAGGAACGCCGGCTCGGCACCACGCTCGCGGGCGCGGGTGCGGGCGAGCCGGTCGAGCTCCGCCGTGGTCACCCCCGGCACGGTCGCCTGGACGAGCTCGTCCAGGACGTCGTGCACCACGAGGCACGCCTCGCGGACGCGTGCGATCTCGTCCGCGGTCCTCAGCTGGATGCGCTCTCGCGCACGCCCGTCCATGAGCCTTCCGCCCGCGCTACGGCGCGAGAAGCTTCTTGGTCGCCGCGAGGATTCCCTCCGGCGTGCCGATGCCGTCCACGTTCGCGAGCAGCCCGCGCTCCCGGTAGAAGCGCTTCAGGGGCTCGGTCTTCGCGGCATACTCGGCCATGCGCTTCTTCACGTTCTCCGGCTTGTCGTCGTCCCGCTGGACGAGCCCCTCGTCGTCGCGATCGCAGTAGCCCATGCGCCGCGGCGGGTTGCCGGAGACGTGGTAGATCGCGCCGCACTTCGGGCAGCTCCGCCGGCCGCTGATCCGCTCGACGATCGCCTCCTCCGCCACGTCGTAGGAGACGACGCGCGTGATGGCGCGGCCCAGCGAGGCGAGGAGGCCGTCGAGGTACTCCGCCTGGGCGTTCGTCCGCGGGTAGCCGTCGAGGATGAAGCCGCCCGCCACGTCTGGCCGGGAGAGGCGCTCCTTCACCATCGCGTTCGTGACGTCGTCGGTCACGAGCCCGCCGGCGTCCATGATCGCCTGGATCTGCTTGCCGATCTCGGTCCCGCGCGCCTTGTGATCGCGGAACATGTCGCCGGTGGAGATGTGGGGGACACGGTACTCGGCGGAGAGGAGCTTCGCCTGCGTGCCCTTCCCGGCGCCGGGAGGACCGAGGAGGATGAGGATCATCACGATCTCCTAGACGGCGAGGGCCCCGCGCTGCGAGGCCCTCCGCGCGTCAGGCGTTGACGGCCTGGCCCGTCGCGAGCCTGCGGCCCCGGATCCGCGGGCCGCGAGGGCCGGTGAAGCCCTCGTAGTGCCGCGTGATGAGGTGCCCCTCGATCTGCTGGACCGTGTCGAGCGCGACGCCCACCACGATGAGCAGCGAGGTGCCGCCGAAGTAGAAGTTGATGTTGAACTCGTTCGTGAGGATGGTCGGCAACACGCAGACCGCCGCCAGGTAGATCGCGCCGCCGAAGGTGATGCGCGACAGCACGTAGTCGATGTAGTCCGCGGTCTTCTTGCCCGGCCGGATACCGGGGATGTACCCGCCGTACTTCTTGAGGTTGTCCGCCACGTCCACCGGGTTGAACGTCACCGCCGTGTAGAAGTAGGCGAAGAAGATGATGAGGGCGATGTACAGCACGTTGTAGATCCAGCTGCCCGCCTGGATCGCGGTGGAGAACCGGCTGAGCGCCGGGAACCAGCCCCCGAGCGTCGCCGGGAACAGGAGCAGCGAGGAGGCGAAGATCGGCGGGATGACGCCGGCGGTGTTCACCTTCAGCGGGAGGTGCGTCGACTGGCCGCCGTAGAGCTTCCGGCCGACGACGCGCTTCGCGTACTGGATCGGGATGCGGCGCTGGCCGCGCTCGACGAACACGATCGCGGCGATCACGACCACCATGATGCCGAGGAGGATGACGAGCCCGAGCTCGCTCATCTGCGAGCCCGGCGAGCGGAACGACTGGATCGTGGTCCAGACCGCGTGTGGCGCGCGGGCGACGATGCCGGCGAAGATGATGAGCGAGATGCCGTTGCCGACGCCGCGCTCCGTGATCTGCTCGCCCATCCACATGATGAACGAGGTGCCCGCCGCGAGCGAGATCATGGTGAGGAGCCGGAAGGCCCAGCCCGGATCGGCGACCACCGCGAGGCCCGCCGGGTCGCGCAGCGTCTCGAGATAGGTGGCGATGCCGTAACCCTGGATCGCGGAGAGGACGACCGTCAGGTAACGGGTGTACTGGGTGATCTTGCGCCTGCCGAGCTCACCCTCCTTCTGGAGCTTCTCGAGCGCCGGCACGACCACCGTGAGCAGCTGCAGGATGATCGACGCCGACACGTACGGCATGATGCCGAGCGCGAAGATCGAGAGCTGCTCGAACGCGCCGCCGGAGAAGAAGTTGAGGAGCCCGAGCAGGTTGCCGGAGGAGACGACGTTCTGCATCGCCTGTCGGTCGACACCCGGGGTCGTGACGTAGATGCCGAGCCGGTAGACGGCGAGCATCCCCAGGGTGAAGAGGAGCCGCTTGCGCAGCTCCGCGATCTTGAAGATGTTGACAAGCCCGCTGACTGCCATGCGGTCCCCTTTCGCCCTGCGCTCGACGGGCAGCGCGCCGCGCGGCGCCGCCGCCCGTGCGACGTCCCCGCCCTACTTCTTCGCGGCCGCCTTCTTCGCGGCCCTGGCCTTCTCGTACATCGTGACGGGCGCGGGGATGACCTCGACCGTGCCGCCCGCCTTCTCGACCGCGGTGCGCGCGCCGGCAGTCACCCGGTGCACCTTCACGGTGACGGCGCTCTTGAGCTCGCCGCCTCCGAGGAGGACGACGCCGTCCCGGTTGCCGCGCACGAGCCCCGCGCTCTTCAGCGCGGCGGGATCGACGAGGCCCGACAGGCCCTCGAGGTCGCCGACCTTGACCTCCTCGAGCTCGCGCCGGAAGACGTTCTTGAAGCCGAACTTCGGGAGGCGGCGCTGGAGCGGCATCTGGCCGCCCTCGAACCCCTCGAAGTGCATGTTGCCGGAGCGGGCCTTCTGGCCCTTGCCGCCGCGGCCGGCGGTCTTGCCGAGGCCGGAACCCTGGCCACGACCGACGCGCGTACGCTCGCGGTTCGCGCCCTTGGGCGCCTTGAGCTTGGAAAGCGACATTGAGGAGTCTCCTTTTATCACGGGGCGGACGGCTGTCTAACCCTGCCGGGCCGCCGCCGCCTTCGCCTTCCTGGCCTTCCGCCCCTCGGGCGCAGGCTGGTCCACCCGCTCCCACTCGACGAGGTGGGAGACCTTCGCGATCATCCCCATCGTCTGCGGCGTGTCGGGCAGGATCTTCGTGGAGTCGCGCTTCTTGAGGCCGAGGCCCGCGACGATGGTCCGATGCGACGCGGGGCAACCCGCGAGCCCGCTGACGAGCTTCACCTGGATGGCAGCCATGATGTCTCCTTATGCCCCGGTGAGCTCGGCGGCCTGCTTGCCGCGCGCGCGGGCGGTGTCTTCCGCGGAGCGCAGCCGCTTCAGGCCGGCCACGGTGGCCTTCAGCACGTTGTGCGGGTTGCGCGAGCCCTGGCTCTTCGTGAGGACGTTGCGGATGCCCGCGGCCTCGAGGACCGCGCGCACGGTGCCGCCGGCGATGACGCCGGTGCCTTCGCCCGCGGGCTTGAGGAGCACCCAGCCCGCGCCGAAGTGGCCGAGGACCTCGTGCGGGATGGTCGTCCCGACGAGCGGAACCCTGAACAGGTTCTTCTTCGCCTGGTCGCCGCCCTTGCGGATCGCCTCGGGGACCTCGTTAGCCTTGCCGAGCCCCACGCCGACGTGGCCGTTGCCGTCGCCGACGACGACGAGCGCCGAGAAGCTGAACCGGCGGCCGCCCTTGACGACCTTGGCCACGCGGTTGATGTGGACGACCTTGTCCTGGAGATCGAGCTCGTTCGCGTTGATGGGAGTAGCCATTCGATTCCTTCTTCCGTGCACCCCGAGCGTAGGCCCGCAGCGCGGGCCGAAGCCGAGGGGCTAGAACTTGAGCCCGGCCTCGCGTGCTGCCGCGGCCACCGCCTCGACGCGCCCGTGGTAGTCGAACCCGTTGCGGTCGAACACGACCGCCTCGATCCCCTTCGCCATGGCCGCCTTCGCGAGGGCCGCGCCCACGCGCTTCGCCGCGGCGGTCTTGTCGTCGTCCTTGACCTCGTCGCGGATCGCCTTCGAGTTCGTGGCGACCGAGACGAGGGTCTTGCCCGCCGTGTCGTCCACGAGCTGGGCGTACATGTGCTTGAGGCTCTTGTAGACCGTGAGCCGGGGGCGCGCCGCGGTCCCGGAGATCTTCCGGCGGATGCGAGCCCTGCGCTTCTCGCGCGTGGTGACGTGCTTTGCCATGACGTTCCTCCTTGCGGCGGCGAGGGATCAGCCGCCGCATGAGCGGGGTGGATGCCGGGCCTAGGCGGCGCCGGTCTTGCCTTCCTTGCGACGGACGATCTCCTCCGCGTACTTGATGCCCTTGCCCTTGTACGGCTCGGGCGGGCGGAGCGCGCGGATCTTGGCGGCGGTGAGGCCGAGGACGTGCTTGTCCACGCCCCTCACCGCCAGCTTCGTCTGCTTGGCGTCGACCTCTGCGGTCACGCCCTCCGGCAGCTTGAACACCACCGGGTGCGAGAAGCCGAGGGCGAAGTGGATCTCCTTCCCCTTCACCTCCGCCTTGAAGCCGACGCCGCTGATCTCGAGGTTGCGCTCGTAGCCCTTGAGGACGCCATCGACCGCGTTCCTCACGAGCGTGCGGGTGAGGCCGTGCAGGCCCTTCGACTCGGGCGAGTCGTCGGGACGGCTGACCTTCACCTCGCCGCTCTCCACCGCGACCGTCACGCGCGGGTTCGTGGGGAAGGACATCTTGCCCTTGGGTCCCTCGATCTTCACGAGGTTGCCGACCACGGAGACCTTCACCTTCTCCGGGATCTTCACGGGCAGCTTGCCGACTCGGGACATCTCGGTGGCTCCCTTACCAGACGGTGCAGATCAGCTCGCCGCCGACCTTCTGCTTGCGCGCCTCGCGGTCCACCATCACGCCCTTCGACGTGGAGAGGATCGCGATGCCCATGCCGTTCAGCACGCGCGGGATCGATTCGTTCGGGACGTAGCGCCGCAGGCCGGGCTTCGACACGCGCTTGATGTCGCTGATCGCCGGCTCGCGGTCGCCGCTGTACTTGAGGAGGATGGTGATCGCGCCCTGGGGCCCATCCTCGTGGATGACGAAGTCCTTGATGAAGCCCTCGTCGCGTAGAACCTCCGCGATGCGGACCTTGATCTGGGACCTGGGGACCAGGCACTTCTCGTGACGCGCGTTCGAGGCGTTGCGGATACGCGTCAGCATGTCGCCAATGGGATCGGTGAAGCTCATCTCGCGTCTCCCTTACCAGCTCGACTTGATGACGCCGGTGATCTCGCCCTGCAGCGCGCGCTTGCGGAAGCAGAGACGGCACATCTGGAACTTGCGCAGGAACGCGCGCGGCCGGCCGCACAGCGGGCAGCGGTTGTACTGCCGGACCGGGAACTTCAGCTTGCGCTTGGCCTGCGCCATCTTCGAAAGCTTCGCCATGGGATCTCCTTTTACTGACGGAACGGCATGCCGAGACGGCGCAGGAGCGCTCGGCCCTCCTCGTCGTTCCGCGCGGTCGTGACGACCGTGATGTTCATCCCTTTGATCTTCTCGACCTTGTCGTAGTTGATCTCGGGGAAGATGATCTGCTCGCGCACGCCGAGCGTGTAGTTGCCCTTGCCATCGAACGCCTTGGGCGAGACGCCCTTGAAGTCGCGCACGCGCGGGAGGGCGATCGACACGAGGCGGTCGAAGAACTCGTACATGCGGTCGCCGCGGAGCGTGACCATCGCCCCGATCGACTGGCCCTGGCGCAGCTTGAAGTTCGCGATGGACTTGCGCGCCTTCGTCACGACGGGCTTCTGCCCGGTGAGGGAGGACAGCTGCTCGACCGAGGCGTCGATGATCTTGCCGTTGTTGATCGCCTCACCGAGCCCCATGTTCACGACGATCTTCTCGAGCTTCGGGGCCTGCATCGGGTTCGCGAACCCGAGCTCCTTCATCAGCTCGGAGCGGATCTCCTTCTCGTACCGCTCCTTCAGACGCGCTGCCATCGTGCTCTCCTTGCCTTCGGCCGGCCTCTTCCCGCGCCGGGCGATGCGTTCTCCTACGAACCGTCCCTGCCGTCCAAGTCCTGACGGAAGAAACCCCGCCTACTTGGCGGCCTTCCGCCTCTCGGCCCGGGCCTTCTCCTTGGCGCCGAGCTCGCGCGCGATCTTCTCGCGGCGGACGGGCTTCTCGCCCGCGACCACCATGACGCTCGAGATGGCGATGGTCCCCTCCTTCTCGAGGATCCCGCCCTCCGGCGTGGCCTGGCTGCGCCCCTTCTTCTGGTGGCGCTTCACGATCATGAGCTTCTCGACCCGGACGCGGCCCTTCTCCGGGAGGAGCTCGAGGACCTTGCCCTGCTTCCCCTTCTCCTTGCCGGAGATGATCTTGACCGTGTCGCCCTTGCGGATGCCCGGCATGGCTAGAGAACCTCCGGCGCGAGGCTGATGATCTTCATGAACTTCCGGGCGCGGAGCTCGCGCGCCACCGGCCCGAAGATGCGCGTGCCGAT
>DATIDF010000007.1:0-6595 GCA_035456445.1 Anaeromyxobacter sp.
CAAGGCCAAGAAGGAGCTCAAGAAGCTCAAGATGATGAGCCCGATGAGCGCCGAGGCCACGGTGGTGCGCAACTACATCGACTGGATCCTCTCGCTCCCCTGGTACGACTACACCGAGGACAAGCTCGAGATCCCCGAGGCGGAGCGGATCCTCGACGAGGATCACTACGGCCTCAAGAAGCCGAAGGACCGGATCCTCGAGTACCTCGCGGTCCAGAAGCTCGTGGAGAAGATCAAGGGGCCCATCCTCTGCTTCGTGGGGCCGCCGGGGGTGGGCAAGACCTCGCTCGCGCGCTCGATCGCGCGGGCGATGAACCGCAAGTTCGTCCGCATCAGCCTCGGCGGCGTCCGCGACGAGGCCGAGATCCGCGGCCACCGCCGCACGTACATCGGCGCGCTGCCCGGAAAGATCATCCAGTCGCTCAAGAAGGCGGGCTCTGGGAACCCGGTCTTCCTCCTCGACGAGGTGGACAAGATGTCCACCGACTTCCGCGGCGATCCCTCCGCCGCGCTGCTCGAGGTGCTCGACCCCGAGCAGAACTTCAGCTTCAACGACCACTACCTCGATCTCGACTACGACCTCTCCAAGGTCATGTTCATCTGCACCGCCAACACGATGGGCGGGATCCCGGGTCCGCTGCAGGACCGCATGGAGGTCATCCGGATCGCGGGCTACACCGACCTCGAGAAGCTCTCGATCGCGAGGCGCTACCTCATCCCGAAGCAGCGCGAGGTGAACGGGATCGAGAAGGTCCCGGTGGAGTTCAAGCGCAGCGCGCTCAAGGCGCTCGTGCACAAGTACACGAAGGAGTCCGGGGTGCGCTCGCTCGAGCGCGAGATCGGCTCGGTGTTCCGGAAGATCGCGAAGGAGGTCCTGAAGCGCGGCTCGCTCGACGGGAAGACGTACATCATCTCCGAGAAGACCGTGCAGAAGTACCTCGGCCCGCCGCGCTACCGGTACGGCACCGCGGAGGAGCAGGACCAGATCGGCCTCACCACCGGGCTCGCCTGGACCGAGCTCGGCGGCGAGCTGCTCACCGTCGAGGCCCAGGTCATGCCGGGGAAGGGCAAGCTCATGATCACCGGCAAGCTCGGCGAGGTGATGCAGGAGTCCGCCCAGGCGGCGATGAGCTACGTCCGTTCCCGCGCCGACCTCCTCGGCCTCGACAAGCGCTTCCTCGAGAACATGGACATCCACGTCCACGTGCCCGAGGGCGCGATCCCGAAGGACGGTCCCTCCGCGGGCATCACCATGGCCACGACGCTCGTCTCGGCGCTGTGCCGCTTCCCGGTCCGCAAGGACGTCGCGATGACCGGCGAGATCACGCTGCGCGGGCGCGTCCTGCCAATCGGCGGCCTGAAGGAGAAGGTGCTCGCCGCGCACCGCGGCGGGATAAAGAAGGTCCTCATCCCGAAGGAGAACGGGAAGGACATCCGCGACATCCCGCGGAAGGTCCGAGAACGGCTGGAGATCGTCCTCGTGGAGCACGCGGACGACGTCCTGCGCGAGGCGCTGGTCCTCGAGCACCCGGAGACGTTCCTGCGGCGCGGGCCGGAGGAGCCGCAGGAGCGCCAGGAGGCGACCGCGCACGCCTAGTCGCCGCCGACGGCAGCTCGCGGTGGTGCTCGCGCCCGGCCGCTCCGGCGGTCCGGGCGCTTCCATGTGTGGAGCGCCGCGCCAGCCGAGGGCCGCCACGGCGCGCGTATACCGAACGCGGCGGCGGCGCGCCTCGCGCCGAGACGAGGCATAATTGCCGGCCGCCACGGCGCGAGGAGCCGGCGGCCGAACGGAGTCGGGATGCGTCTGCTGGTTCAGCTCGTCGAGGCGCTCTCGGTCTTCCTCGTCATCTTCTACCTGTACTGCCGATCGCCGGCGTTCCGGCCGCTCAAGGCGGAGTGGCCGCGCCCGCGTGGCAAGGTGCGGCTGTACCTCGTCTTCACGGCCATCGCCGTGCTCGGCAACTACCTCGGGATCCCGGTCCTCGACGGCGAGGCGATCGTCAACACGCGCGCCGTCGGCGCCACGCTGGCCGGGCTGCTCGGGGGCCCGCTCCTCGGCGTCCTCGTCGGCGCCACCGCGGGCGTGCACCGCGTGACGGCGCTGACCGGCGCAGCAGCGTTCCCCGGCGCGGTGGCGACGACGCTCGAGGGGCTCCTCGGCGGGCTCGTTCACGTCGCGCTGCGGCGCAGGCCGGAGCGGCTCATGACGCGCAGGGTCGCGTTCGCGACGACGTTCGTCGGCGAGATCGTCCACATGGCGATCGTCTACTTCCTCACGAGACCCTTCGGACAGGGCGCAGAGGTCGTGCGGATCATCGCGCTCCCGATGATCCTCGCGAACCCCGTCGGCGCCGCGCTCTTCATGGCGGTGCTGAACGAGCGGCAGCGAGAGCACGATCGCGTCGCGGCGGCGTCCTCGGCGCGCGCGCTCAAGGTGGCGGAGCGGACGCTCGGGCTCATGGCGCGCGGCTTCGGCCCGGAGGTGGCGAAGGAGCTGGCGACGATCGTGAAGGAGGAGACCGGCGTCGGCGCGGTGGGCGTAACGGACACGGAGCGGGTCCTCGCCTGGGCGGGCATCGGCGGCGACCACCACGCCCCCGGGGGCCCGATCATGTCGCCGTTCACGCGCCAGTCGATCTCGGGCAACGCGGTCACGTTCGCGGACGGCGTCCACCAGGCGTACGATTGCCGCATCTCACCGGAGTGCCCGCTCAACTCCGTCATCGTGGTGCCGCTGCAGATCGACGGCGCCGTGCTCGGGACCGTGCAGCTCTTCGAGCCGCGCGACCGCCGCTTCCTCAACATGAACCGGACCCTCGGCGAGGGCATCGGCGCCCTGCTCTCGAGCCAGCTCCTCGTGACGCGCTACCAGGAGCAGAAGAACCTCCTGCTCCGCGCGGAGCTGAAGCTCGTCCACGCGCAGGTGAACCCGCACTTCCTCTTCAATGCGCTCACGACCATCATGGCCGTGACCCGGCAGGATCCGGCGCGCGCCCGCGAGCTCCTGGGCCACCTCTCGAACTTCTTCCGGAAGAACCTGAAGCGGAGTGGCGAGCTGTCGACCTTGAAGGAGGAGCTGGAGCACGTGGGCTCCTACCTCGAGATCGAGAAGGCGCGGTTCCAGCACCGCCTCGTCGTCGAGACGGACGTGGACCCCTCGCTGCTCGAGATGAGGCTCCCGACGTTCACGCTCCAGCCGCTCATCGAGAACGCGATCAAGCACGGACTCTCGGCGGCGGTCGGGACGGGCACGGCGCGGATCCGCGCGCAACGGCGGGATGGCGCCGCAGTGATCGAGATCGAGGACGACGCGGGGGCCTACACGGAGCGTGGTGGCGGCGACGGGCTCGGGATGAAGATCGTCGACCAGCGGATCAAGCAGCTCCTCGGGCCCGACTACGGCGTGAGCGTCGCGTGCGTGCCGGACGAGCTGACGCGCGTCACGGTCCGCCTGCCGATCGAGGGGGTGCGGCGATGATGCGCGCGCTGATCGTGGACGACGAGCTCCACCCGCGCGAGGAGCTCGCGCTGCTCCTCGCGCAGACCGGGGAGTTCGAGCTCGTGGGGCAGGCCGAGAACGGTGTCGAGGCCCTCGCGGTGATCCGGCGCGAGCGGCCGGAGGTCGTGTTCCTCGACGTCCGGATGCCGGGCGTGAGCGGGTTCGACCTCCTCTCCATGATCGACGACGACGTGATGCCGCAGGTGGTGTTCGTGACGGCGCACGACGAGTTCGCGCTGCGCGCGTTCGACGAGGACGCGGTCGACTACCTCCTGAAGCCCGTGTCCCCCGAGCGGCTCGCGCGCACCGTCGAGCGGCTGAAGCAGCGCTCTGCGCCGTCCGCGCGGCCCGCGTTCGCGAGCGCGCCGATCACGCGCATCCCGTGCGCCGGCAAGCGAACCATCAAGCTCGTGAACGTGTCCGACGTCGAGGTCGTGAAGTCGACGCTCTCCGGCGTCTACGTGGTGAGCGGGCAGGGCGAGTACGGCACCGAGCTCACGCTGCAGGTCCTCGAGGCGCGCGCGGGGCTCCTGCGGTGCCACAAGCAGTACCTCGTGAACGCCGCGGCCGTCGACGAGGTCTCGCTCGGCGACGGCTCGAACGCGACCATCCGGACCCGCTCCGGTCACAGCGTCCCGGTCAGCCGCCGCCACCTGCCGCGCGTCCGGGAGCTCCTCGGTATTTGATGGGCGATGAGCGGTCGAAGCGAGCCTGAGTCCGAGCCGAAGACTCGGGCGCGGGCTCGGGCTCGGGCTCGGGCACGTTCACGGGATCAGCGCCGGCGGGACCCGCGCGTAGTAGCGGTGCGCCCCGCGCGCGCTCGGCAGCGGGACGAGCCCGAGCCGCGCGAGATCCCAGCCCGGCGCGCCGTCCTTCACCACGACCCAGCGGCGGGCGACGCGGCGCGCGGCCTCGATCGCGGCGGGCTCGAGCGGACGCGCCTCGGCGAGCCTGCGGACCACGTCGAAGCCCCCCGGCTCCGCGCGCGCGTGCCGGAACATGGGGTCGAACACCACCACGTCGAAGCTCCGCGGCGGGAGCGCGGCGAGCGCCGCGGCGTGCTCCGCCGCGCGCACCTCGACGCGGCGCGCGGCGGGGTGCCGATCTCGCGCGAGGCCCTCGGCGACCCACGCGGCGAGCGCGGGGGAAGCCTCGAGGCCGACGACCCGCCCCGTCGGCCCGACCGCGACCGCGGCGACGAGCGCGTCGGCGCCGAGCCCGAGCGTGCAGTCGAGTACGGCGTCTCCTGCGCCGATCCCGGTCGCGGCGAGGAACGGATCCGGTGGCCCCCCGGCCGCGCCCGCCGCGACGCGCTTCGCCCGGAGCGCCCCCATCCCCGGGGACCAGCGCCGCTCCTCCCCGTCCGCCACCAGCGCGGCGTGCCGCGCCGACAGCACGAGGAGCGCGTCCGCCCCGACGGCCAGCCGGGCGGCCTCGAGCGAACGGTGGCCCCGGGCCGCGAACGCGAGCCCGTGCCGCGTCGCGGCGGCGCGGGCGGCGGCCTCCTCGGCGGGAGAGGGGCGGAGGGGCGTGGTGACGGCGAGCTTCACCGGCGAGGAGGCGGTTGCGGGCGGCACGACAAGAGTTATATAAGACGTCGTCAATGGTGACGAGGAAGACCAACGGGCGCGCCGCCAAGGTCCGAAGCTTCTCGGCGACGGACGAGGACGCGGCCATGCTGGAGGCCGTCGCCCGGTACCACGGGTTCTCCAAGTCCGCGACGCTCGTCGGGCTCGTCCGCCGCGAGTTCTGGCGCCTCTTTCCCGCCGGCACGGGTGACATCAAGCCCGCGCGCGGCGCCCGGGTGAAGACATGACCCTCCCCCTCGTCCCGATGCACGATCCCGTCGCGAGTCCCGACGCGGGCAGCGACCTGCCGCCCAGAGACGTCCGCGACGTGGAGGAGGAGATCCGCGCGCTCGCGAAGGAGAAGGACGCGGTCATCCTCGCGCACAACTACCAGATCCCCGAGATCCAGAAGATCGCCGACCACGTCGGGGACTCCCTGCAGCTCGCGATCACCGGCAAGAAGGTGCCGCAGTCGACGATCGTGTTCTGCGGCGTCCACTTCATGGCGGAGTCGGCGAAGGTGCTCGCGCCGGAGAAGCGCGTGCTCCTGCCGAACCTCTCCGCCGGCTGCTCGCTCGCGGACTCGATCACGCCCGAGTCCCTCGAGGACTGGAAGGAGCGCTACCCGGACCACGCCGTGGTCACCTACGTGAACTCCACCGCCGAGGTGAAGGCGCTCTCCGACATCTGCTGCACGAGCGCGAATGCGGCCTCGGTCGTCCGCTCGCTGCCGCAGAACAAGATCCTGTTCACGCCCGATCGGAACCTCGGCAACTGGGTCAAGGGGAAGGTGCCGGAGAAGGAGATCGTCGTGTACGACGGCTGCTGCCCGGTCCACGACGTGCTCCGCTCCGCGAACGTCGAACGCGTGAAGGACGCGAAGCCCGACGCCGTCGTGATCGCGCACCCGGAGTGCCGCGCGGACGTGATCGACATCGCGGACGAGGTCTGCTCGACGACCGCGATGCTCACCGCGGTCGAGAAGCACAAGGAGGCGCGCACCTTCATCGTGGCGACCGAGCACGGCATCGTCTACCAGATGAAGAAGCGCTGGCCGGACAAGGAGTTCATCGTCGCGGACGGCTGCATCGGCTGCCGGATGCACTGTCCGTACATGAAGATGATCGACCTCGTCATGGTCCGCGACGCGCTCCGGCGCGGGAAGCACGAGATCCAGGTCCCGCAGGACGTCGCCGATGGGGCGCGCCGGGCCTTGGAGCGGATGATCGCCGTGCCCCGGGACTCGTAGCTGCGGCGCACGATCCCGGACGCGTTCGTTTCCTACGCGCCGGCCCGCCGGCGAGCGCCGGCGGGGCCGCGTGAGGACCGGAGGCCGCGAGCCGGCTAGGCGATCACGAAATAGACGACGAACGCGAGCGCCGCCCCCGCCATGAGCGGGTGGACCTCGCGGACGCGGCCGCGGAGCGTCTTCAGCACCACGAACGAGACGAAGCCCGCGCCGATGCCGTTCGTGATCGAGTAGGTGAACGGCATCACCGTGAGCGTGAGGAACGCCGGGATCGCCTCG
>DATIDF010000008.1:0-3080 GCA_035456445.1 Anaeromyxobacter sp.
CGGCGCGGTCGTGAAGGCGTTCGACCTGCTCGACGCGGTCGCGAAGGGCACGCTCGATGGCGGCCACGGCGTCGTCGCCTACTGGTACGGCAAGAACACCGCGCTCGCGCTGTGGGGCTCCGGTCCCGCGTTCGGCATGGATCCGAACATGCTGCTCGCCTGGCACAACTACGGCGGCGGCAAGGCGCTCATGGAGGAGATCTACAAGTCGCTGAACCTCGACGTCGTCTCCTTCCTCTACGGGCCGATGCCGACCCAGCCGTTCGGCTGGTTCAAGAGGCCGATCGCGAAGGCGGACGACGTGAAGGGAATGAAGTTCCGCACCGTCGGCCTCTCCATCGACATCTACTCCGGCATGGGCGCGGCGGTGAACGCGCTCCCCGGCGCCGAGATCGTCCCCGCGCTCGACCGCGGCCTCATCGACGCGGCGGAGTTCAACAACGCGTCGTCGGACCGCGCGCTCGGGTTCCCCGACGTGTCGAAGATCTGCATGCTCCAGAGCTTCCACCAGTGCTCGGAGCAGTTCGAGATCATCTTCAACCGCGCCAAGTACCAGGCGCTCCCGCAGGACCTCCGCAACATCATCTCGTACGCGGTCCAGGCCGCGTCCGCGGACATGTCGTGGAAGGCGATCGACCGCTACTCCAGCGACTACCTCGAGATGCAGCAGAAGCAGGGGGTCAAGTTCTACAAGACGCCCGACGCGATCCTGAAGCGCCAGCTCGAGGTCTGGAGCGCGGTGATGGACAAGCGCGCGGCCGAGAACCCGATGTTCAAGAAGGTCCTCGAGTCGCAGCGCCAGTACGCGCAGCGCGCCGCGCGCTGGCAGAACGACACGAACGTCGACTTCCGCATGGCCTACAACCACTTCTTCGGGAAGAAGCAGTCCTCGACGACGAAGGGCTAGGACGCTCCATGCAGCGGCTCCTCCTCGGGATCGACCGGCTCTCCACCCGGATCGGCCAGCTCTTCGCCTGGCTCATCGTCGCGCTCACGGTGCTCATCACCTGGGAGGTGCTCTCGCGGAAGTTCTTCGACGCCCCGCACGCCTGGGCGTTCGACGCGCAGATCATGGGGTACGGCATCCTCTTCATGATGGCGGGTGGCTACACCCTCGCGAAGAACGGCCACGTGCGGGGCGACGTGCTCTACGGCTTCTTCCCCGTGCGGCTCCAGGCGACGATCGACCTAGTCCTCTACCTCGCGTTCTTCGTGCCGGGGTCGATCGCCATGGTGTGGGCGGGCTGGGACTACGCGAAGGAGTCCTGGCTAATCCGCGAGCACTCGACCATCACCGTCGACGGGCCTCCCATCTACCCCTTCAAGGCGTTCATCCCGATCGCAGGGGCGCTGATCCTCATGCAGGGCGTGGTCGAGATCGTCCGCTGCGTGGTCGCGCTCAAAGAGGGCGCGTGGCCCTCGCGCCAGCAGGACGTCGAGGAGGTCGACGTCGAGAAGCTCAAGGAGATGGTCCACGTGAAGGACGAGGACATCGCCGCGCTCGACGAGGTCGTCGTGAAGAAGGAGCACGAGGAGGTCCGCCCGTGAGAAAGGAGCTCTGGTTCGGCCTCACGCTCATGGGCCTCCTCGTCCTCGCGACGATCGTCATCATGCCGGCGCCGTCTCAGATGACGCAGGGCCACCTCGGGCTCCTGATGCTCTCGCTCGTGGTGGTCGCCATCATGCTCGGCTTCCCCACCGCGTTCACGCTCATGGGCATGGGCGTCCTGTTCGCGTGGCTCGCGTATCGGTGGGTGAACCCCGACATCGCGGTCCAGCAGACGCTCGACCTCATGGTGCAGCGCACCTACGCGACGATGACGAACGACGTCCTCATCGCGGTGCCGCTGTTCGTGTTCATGGGCTACATGGTCGAGCGCGCGAACCTCATCGAGAAGCTGTTCAAGAGCCTGCACCTCTCGATGTCGTTCATCCCCGGCTCGCTCGCCGTCGCGACGCTCGCGACCTGCGCGCTGTTCGCCACCGCGACCGGCATCGTCGGGGCGGTCGTCACGCTCATGGGCCTGCTCGCGTTCCCGGCGATGCTGCGCTCCGGCTACGACATCAAGCTCTCCGCCGGCGCGATCACGGCGGGGGGATGTCTCGGAATCCTCATTCCCCCGTCGGTCATGCTCATCCTCTACGGCGCGACGGCGGGCGTGTCGGTCGTCCAGCTCTACGCGGGGGCGTTCTTCCCGGGCCTCATGCTCGCCGGGCTGTACATCGCCTACGTCATCGTGCTCGCGAAGCTGAGGCCGCACCTCGCGCCGATGCCGCCCGAGGAGGAGCGGCGCGTCCCGATGACGGCGAACGCGCTCGCGATCGCCGGCGGCGAGCACCGTCGCGCGGTGCCGGGGCTCGTCGCCGCGCTGGCTCGCCCGACCCCCGGAGGTCCGCCGCGGCGGTGGGTCGCCGGGCAGCTCGCGGTCGCCGCGCTGCCGGCGATCTTCGGCGCGGTCGCTTTCCTCGTGGTGTACGAGGTCGTGACCCGCAACGTGGTGATCGACACGGGCGGGCTGCAGGAGATCGCCGACACCGGGGGCGGCTCGGACGCCTTCGCTTACGAGGGGATCCAGGAGCCGCCGGGAGAGGGGGATGCCGCGCCCGACGCGGCGGCCCCCGCGGTGGAGGAGCCGCCCGGCGCCGGGGCCCCGGCGGACGGGGTCGCGGAGCCACCTGGCGCCGAGGCGCCAGGCGCAGCGCTGAAGCAGGAGACGGAGCGCGTGGACGCGCAGGTCGAGACCGCGCCCGGGCGAAAGCAGGTCCCGCTCTGGTTCTGGATCGCGCTCGCGGTCGGGGTCCTCGCGCTCGCCGTCCACTACAGCATCTTCACGTTCGAGCGGCTCGAGATCCTGAAGATGCTGCTCACCTCTTTCTTCCCGCTCACGGCCCTCATCGTCGCCGTGCTCGGGTCGATCATCTTCGGCTGGGCGACGCCGACCGAGGCGGCCGCGCTCGGCGCCGCCGGCGCGATGCTCCTCACCGGCGCCTACCGTCAGTTCAAGTGGAGCGTGCTGAAGGAGTCGGTGTTCCTGACCGCCAAGACCACCGCGATGGTGTGCTGGCTGTTCGTCGGCTCG
>DATIDF010000009.1:0-49276 GCA_035456445.1 Anaeromyxobacter sp.
CCACAGCCCGAGGAGGATCGCGATAGCGCCGAGCCCCAGAACGAAAGCGCCCACGGCCGCGAAGCTCGGTCGCGTCCTCATCCCTGTGCCCCCGCCGGTTCGCTGCGCGCCCGGTAGAAGTAGGCTCGCACCATCGGATCATCCGACCGCGACACCTCCTGCATCGTGCCGGCGGCGACGACCCGCCCTTCCCCGAGGAAGGCGACGTGGTCCGCGACGTTCCACAGGAGCCCGAGATCGCGGGTGACCACGAAGACCGTGAGCCCCAGGAGCTCGTTGAGGTGCCGCACCAGCTCCTCGAACTCCCTGCCGCTCGCGGGATCGAGGCCCGCGCTGGGCTCGTCGAGGAACAGCAGCTCCGGGTCCAGCGCGATCGCCCGGGCCAGGGCGGCGCGCCTGCGCATCCCCCCGGAGAGCTGCGATGGGTACTTGGGCCCGGCGCTCGGCGGGAGCCCCACCAGCGCGATCTTCAGGGCGGCGACCTCGTCCAGGAGCGTCCGGCCGAGCCGGGTGCGCTCCCGCAACGGCAACGCCACGTTCTCCGCGACGGTGAGGGAGCTGAAGAGCGCGGCACGCTCGAAGACGACGCCGCAACGCTGCCGGAGCTCGAGCGCCTCCTCGTCGCCGATTCCCACTACGTCTCGCCCGAGGACCCGGATCGACCCAGAGTCCGGCACATGCAGCGCCAGAGCCTCCCTGAGGAGCAGGGTCTTTCCACATCCGCTCGGCCCTGCGAGCGCGAAGATCCTCCCCCGGTAGACGTCCAGCGTCACCCCGTCGTGGATCACTACGCCGCCGAGCCTGGTGTGGACGTCACGAATGGCGATCACGATCTCGGGCGTGGAGGTGATGGATGCGGTCATGAAATCAGATCCCGAACAGCCGAGAGAGCACCAAGACGAACGCATCGGCGACGACCACGAAGAACATCGATTGGACGACCGCCACCGTGGTGCGTCGCCCGACGCTGTCCGCGTCGTCGGCCGCCTGGAATCCCTGGTAGCAGCAGACGACCGCGATGATCACCGCGAACACCGGCGCCTTGCCCACGCCGAGGAGGTAGTCCGAGGCGCGGATCTCGCGGGCGACGCGCCCGAGGAACTCACCGGAGCCCATCGCTAGCTCGGACTTCGCGACCACCATGGCACCGGCCACGCCGAGGACGTCCGCCGCCACGGTGAGGAGCGGGAGGACCACCAAGAGCGCGGCGATCCTCGGCAGGACGAGGACCTCGATGGGCGAGACGCCGACGGCTCGCAGCGAGTCGATCTCCCCGGTCATCTTCATCGCGCCGATCTGTGCGGCGTATGCCGAGCCCGAGCGCCCCGCGACGATGATGGCCGTGAGGAGCGGCGACAGCTCTCGCAGCATCGCCAGACCGACGAGGTCCGCGACGAGGATGCCGGCGCCGAAAGGGCGGAACAGCGCCGATCCCTGGTAGGCGAGGACGACCCCGATGAAGAACGACAGCAGGGCCGCGGTGGGAAGCGCTTCGAACCCCGCGGTCTGCACGTGCTGCAGCACCTGTCGCCAGCGGACCCGGAGCGGGCCGGTGCGCGCGCGCGCCGCCGTGACGCCCATCTCGCCGAAGAAGCTGACGAGACCGCCGAGCTCGCCGGCGGAAATCCATGCCCTGCGCCCGACCGCCGAGAGGAGGCGCGGGCGGTCGCGCGTGCGGGGCGGCCCGGTCACGACGCCCGAGGACGTCACGATTCTGAGGAGCGCCTCGTGCTCGGGGCGGAGCCGCAGGGTGACCGTGCGTCCCCTGTGCTCGAGCCCGCGCGCCGTCCGATGCAGCAGCCAGGCGCCGGCCATGTCCATCGCCACGACGGCGGAGGCGTCGAGCACGACCGCGACACCCTTGCGCCACGCGAGCCCCCGGGGAAGCCGTTCCACGCGGCCAATGCGATCGACCGTCCACGACCCGCTGCAGCGCACCGCGCCGCCTTCGACTCGGATGCGGGGGCCCGGAGGGGCCATCATCGGTCCGTCCCGCCGGGACACGTCAAGACGGGCCGGCGTCCCGGAGCAACACGGTAAGGAGGCGCCCGTCCGACGCAAAACCAAGAGCCCCGGTTGAGCGCAATCGGCGAAGCCGCCGCTTCGAGGGTGACCGCCCTGATGTACTCGGCGTCACGAGGGCCGATCTTCGCCGCGTACTCGTGCCGAAGGGCCTCGACCTCGGTCCGCAATCGCACTCCCGCTGAGCAGGCCAGAAGCGCAGGGTCGTCGTCCGGACGGTCGTCGACTCAGTGGGCGGAAGCGGGCTCGCCCTCGCCGGGGAGCACCTCGCGGAGGCCGTCGACCGGCACGGAGAGCACGACGGCGTCGCCAACCGACTGAATGAGTCGAATCGGAATCTCCACCGTCCCCGCGTGGAACATCGTCCGGGACGCGCCCAGCCGGTCGGCGATCTCCTTTCGCAGCTTCACCCGAAGCGACTCGACGCTCCACGCGTCGCTGTCCAGGAATAGAGCGGCGATTTCGCCAACTGCTTGCCCGTCTGCACCGATGACCGTCCGGCCCCGCAGGTTTTCATCAGAAAGACGCATCGGGCTCCTCCTTCCCATTTCGTTCGAAATGTAGGGCGCCCCGAGCCAGCGGAGAGGACGGGCGTGTCGAGCAGATGGCGCTCGGAGCAGTGAGGAGTGCACCTTCCGGGACCCCCCTTCGTCGCAGGCGCCGCCCGCTCGGCGGGCCCCTACCTTCACGGCGATGAACGTCCGCGCCGCCCGCGCGCTCCTTCCCCTGGCCCTCGGCGCCCTCGCCGCGGCGGCTTCCGCACCCGTCGCCGCGCGCGAGGCCCCGAGGACGGAGTGCGCCGGGCGGTACGCGGACACCCTCTCCGCGATGCGGGCCGCCGCGCGCGATCGCGAGGCGCGGCCGGCAGCGGACTACGTCTACTGCCTGCGCGCGTCCGCCGTCTACGAGCACCTGTCCTACGGCCGCGGCGGCAAGCTGCGCCATCAGTACTTCACGAAGGTCCGGCATGGCACCGGCTTCGCGTACCGCGTCCGCGGCAACGAGTCGCTCGTGGCCACGAACCACCACGTCGTGGACTTCCCCGACGTGACCGGCGACGGGGTCGAGCTCGAGGGCGTGCCGGCCGGGTCGCGCCGGGTGCGCGAGGACATCCGGATCGTCGCGAACGAGGCGGAGGCGGACGCGCCGGCCCAGCTCGCGCTCACCTCGGTCGTCTCGGACGAGGCGCTCGACGTGGCGGTCCTCTCCGCGCCTGCGAGGCTCAAGTCGCTGCCGTATCGCACCGGCAGCGCGCGCGATCTCCGCGTCGGCGATGCCGTGCTCGTGCGCGGCTTCCCGCTCGGCGCGTTCCCCGCCGCGAACGCCGGGCGGGTCGTCGCGGTCGGGCAGCGCGATTTCGACCGCGGCTGGGACCACGAGGACTTCGCGGTCGACGCGCTGCTCAACCTGGGCAGCTCGGGCAGCCCGGTGCTCGCGGTCTCGTGCGCCACCGGGGAGCCCGAGCTCGTCGGCATCTACCACGCGGGCTACAAGGGCGCGCAGGGGCTGAACGTGGTCGTCGGGATCGACCAGCTGCGCGGCGTCCTCGAGGATCTGCGCGCCTCTCCCCGCGACGTCGCCGCGCGCGAGCCCGGCACGGACCCGACCGCGGCGCGCGCGGCGCTCTCGAAGGGGCCGATCGTCATGCCGTTCGGCGGGCGCGCGGTGCGCGTCGAGCTCTCCGGCGGCGGTACTCGCTTCTCGCTCCTCGACCCGAGCTATCCGCTCTCGACGCGCGTCGAGCTCGCGGTGATCGACACCGGCGCCGCAGCCCGCGGCGGCACGGGCGCGGGCGAGCTGCGCGACGCGCTCTGGGAGCAGCTCGACCTCGTGCTGCGCTACCGGCGCGCGGAGGAGGGGCGCGAGGGCGACGGCTCGGAGTACGTCCTGGAGCGCACCGTGGCGCGGATCCGCGAGCGCGAGGAGGAGCAGGCGGACCTCGTGGCGGCGGCACAGGCCGGCGCGGACGGGCTCGCCCTCTCCGGATCGGCGGCGCGTGATCCGGCGAACGGCGGCGACGGCCGCGGCGAGACGCGCGAAACGGTGCGCCACCTGCCGCTTCCGGTCGTCCCTTGAAGAAGGTATACGGCTGGGGGGACGGCCAGGTTTCCGCCGGTACCCCTGCCGGGACACCGAGCCGAAATCGAGTGTCCTTGCGGGGTGTTAGAAAATAGTTTCGGCGGGGGATGGCAACCTTGTGGGGCGTTATTATCGTCCCTTTCGCCGACGACGGGCGACCGAGCGGGGGTGCGGTGAGACAGCTGTTGCTCGGCTGTGCCTCGATCCGATCGGCGAACCGGCCCTGGATTCAGGGCCCTTCCGGGGAAGAAACGATGGCTCAGATCGATATCGAGATCCTCACGCCGTTCGCCGCCAAGTTCATGGAGGGCACGACGCTCACGCCTGCGGAGCGCGCCGAGGTCCTCCGGATCGCTCAGGGCTTTGCCTGCAAGGACTCGGCTGCCGCGGCCGGTGTGTCGCCCGAGACGATCCGCGCGCGGCGCAAGCGCATCTACCGCAAGCTCGACGTGCCCGGCTCTGGCGAGCTCCTGGCCAGCCTCCTCGCGCTATCGCTCAAGATGCTCGCCAGGGGCGAGCGGATCGAGCCGCGCCCGGTCACCCCCGCGCAGCCGCAGCAGCCCGCGACGGCGTCGTCCGCCGTCCTCGCCCGCTAGTCGCGGGCCGCGCTCTCCACTGGTGCCACGCGCGCCTTCCCGCGCCCCGGGTGCGGGAGAGGGCGCGCGTGGCGTTCGGGAGCCACCGTCGGTCGCGCGCGGGCGCGACTACCGCTGGGCGAGCCAGCTCTCGATGCGCCCGGCGACCTTCGCGGGCGTGAAGCCGTACTCGTCGACGAGCGCCTTCTCCGGCGCGCTCGATCCGAAGCGGTCGATCCCGAGGACGAGCCCGTCCTTGCCGACGTGCTTCCACCACTCGATCCCGCGCGCCGCCTCGAGCGCAACCGCCGGCAGCGCCGGCGGCAACACCTGATCCTGCCAGGCCCTCGGTTGTGCCTCGAAGCACGCGAGGCACGGCATCGACACGAGCCGGCCGCGGAGGCCCTTCGCGGCGAGGAGCTCGAGCGCCGCCTGCGCGAGCGCCACCTCGGAGCCGGTCGCGATGATCGAGAACCGCGCGCCGTCGGGCGCGGCGACCACGTACCCGCCGCGGAGCGTCGCCTCGGGGTCGAAACCGCCGTCGCGCTTCACCGGCGCGATCTTCTGGCGCGAGAGGACGAGCGCGGTCGGGCCGTCGCGGCGGCCGAGCGCGTGCGCCCAGGCGACCGCCGTCTCCTCGCCGTCGCAGGGGCGGCAGACGTGGAGGTTCGGGATCGCGCGCAGCGCGGTGAGGTGCTCGATCGGCTGATGCGTCGGGCCGTCCTCGCCGAGGAAGATCGAGTCGTGCGTCCAGACGTAGATCGTCTGCAGCCCGGAGAGCGCCGCGATGCGCACCGGCGGGCGCATGTAGTCGGCGAACTGGAGGAACGTGGCGGTGAACGGGATGTGGAGCCCGTCGTAGGCGAGCCCGTTCGCGATCGCGCCCATCGCGTGCTCGCGGATGCCGTAGTGGATGTTCCGGCCCGCCGGGTTCTTCGGGGAGAACGACCCGCCGCCCTTGATGTCGGTGAGGTTCGACTCTGCGAGGTCGGCGGACCCGCCGACGAGGCACGGGACGAGGGGGGCGATCTTCTGGATCGTCGCCGCGGAGAGCTTGCGCGTCGCATCCGCGCCCGCCGCGCCGTCGAGGACTCGCTCCACGATCCGCTCCGGCACCCAGCGCTCGACGTGCACGTCGAGGAGCGCGGCCTTCTCGCCGTTGGCCTGGCGCCACGCACGCTCCTTCGCGCGCCACGCCTCGACCTGCTCCGCCTTCTCGGCCTGCACCTCGCGCCAGAGCGCCCGGACGTCGTCCGGCACGAGGAAGCGGGGCTCCTCGGGCCAGCCCAGGTTCCGCTTCGTCGCCTTCAGCTCGTCCTCGCCGAGCGGCGCGCCGTGCGCCGACGACTTGCCCGCCTTGCCCGGCGAGCCGAAGCCGATCGTGGTGCGCACGCGGATGAGCGACGGCTTCCCGGTCTCCGCCTTGGCCGCCTGGATCGCGCGGTCGATGGCGTCGTGATCCCGGCCGTCGACCTCCTGGACGTGCCAGCCGTACCCCTCGAACCGCTTCGTCACGTCCTCGCCGGTGAAGGCGATCGAGGTGTGGCCATCGATGGTGATCTCGTTGTCGTCGTACAGGTAGACGAGGCGGCCGAGCGCGTTGTGGCCCGCGAAGCTCGCCGCCTCGGCGGCGACGCCCTCCATGAGATCGCCGTCCGAGACGATCGCGTAGACGAAGTGATCCTCGAGCGGGTTCCCCGGGCCGAGCTTCGCCGAGAGCATCGCCTGGCCGAGCGCGAAGCCCACGCCGTTCGCGAAGCCCTGGCCGAGCGGTCCGCTCGTCACCTCGATGCCCGGCAGGTAGCCGAACTCCGGGTGCCCAGGCGTGCGCGAGTGGAGCTGCCGGAACTTCTTCAGGTCCTCGATCGTGCAGTCGAAGCCGGCGAGGTGGAGGAGCGAATACAGCAGCATCGAGCCGTGACCAGCGGAGAGGACGAACCGGTCGCGGCCGATCCAGCGCGGCTCTCTCGGGTCGAACCGCAGGTGGCGCGTCCAGAGGACGAACGCCATGTCGGCGGCGCCCATGGGCATTCCGGGGTGGCCGCTGTTCGCCTGCTGGACGGCGTCGGCCGACAGCATGCGGATGGTGTTGACCGCCTTCTCGACGAGGTCTCTGCTCGCGCTCGGCACGGGGGCTGTTCCTCCAGGAAAACGCGGGCGCAACATCGCGCAGCGAGGGAGGGAGATCAAGGGGGACCCTCGGCGGGCGGCCGGCCGCTCGATCCGGGCGGCGCGGACGCGCGCACGCGTCAGGGCGCGGGGCCGCTAAGGGCGTCGCGAGCGCCAACCTGCGCCGCGGCGGCGTCCGAGGGCGGCGAGCGCCTTTCGGAGCAGCAGGGCGAGCGTCCTGAGCCCGGTGCCGAGCGGCGCGCCCCCGATGCCGCCGGGCAGCTCCGCGTCGAGACGGCGTCGCTCGCGGTCGCCGACCTCGCGCGCGAGCGCCTCGCCCATCGAGCGCCGGGACCGCGCCTCCTCCGCGGCGGCCCGCTCCATGATCACGCGGCGCTCCGCCGCGGCGCCGGCCTCGCGGGCGGTCTCCGCCTGGCGCTCCGCCCAGAGCCGCTCGTTGAAGGTTCGCTGCTCATCGGTGTCGAGGCTCGCGCCGCAGCCGTCGCACTCCGTCGCGAAGACGCCGTGGTCCCTCCCGCAGCGAATGCAGCGCGTGAACGGCCGGGTTCCGGCGGCGGTCTCGAGGAGCTCGAGCCCGGGAGGCGGCGCGGGCTCGAAGCGCTCCAGCGCGGCGCCGGTCGCGCGAGGCGGAGGCGCCGCGACGTTCCTGGGGCGCTCGACCGCGGCGAACCGATCGGCCGCCGCGGAGGGGACCTCGGCGTCGGCGGCGCCCGCGGGCGGGCGCGAGCGCTCGAGGTGGAGGAAGCGCCGGAGCCGGAGGGAGCTCACGCGCGGCGCTCCGGCGGGAGGGTGGCCGGGGCGCCGGAGGCGGGCCGGGTGCGGGCGCGCGCCCACTCGCGCACCCGCGCGATCTCCTCGCGCAGCGTCGTCGAGAGCGGCAGCGACTCCGCGACCGCGCGGTCGAGGTGCCCCTGCGCGAGCTCGACCCGGTCCGCGAACGCCTCGTGGAGCGCCGCGACGATCGCCTGCTCGAGCTCGGCGCCGCTGAACCCCTCGGAGCGCGCGGCGAGCGCGGCGAGGTCGAACGCGGCGGGATCGCGGCGGCGCTTCGCGACGTGGATGCGCAGGATCTCGCGCCGCTCGGCCGCGTCGGGCAGATCGACGAAGAAGATCTCGTCGAAGCGCCCCTTGCGCAACAGCTCGGGAGGGAGCGCCTCGATCCGGTTCGCGGTCGCGACCACGAACACCGGGGCGGTCTTCTCCTGGAGCCAGGTGAGGAGCGTCGCGAACACGCGCGCCGAGACGCCGCCGTCGGAAGCGCCGGACTGCGCGCCCGCGAGCCCCTTCTCGATCTCGTCCACCCACAGCACCACCGGCGCGACGCTCTCCGCGACGTGGATCGCGCGGCGCAGGTTCTCCTCGGAAGAGCCGACGAGGCCGCTGAAGATGCGGCCGATGTCGAGCCTGAGGAGCGGCAGCCCCCACTGCGCGGCGATCGCCTTCGCGGTGAGGCTCTTGCCGCAGCCCTGCACGCCGAGGAGGAGGAGCCCCTTCGGCTCGGGGAGGCCGAAGGCGCGCGCCGCCTCGGAGAACGCGGCGCCGCGGCGCTCGAGCCATTGCTTCAGGACCCCGAGGCCGCCCACCTCGGAGAGGCCAGCGTCGGTGGGGTGGTACTCGAGCACGCCGCTCTTCCGCACGACCTGACGCTTCTCCGCGAGCACGAGGCCCACGTCGTCGCGCGAGAGCCGGCCGTCGGTCGCGATCGCCTTCGCGAACGCGCTCTCCGCCTCCGACAGCGTGAGGCCGCGCGCGGCCTGCACGAGCGCCTCCACGTCCTCGCGGCGGAGGTCCACCACCGCGCGGCGGTTCTGCCGCACGACGCCGACGATCTCCTTCAGGAGCTGGAGCAGGTCCTGCGCCGTCGGGAGCGGGACGTCGAGGACCGAGATCTCCTTCTCGAGCTCGGGCGGCAGCGTGAGCACCGGCGACACGAGGAGCACGGTCGTGTAGGTCGACTTGAGCGCGTGCGCGAGGTCGCGCGTGGCGCGAACGACGGCGGGGTCGGCGAGGTACGGGTGGAAGTCCTTCAGGACGACGAGCGCCGGCTCGGAGAGCTTCTCGATCGCCGCCAGGGCCGCGAGCGGCTCGCGCGCGTCGGGCGGCGGTGCGGCCTTCGCGTTGCCGACCGGCCGCAGCCCCCTCGTCGCCGTCCAGCCGAAGAGCGCCTTGCCGTGGGTATCCGCGAGCCCGGTGAGGATCGCCTCGATCCGTTGCTCCTCGCTCGTCACGAGGTAGACGAGCGGGTAGCGCGCGCGGACCAGGGTGTCGAGCTCCTCGAGGAACCGTTGCGGCGGGGTAGCGGCCATGGGCGAGAGTCTACCAGCCGGTGGGCGGGAGTCCTCCCGCCGGCTCGCGCGCGCTGGCATCTCACGAGCGGCCCAGTTGGCTTGAGCCCCGAGCCCGGCGGTTTCGGACGCGGGCGCGGGCGCGGGCTCGTTTACGGGCTCAACCCAACCAAGCAGCGCCACGTCAGCCGCCCGGCGCCCGGATCCAGGCCACCGTGACCGTCCCGTCCGCAGCCACGTCCAGCGCCGCGATCGTGCCGGGCGGGAGGGCGTCACCGCGCCCGGCGGCGAGCGCGACCGCCTCGGCGAGCTCCGGGTTGTGGCCGACGAGCGCGGTCTCCGCCGGCGCGCCGCGGACGAGGGCGAGGACGTCGCGCCCCGTGGATGCACCGGAGGCGAGCGCCGGGTCCTCCTCGACCGGCGCCCCGGTCGCAGCGGCGAGCAGCGCTGCCGTCTCGCGGGCGCGCTCGAACGGAGAGGTCCGGATCGCGGAGAGGGCGAGCGTCCTCGCGAGCGCGCGCGCGTGCGCCGCGAAGCGGGCGTGCCCCGCGGGCGTGAGGCGTCGCGCCGCGTCGGTGGTGGTCCTCGGCTCGGCGTCGGAGTGGCGGACGAGGTAGACGCGGCCGGCCATGGCTCACTCCGACACGAGCAGCGCGACCGGGAAGTCGGCGAACAGCTCGGCGAGCGGGAGCGCCTCCCCCTCCCGCGAGCCGCCGGTCACGACGTCACGCCAGCGGCGCGGCAGCCCGTGCGGCACGGGGAGCGCTCCCTCCCAGCGGATTCGACCGCCTCCGGCCTCGAGGAGGCCGAGGACGAGCCGCGGCACGACGCACAGCGCGGCGCGCCCGCCGTTGCCCGCGTGTGCGCGCGCGAACGCGAAGACGCTCCGCGCGTGCGGCCCTTCCGCGTGCGCCGGGCGGTAGTCGCCGGCGAGGAACAGCTCGCGGTGCTCGCGGCGGGCGCCGAACGCCGCATGGAGGAGGAGGAGCTTCGCTCGGCCGTCGGCGAGCGCGTCCGGCGCCGAGACCCGGCGCGCGAGGGCGCGGCGCGCCTCGGGCCCGCGGGCGGCCTCCGCGTGGAGCGCCTCGAGCGCGCGCGCGCGCAGCGCGAAGTCGACCGGGCGGCGGTTGTCCGGATCCACGAGCGACAGGTCCCACAGCTCGCAGCCCTGGTAGACGTCCGGGACGCCGGGGGCGGCGCACTTCACCGCCACCTGCGAGAGCGAGGAGAGCCGCCCCGCCGCCGCGACCCGCGCAGCGAACGCTCCGAGGTCGGCGAGGAACTCGGGCGCGGCGAGGATCCGCTCGACGAACGTGCGGACGCCGGCCTCGTAGTCCTCGTTCGGGCTCGTCCAGCTCGTGTGCACCTTGGCCTCGCGGATCGCCTTCTCCATGTAGCCCTGGATCCGGCCCACGAAGTCGGCGTGGGCGCGCGAGCCGGGCACGACGCCGCCGTCCGGCAGCGCCCCCACGAGCGTCTGGTAGAGGATCAGCTCGTCGCCGCGATCGGGCGCGCCGCCCTCCTCGCCCCCCGCGTGCGCCCGGTTCATCCGGTGCCAGCGGAACACCGCGCTGCGCCAGTCGGAGGGGATCTCCGAGAGCGCGTCGATCCGCACCCGCACGTCCTCGCTGCGCTTCGTGTCGTGCGTCGAGGTCGCAGAGAGCGAGCCCGCGAAGCGCCCGTGCCGCTCGGAGAGGAGCGCGTGCACCTCCTCCGGCGTGGTCCCGAAGTGACGCGGGTCGCCGCCGACCTCGTTCAGGGAGGCGAGCCGCACGTACGTGTAGAAGGCGGTGTCCTCCACCGCCTTCGCCGTCACCGGGCCGGTGACCTGCTGCAGCTTGAGCGTGAACTCGAGCCACTCGCCGCGCTCGCCGTCCGAGAGCCCCTCGGGATAGCGCTGGAGCACGACGTCGCGGAGGAAGTCGTAGATCGACGGATCCACCACCGGGCTCCGCCGTCGCGCGCGCGCGATGGTGCGCTCGACGAGCGCCCGGTCGCGATCGTCCACCTCGCCGCGGCGGGTGACGTAGGTGCGGTACACCGGGAACAGGGCGACGAACTCGACGAGCGCCCGGGTGAGCTCGTTCAGCGTGAAGTCGCGCGTCCGGCGGTTCATCTCGCTGATGCGGTTCAGCCGGTGCGCGAGGGTGTTCATCTCGCCGGCCATCGAGGAGGACATGACGAGCCGTTTCTTGTCCGTGACCACGTCGGCGAACTGCTCGCGCCGGCCGGAGAAGCGCGCCCACATCCCGTCGAAGGCCCGCTCCGCCTCCGGCTCGACGAACAGCCCGTTCACCGCGGCCAGGAACTCGTAGCCGGTGGTGCCGTCGACGTCCCACTCCTCGGGCATCCGCTCCGGCGCGACGAGGATCTTCTCCACGACCACGTAGAGCGGCCTCGCCGGGAGGCGCCCGGCCGCGAGCGCCTCGAAGATCCGCTCGAGGACGAGCGCCTCGTTCTCCCCGTCGAGCGGCGTGCCCCGCCGGGCGGCGATGGCGCGCGCGCGCTCGACCAGGTACGAGGCCTGGAGGCGGCGGAAGTAGGCGCTCGGCGCGTAGAGCCCGTCGGGGTGGTCGATGCGCAGGCCGGAGATGCGCCCGTCACGCAGGAGCCCGAGGACGAGCCGGTGCGCCTCCTGGAACACGCGTGGCTCCTCCATGCGGATCGCGGCGAGCGCGTTCACGTCGAAGAAGCGCCGGTAGTTGATCTCCTCGCCGGCGACGCGCCAGAACGCGAGCCGATAAGCCTGACCCTCGAGGAGCCGCTCGAGGAGATCGAAGCTCCGCCGGTCGTCCTTGCGGCCGTTGAAGATCCTGACGTTCTCGTCCACGAACGCGCGGACGCGCGGGCTCGCATCGCAGAGCGCGGCGAGCCGCCGCTTCGCGACCTCCTTCTCTCTCGCGCGGTCCGCGACCGCCTGCGGCGAGGTGTCGGTCCGCGGCGCGAGCTTCTCGAGCGACGCGCAGATGGACTCGAGCTCCTGGTAATGCACGTCGCCCGGGCCGAGCTCGGCGCGGAGGTCGTCGAGGCGGTGGCGCAGCAGCTGGGGCACCGAGCGGGGCGCGACCGGGAACACGTGGTCCCAGTAGCGGACCACGAGCGCGCCGCCGTCGCGAGCGAGCTGCAGCTCCCCGCGCTCGAGGACCTTCCCGAACTGATCTCCGAGGAGCGGCACGAGCACCTTGTGCCCGAGCTCGGCCTTGAGCGGCTGCCACTCGACGTCGAAGGCGCGCGCGTGCACCGACGACGGCCCGTTCTCGAGGACGTCCATCCACCACGCGTTCCTCGGGCCGATGCCCATGTGGTTGGGCACGAAGTCCACGAGGATGCCCATGCCGCGCTCGGCGCACGCGGTCGCGAGGCGGAGGAAGCCCTCCTCGCCGCCCAGCTCCGAGGCGAGCCGCGCGTGATCCACGACGTCGTAGCCGTGCATCGAGCCGGGCGCCGCCTCGAGGATCGGCGACACGTAGAGATCCGACACGCCCAGGGCGCAGAGGTACGGGACGACGCCGGCGGCGTCCTCGAACCCGAAGCCGGCGTGGAGCTGCAGGCGGTAGGTCGACGCGGGTCGCCGGGTGACACCCTCGCCCCGCGACAGCTCGTCACCGAGCGCGAGGACGAGCTCCGCCGCGAGCGCCACGCGCTCCGTGCCCGGCGAGGTGTCAGCCGCGTTCGCCACCGGAGGTCCTCGGGATCCGCCCGCTCCTGACGGCGAGCCCGCGCAGCCGGTCGCGGGCGCCCAGGTCGGCCGCGAGCGCGCCGAGATCGCGCGGCATCCGGTACGTCCAGTTCTCCTCGGTCACGGTCCCGGGCACGTTCACGCGGTCGCGCAGCCCGAACGCGTCCTGGAACGGGAGGAGGAGGAGGTCCGACCCCGAGCCGTAGACGAGCTCGAGCAGCGCGTCGCGCACGCCGTCGTCGAACGGCGCCTTCCCGCGGGCGCGCAGGGCGGCGAGCGCAGGGAGCGCGAGGAACGCGTCGCGCTCATCGTCCGGCATCCCGTCCCACCAGTCCGCGAGCGCGTCGGTGTCGTGGGTCCCGGTGGTCGCGACGGAGACCGCCGGCCAGTCGCGCGGGTCCCGGAACGGCTGGCCGGGCTCCTTCCAGTGGCGCTCCCAGCGCAGCACGCGGTACCCCGGCACGGCAATGCGCCGGAGCGACTCCCGGACGAAGTCGGGGACCGTCCCGAGGTCCTCCGCGGTGACGCGCGCGCCCGCCGAGAAGACGCCGAGCACCCGCTCGCCGTTCCGCGTCTGCGCCGCCTCGCCCTCCGGGATGAACGCGGCCTCGCTGCCGTCGTTCGGGAAGAAGTAGGTCCGGTACAGGCCGACCACGTGGTCCACGCGGTAGAGGCCGTACAGGTCGGCCATGCGGCGCGCGCGCTCGGTGAGCCAGGGATAGCCCTCGCGCTCCATCACGTCCCAGCGGTACACGGGCAGGCCCCAGTCCTGCCCGGTCGCGCTGAAGGCGTCCGGCGGGACGCCGACGCGCGCGTCGAGCCGGAAGTCGCCCCGCCGCGCCCACACGTCGGCGGAGTCGGTCGCGACCATGAACGGCAGGTCGCCAGCGAGCTCGACCCCGACGTCGTTCGCGGCGCGCCGGGCGGCGTGCCACTGCTCCTCGAGCTGCCACTGCAGCCAGGTGTGGAACAGGATCGCGCGGGAGTGGTGCGCGCGCGCATCGGCGAGCGCCTCAGGCGCCCGATCGCGCAGCGGCGCCGGCCACTCCATCCAGGCGCGGCCGCCGAGCGCGTCGTCGTGGATCGCGACGAAGAGCGCGTAGTCGTCGAGCCAGGCGGCCTCCTCGCGCGCGAACGCCTCGAGGGCTCGGGCGCGCGCGGTTCCGCGGGACCACTCGTCCCGCTCGAACCGCGCGAACGCGAGCTCGAGCGCGCGCCGCTTGAGCGCGCGGACCTCGTTCCACTGCACCGCCGGCCCGGCGCGCACCCGCGCGAGCCGCTCGCGATCGTCCGTGGACAGCGCGGCCTCGCCGCCCGCCGCCTCGAAGTCCTCGAGCCCGCCGAGCGCGAGGTACACGGGATCGATGGCGAAGGCGGACAGCGCCGCATAGGGGCTGTTCTGTCCGCGGGAGGCCTCGTTCACCGGCAGCACCTGCACGATCGAGAAGCCGGCCCCGGCGCACCAGCGCGCGAACGGGAGGAGATCCGGGATCTCTCCGATGCCCCAGTCGCGAGAGGAGCGGATGGAGAAGAGCGGGAGGAGGACGCCGGCCTGGCGGGGCATGGATGGGAGGCTCGTGAGCGGGTGGCGGGCCGCGCTCGAAAGGTTTGAACTTGTGGCGATCGGGGCCACGGCATTATCAGGGAGCCGCGCCCATCCGGCACACCTGAAAAGCGGGGGCCGCGGCGCCACGGACGGAGAGTGGCTGCTACCCTGGAGAACTCCGGCCGCGGACGCGGCCCCTCGAGCAGGCACCCTTGATCCGCGGCCGCTTCGCACCGTCTCCGACGGGTCCGCTCCACCTCGGGAACGCCCGCACGGCGCTCCTCTCCTGGCTCGCCGCGCGGGCGCTCGGCGGCAGGTACGCCATGCGTGTCGAGGATCTCGACGGGCCGCGCGTCCGCCTCGGGATGGAGGCGCGGATCCTCGACGAGCTCTCCTGGCTCGGGCTCGACTGGGACGAGGGTCCGGACGTCGGCGGACCGGCGGGGCCCTACCGCCAGTCGGAGCGCCTCGCGCGCTACGCCGCCGCGCTCGAGCGGCTCCGCGCCGATGGCCGCGCGTACCCATGCTTCTGCTCGCGTGCGGAGATCGCCGCCGCGAGCCAGGCGCCGCACGGAGCGTCCGACGACGGCCCGCGCTACCCGGGCACCTGCCGCGCCCTGTCCGCCGACGAGCGCGCGGCGCGCGCGCGCTCCCGGCCGCCGGCGTGGCGGTTTCGCGCCGAGCCCGGTCCCGTCGCCTTCGACGACGGCGTGCACGGCGCGCAGGCGTTCGACGTCCACGCCACCGTGGGCGACTTCGTCGTCGCGCGCGCCGACGGCGTGCCCTCCTACCAGCTCGCGGTGGTGGTGGACGACGCGGCCATGCAGGTGACGGACGTCGTGCGCGGCGACGATCTCCTCGCCTCGACGGCGCGCCAGCTCCTCCTCTACCGCGCGCTCGCGCTCGCGCCGCCGCGGTTCGCGCACGTCCCGCTCGTCGTCGGAGAGGACGGCGAGCGGCTCGCGAAGCGGCACGGCGCGCTCTCGCTCGGCGAGCTGCGCGAGCGCGGCGTCGCGCCGGAGGCCGTGGTCGGGCTCCTTGCCGAGCTGTCCGGCCTCGCCGGGCCGGGCGCGCGCTGCCGGCCCGCGGAGCTCGTCCAGGGCTTCTCGCTCGCGCGCGTCCCACGAGGCCCGGTGACGCTCACCGCGTCGCGCGTGGCGGCGTTGCTCGAGGACGCCCGCTGACGTCGGAGGGGTCCCGTCAGAAGTCGAGGCCCACGCGGCCGAGCATTCCGATCGCGGGATCGCTGGAGGTCCTCCCGGGCAGCCCCCAGCGCGCGAGCCCCCACACGCCGACGCGCAGCGGGAACACCGGCAGCTTCAGCGAGACGCCCGGCCGCGCGCCGTAGAACGTGGACCACTCCCCAGCGACCGCGGCGCCGAGGTCCTCGCGCGTGCGCAGGCTCGCAGCGCCGACCTCACCGAGGAGCTCGACCCGGAGGATCGGGAGCACGTCGAGCGCGAGGCCGGCGAGGCCGCTCGCGTCGTAACGCTCGAGCCGGGAATGCTGGAAGTAGCCGCCCGCCGCGGCCCCCACCGCGAGCGAGCCCACGCGCAGGAGCACCGTCCCGCCGAGCTGGCCCATCGGGTGGAGCGCCTCGTGCGAGATCGGGGCGCGCTCCACCCCGAGCCTCTCCGCGCCGATCGTCGCCTCGATCCCGAGCGACACCTCGGCCCGTGCGACCCCCGCCGCCGCGAGCAACGCCATCGCCGCCGCCGTCCGAACGCGCATGCGCTCTCCTCCCCGGGT
This sequence comes from Anaeromyxobacter sp., assembly GCA_035456445.1. Taxonomy (GTDB): domain Bacteria; phylum Myxococcota; class Myxococcia; order Myxococcales; family Anaeromyxobacteraceae; genus Anaeromyxobacter. Next base: position 16,066 of record DATIDF010000009.1, read on the forward strand.
GATCCATCCCGTCTCACCCAAGCTGCGCACCCGGGGACACCCGGCCGACCCCGTCCCGGGGGAACGGACGGGCGAGAGAGCGGCGTGCGGGCTAGATCCGCCCGCGTGACGCTCCTCCGCTCCCGCACCGACGCCCGCTGGCTAACGATCGCGCTCGCCGATCTCCGCGCGACGCTCGCCGATCACGCTCACTGCGAGAAGAAGGCGGCCGCGAACGCGCTGAAGCTCGTCGCCGACCACGCCGATCGGCCCGACCTCGTCCACAGCCTCGCGAAGCTCGCGCAGGAGGAGCTGCAGCACTTTCTCGCGGTGCTCGCGGAGATGAGCCGGCTGGGCGTGGCGCTGACCTCCGACGAAGGCGACCCGTACGCGCAGGCGCTCCTCCGGTGCGTGCGCGGCGCCGAGGGACGGCTCCTCGATCGGCTCCTCGTGGCCGCGCTCATCGAGGCGCGGAGCTGCGAGCGGCTCGCGCTCCTCTCCGGCGCGCTCGAGGAGCCGCGCCTGCGGGAGCTGTACGCTCGCCTCGCGCAGTCCGAGGCGGGGCACGAGCGGCTCTTCCTCGACCTCGCGCGGCGCCACGCCGCGGGCGACGTCGACGCGCGCCTCGCCGAGCTCGCCGAGGAGGAGGCGCGGATCGTCGCGGGGCTGCCGCTCCTGGCGCGGATTCACTGAGCGCGTGTCTCGCAGAGGTGATCGCCCCGACCCCCTCGAGGGCAGGCCGGGCGCGCCCACCGCAGGCGCGCGTGCGTGCTAGAACGGCGGCGTGCGCCAGAGGCTCGCGATGCTCGCCGCCGCCGGCACGGGGATCCTCCTCGCGACCGCCGCGGTGCTCTTCGCGCTGGCGCGCGCGCTCGGACGGGCCGCGCCGTGAGGATCCACTCGCGCGATCTCACCCGCTCCGTCCTGTGGATCGCGCTGTACGTCCTGCTCGCGCTCTACCCGCTTCTCTGGCTCTCCGCGGTGCCGATCACGGGCGGCGCGAGCTTCCGCGAGGAGCTCGGCTCGGCGCTCGGATTCCTCGCGCTCTCCACGATGGCGATGCAGTTCCTGCTCACCGCGCGCTTCGAGTGGCTCGCGCCGCCGTTCGGCACGGACCTCGTCTACGCGTTCCACCGGTACGTGACCGCGGTGACGCTCGTGTTCGCGGTCCTCCACCCGATCGTGCTGCTCGCGCCTGACGCGGCGTCGATCGCGGGGTTCCTCGTCCCGTGGGACGCGCCCTGGTCGATCGGCGCCGGGGTCGTGTCGCTCTACGCGCTCGGGGTCCTGGCGGTGACCTCGTACGCGCGGCGGGCGCTGCGGATCCCGTACGACGGCTGGCGCCGGCTGCACGGGCTCGCCGCGGCGGCCGCGGTGCTGCTCGGGCTCTGGCACGCGGTCGCGGCGCGACGGCTCCTCGAGGCGCCCGTGGTGCGCTCGCTCTGGATCGTGTGGACGCTCGCGTGGGTGGCCCTGCTCCTGCGGGTCCGGCTGGCGAAGCCGCTCGTCCTCCTGCGGCGGCCCTACGTGGTGCGTGAGGTGCGTCCGGAGCGCGGCGACGCGGTGTCGCTCGTGCTCGAGCCGCACCGGCACGCCGGCTTCCGGTTCCGCGCCGGGCAGTTCGTCTGGCTCACGCTCGGAGACTCGCCGTTCGCCGCGGCGGAGCACCCGTTCTCGATCTCCGGCTCCGCGCAGCGGGCCCCGCGCGTCGAGCTCACGGTGAAGGGGGTCGGCGACTTCACCCGCCGGCTCGTCGCCGCCGCCAAGCCCGGCGACCGCGCCTACGTCGACGGACCGTTCGGGACCATGAGCATCGACGGCTTCCCGGACGCCGACGGCTACGTGTTCATCGCCGGCGGGATCGGGGTCGCGCCCTTCCTCTCGATGATCCGCACGCTCGCGGACCGCGGCGACTCGCGCCCGCACGTGCTCGTGTTCGCCACGGGCGAGTGGGACCGGACCCCGTTCCGCGACGAGCTGCCCGCGCTCGCGCGCCGGCTCAGGCTCGCGGTCGTGCACGTCCTCGAGAAGCCGCCGCCGGGCTGGACGGGAGAGACGGGGTACGTCACGGAGGAGCTGCTCGCGCGCCACGTGCCGCGCGACGGTCGCCGCGGCTTCTTCGTGTGCGGTCCGCCGCCGATGATGGATGCGGTCGAGCGCGCGCTGGCGCGCCTCGGCGTGCCGCTCGGGGACGTCCACGCGGAGCGCTTCGATCTCGTGTGACATCGGCGGGGCCGCAGCCCCCGTGGGATCACTCGCGCTCCCACACGACGGTGACGGTCGCGCACGTCCGGGGGCGCAGCAGCGGACCGCGCACGCGCTCGCCCACGCGCCGCCAGGTCTCGCGCCATCCGTCCGGCGCGGACGCCACCCCGGCCCCGTCGACGAACTGGCGCACGACGACCCGGACCTCGTCCGGAGGACGCTCCTGCGCCTCCCGGAGCTCGAGCGCGCAAGGATCTGCCCCGCGTGCGGCGCAAGCGGCCTCGAGCCCGGGGACGTCGTGCATCACGGGGCCGAGCCCCGCGCCGCGTTCGGCGAGCCAGCTCGCCGCGTCTGCAGCCTGTAGCTCACCCGGCGTGGGCCGATGGTGCGCGAACGCTCCGGCTGGCGCCGCGACGAGGGGGAGCGCCAGAACGATGGAGAGCGAGGCGTGCGCCGGGACCCGCTCGCGCAGGCGCCACAGCAGCGCCGCGAGCGCGACGGAGAAGGCGAGCGAGGCGATCACCACCACCTCCGCGTGGTCCGACGGCGGTCGTCGCTCCAGCAGGAGGACCCTCGTCCCGAACAAGGCGCCGGCGACGAGCAGCAGCGCGGGCGCGAGGCGGGGGAATCGCCGCATCGCCACCTCGAACCCGCCGCTGGCGAGGAGCGCCAGCGCGGGCGCGATCGTGACGAGATACCGGCTGTGACGCCACCAGTCGTACGGCCCGATCTTGAGGAAGGTGAGGAGGAGGTACGCGATCGCGAGCGGGGCGAGGAGGAACCGGAGGTGGCGCCCGCTGCGATGCAGCGCGAGCCCGACCCCCATCGCTTCGAGCAGCAGGACCGGCGCGGGCTGTCCGTGCGCGAGCGCAGTGAAGAAGAAGCTGCCCCAGAGCTGGGGCCACTCGAGCCTGAGGCCCACCTTCTGCGCGTACGGGTTCAGGTGAACGTACCAGAGCAGGTCGCCGTGGACCGCGGCGCCGATCGACAGGTACGCGACGAACGGCGCGCCGGCGAGGAGCACGGGCCCGAGGCGACGCTCGCGGACGAGCAGTGCGGCCGCCCCGAGGGCGGCGTACAGCGGGCCCTCGGGCCGCGCGATCGACAGATAGCCGAGCCCTCCCGCGACGAGCCATGGCCGCCGGGCGGCCCAGCCCCACACGGCGACAGCGAACCCCGCCGCGAAGAGCAGCTCGGTCATGGTGGACGACGCCTGGCCGAAGAAGTCGTACTGAGCCACCACGAAGACCGCCGCAAGCCACGGGCGGGCCTGCCCCAGCGCGCGCGAAGCGAGCGCCGTGGCCGAGAGCGCGATCGCGGCGGGGATCATGCTCGTGAGGCGCGCCGCGACGAGCCCGAACCGCGCTGCGGGCGTGTAGAGCAGCGTCATCGCGGGGCGGTCCCACAGGTCGAGGAGGCGCCGCGCGTCCCCGAGCGCCGCGCGCACGTTCCGGAAGTGGGTGAAGTCGTCGTGGGCGTAGCTGTTCGTCGAGACGACCGCGGAGAGGCCGAACACGGCGCAGGCGGCGAGGAGGCCCCACCGTTCTCGCTGCTCGAGTCGTGCGGCGATGGCGATCGCGAGCGCCGCCGCCCCGATCCACACGGCGGCGAGCGAGAGGGTCACCTCAACCCGGCCGCCGCCGCGAGCAGCGCGTCGTTCTCCGACGGCGCCCCGACCGTCACCCGGATGCACCCCTCTAGCCCGGGGTAGTGATCCTGCCGGCGCACCAGGATGCCCTTCGCGACGAGCCCGTCGAACGCGGCCTTCGCGTCGGGCGTGCGCACGAGCACGTAGTTCGCCGCGCTCGGGTAGGGCTTCCACGTAGGGTGTGAGGCGAGGCCGGCGAAGAGCCGCGCGCGCTCGGCGCGGATCCGTTCGTGGATCGGCGCGAAGCGATCCGGGGCCTCGAGCGCGGTGAGCAGGATCGCGCCGGTGTGTGCCGGGATGCAGAACGGCGGGACCAGCGCGCGGACGATCGCGGCGACGCGTGGCGCGGCGAGCAGATAGCCGGCGCGGATGCCGCCGAGGCACCAGGACTTGGAGAACGTGCGCAGCACGGCGACGTTCGGGTTCCCGCGCGCCAACGGACGCGCGTCGGTTCCGGCGAACGCGTGGTACGCCTCGTCGACGACGAGGAGCCAGTCGCGCTCGCGCGCCCGCGCGGCGAGGCGCTCCACGTCGCCCGCCTCGAACAGCCGCCCGGTGGGCGCGTGCGGGTTCGGGAGGAAGAGCACGCCTGGCGGCTCCTCCATCGCGGCCAGGAGCGCGTCGGCGGGCAGCGCGAAGTCCGTGCCGAGGGGGATCGAGCGGTAGGGCGTGCCCGCCGCGGCCGCGCCGCCCTTGTAGTACGGGAACGCCGGGACGGTATCGAGGACCGAGCGCGCGCCCTGCGCGAGCGCCAGCACGAGCAGGTTCGAGCCCGGCGACACGACGATCCCCTCTTCGGGCCAGCCCTCGTGGCGCGCGATCGCCGCGCGGACCTCCTCCGCGTGCAGCTCGGGGTAGCGGTTCCAGGGCAGCACGGCGAGCCGGGCGAGGGCGCGGGCCTTGAGGTCGGCGGGGAAGTCCTCGGGGCTCTCGTTCTGGTCGAGCTTCACCCGCGCGTCGACCTTCGAGTACGGGTAGTCCGCGACTGTGGCGAGGTGCGGCTTGAACGCGTTCACGGCGGCGAGGGTAGCACAGCGCCCCTGCCGGTCCGGGCTGTCGGCCGGCCCGGCGGCCGCGTCGGGAAACTCCGACAAGACGGCGCCGAACCCCGCGAAACTGCGCGTCTTCGACGTGGCCGAGTCCGTGCAGATGAGCAAGGGTGGGTGGCCGGACGGACGGCCCCGGGACGAAAAAGGAGAAATGGTCATGACGAAGAACGCGAAGGTTCCTGCTCTCGTTGGCGCCGGTGTCGGTCTCGCCCTCTTCCTCGCGGTGGCGCTCCTGCCCGCGCTCCTCTACGGCGGCTACGCGGGCGTGATGCTCGCGGGCGGCATCTTCGGCACGCCGGTGACCGCCTCCTTCGCCGCCAAGGCGCTCATCGTCTTCGGGATGGTCCTCGGCGTCACGGCGGTCGGCTCGCTCTTCGCGGTCGCTGGCGCGGCGGCGGGCGCGGCCATCGGCGCCATCATCGGCCTCACCCCGGCGTCTGCCTCGAAGAAGGTCACCGAGAAGGCGTAACGGCCGGACGACTCTCCGTCCGACACCCGAGGCCCCGGATCCAGCGGATCCGGGGCTTTCCTTTTCGTATCGTGGCCACGCGGGATCGATGTCAGATCATGATGGCGCAGCTCGGTTGGCCTGGACCCCCGTGAACGCGCCCGAGCCCGAGCCCGCGCCCGATGAACCAGGCTTGGACTCGGGCTCGATTCCACCGCGCGGCGCCCATGAAGTCCGCGCCCTTCCCCAGCAAGGAGAGCTCATTGGAGATCGCCCTCGCCCTGCTCGCCCTCGTCGTCGGCGCCGGGCTGCCGTTGCAGGCCGGCGTGAACGCGGCCATGGCTCGCCACGCGGGCCGCCCGGAGTGGGCGGCGTTCGTGAACTTCGCCGTCGGCCTCGCAGGCCTCGCGGCGTATCTCGTCGTGGCGCGGATCCGGCCGCCGACGCTCGCGGCGCTCGCGGCCGCGCCGGCGTGGAGCTGGGTCGGGGGTTTGCTCGGCGCGTTCTACGTGACCGCCATCGTGGTCCTCACGCCGCGGATCGGCTTCGCCCTCACGCTCGCGCTCACCCTCGCCGGCCAGATGGTCGCGGCGCTCGCGCTCGATCACGCCGGAGCCCTCGGGCTCGCGGCGCGCCCCATCACCGGCACGCGGCTCGTGGGAGCGGTGCTGCTGTTCGCAGGGGTCGTGCTGATCCGGCGGTGAACGGGTTCACCCGAGCGCCGCGTCGATCGTCTCGCGGAGGTACCGCGCCGCGAGCGCGACGGTGCGCGGGCCGCCCCCCGCGCTGCGCGCGACGTACGGCGCGACCTCCATCACGTCGCCGCCGGCGAGCCCGATCTCCCTTCCGAGGCGCGCGACGAGCGCCGACACGAAGTCCGGCGCGAGCCCGCCCGGCTCGGGCGTCCCGGTCGCGTCCGCGAACGCGGCGTCGGTCCCGTCGATGTCGTTCGAGAAGTAGACCGCGGAGACGCCGGACGCCTTCACGTGCGCGACGATGGCGTCGAGCGCCGCGGCGGGAGCGGCGCGGACCTCTTCGGCCCAGAACTGCCGGACGCCGAGCGTGGACTCCCAGTGCGCCCGGTCGCGCCCGGAGGCGCGCGTGCCGACCTGGACGAGCCGCCCGCCGCGGCCGAGGAGCTCGTTCGCGTGGAACGACCAGGTCGCGAAGCAGTGGCGGATCCCGAGCCGTTCCGGGAGCAGATCGGTGTGCGCGTCGATCTGGACGATCCCGAGCCCGGGGTGCGCCGCAGCGAGCGCCTTCACGACCGGCCACGCCGCGGAGTGATCGCCCCCGAGCGCGAGGACCTTCGCGCGCGGGTTCGCGGCGAGGACGAGCGTGAGGGCGCGCTCGGCGATGGAGAGCGGCGAGACCGGCCACCGGGCGCGCTCGGCCGGATCCAGATCGGGGTAGAGCGCCCGGGCCGTCGCGGCGCGCTGCCCGTCCGAGAGCATGTCGTCCTCGAGGAGCTGAGGGACGGAGAAGACGTCCCCGAGGTCGACGAGGCCCGAGTCGCGCGCGCGGGACGGCCACTCCGGATCGTCCTCGAGGAGCCGTGCGCGGATCGCCCCCGGTCCTAGGTTCGCGCCGCGCTGGATCCCGCCGCCCGTGTCGGATGGGATCCCGACGAGCACTGCACGCGCGCCTGCGATGCCGGCGAGGTCCTCGCGCCAGCGCGCCCGGACCGTCTCCTCGTCCGCGGCGCCGTACAGCCTGCGCTGCAGCGCGAGCTGCTCGGCCTTCCCGGTCGAGACGACGTGCACCCCGCCGCCGGCGGGGCGGAGCATGAGTCCGAGCGCGTCGATCGCGTTCACGGGGAGAGGTTAGCCCGGCCGAGAAGCCGCCGCAGCGCCCTTCACGCGGCCGGGGCCCTCACTCCCGGAACGCCCGCACGAACTCGACGAGCGTGCGCACCGCGAACCCGGTGCCGCCCTTCGCGACGTAACCTTGCTCCTTCGGCGCGTGCGACGGCCCCGCGATGTCGAGGTGCGCCCAGGGCACGTCCTTCGCGAACGCGTGGAGGAAGTGCGCCGCGCTGATGGCGCCGCCCCAGCGCTCGCCGGTGTTCTTCAGGTCGGCGCGGTCGCTCTTCAGCTGCTCCTTCAGCGACTCGGTCATCGGCAGACGCCAGACGTCCTCGCCGGAGGCGCGCGCCGCCGCGAGCATCCCGTCCACCGCCGGGCCGTCCGGCCCGAAGAGGCCGGCGGTGGTGTGGCCGAGCGCGACCATGCAGGCTCCGGTGAGCGTCGCGACGTCCACCATCACCGCCGGCTTCAACGTCTCCGCCGCCCAGGCGAGCACGTCGCCGAGGACGAGCCGCCCCTCCGCGTCGGTGTTCGTGATCTCGACCGTCTTACCCGCGTACGAGACGAGCACGTCGGAGGGTTTGTAGGCCTTCCCGCCCGGCATGTTCTCGCAGGCACCGAGCACCGCGTGCACCGGGAACGGCGGCGCGAGGTGGGCGATGACGCGCATCGCGCCGAGGACGGCGGCGGAGCCCGCCATGTCCGTGTTCATCGTCACCATGCTCTCGGTCGGCTTGAGCGACAGGCCGCCAGAGTCGAAGGTGATGGCCTTGCCGACGAGCACCACCGGCGCCTTGTTCGCCGCCGCACCCTCAGGGACGTAGCTCACGGTGACGAGCCGCGGCGGCTCGGAGGAGCCTCGCGTGACGCCGAGGAACATGCCCATCCTGAGCGCCGAGATCTCCTTCGGGCCGCGCACCTCGACCGCCAGCTTCGCCTCGCGAGCGAGCGCCACCGCCTGCTCCGCGAGCAGGCTCGGAGTGCAGTCGGCCGGCCCGAGGTTCACGAGGTCCCGCGCCCAGCCGACCGCGCCCGCGATCTCGCGCGCGAGCGCGAGCGCGCCCTTCACCTCGGCGCGGCGCTCGGCGCCTGCGGGCACCGCGATCGTGAGCTCGGCGAGCGGGGTCCGCCGGTCGTCGTCCTCGCTCTTGTAGCGCGCGAACGCGTAGGCGCCGAGGAGCGCGCCCTCGGCGAGCGCGCGCGCGGCGGCGGCGACGTCGTCCACGCCTTCCTCCGGGAGCGCGACGGCGAGCGCGCGGGCGCCGGCCTTCGACGCCGCGCGCGCGGCCCTTCCGGCGGCGCTGCGGAGCGGCTCGAAGCCGGTCCCGGGCCAGTCCTTCGCCTTCGCGCGCGGGCCCATGCCGACGAGGAGGACGCGGCCCGCGGGGGCGCGGCCGAGGGTCGGAAGCGCGAGCTCCTGGCCGGGCTTCCCCGCGAAGCGCTCCGCCTTCGCGGCGGCGACGAGGGCGCCGCCGAGCACCGAGTCGAGCGCCTTCACGCGGCCGCGCCCGCCGCCTCGGACCTCCTCCTCGTACACCGGCAAGGCGACCACGTCGGCCGCGATCTCCGCCGCCGGGGTGCCCGTCGCCTTCACCGTCGCCGCCTTCGTCCGCGCCATCCGGATCTCCTCGAGAGCCGCTCGCGAGCCCGTCCGGAGGCGAGCGGCGTCAGGGTGCCGGCGTCGTTTAGCACGCCAGCCGGCGCGATGCAGGGTCCCGGGCGGCGGATCGCTTCACGGCGCGCGCACGGCCGCCTCGATGCGCCGGACCGCCGCGGAGGCCTCGGCGGCGCCGCACGCCGGCTGGCGGCGCGTCAGGCCGAAGAGCCCCCTCGTCTCGACCTTCGCGCCCGCGGCCCGCCGCAGCGCGGGGAGCGCAGCGGGCTCGCCGATCTCTCCGAGCCGCTCCGCGGCCGCGCGCCGGACGTCGCACTCCGCCGCGTCGAGCAGCGCGCCGTAAGCGGCGGGCCGATCGAGCTGCTCCTCGACGCCGAGGTCCCGCGCGAGCTCGAGCGCCCGCAGCCGCTGCGCGGGCGCCCCCTCGCGAGCGGCGCGCAGGACGGCGGGGACCGCCGCGTCGCCCTCCTCGAGCAGGAGCCGGTGCGCGCGGTCCGCGAGCGTCCGCTCCGCGGCGAGCGTCTCTGCCAGATCCGCGCGGGCGGCGTCGTCGAGCGGCCCGCGCGCGCGCGCGGCGGAGAAGGCGACGAGCGCCGCCGCCTCGGCGCCCGTGCGGTGCAGCGCGCGCGCGCGGAGGACGAGCAGGCCGGCGTCCTCCGGACGATCCGCGAGCGCGCGATCCAGGAGCGCGAGCGCCGCGGCGGGCTGGCCGGCCTCGAGGAGCGCGCGCGCCTCGGCGGCGGGCTTGGCGCGACTCGCGCCCAGCGCGAGCGCGGCCGCGAGCGCGGTCACCGCGACGAGGGCGCAGGCCGCCGCGACGAGCGGGCGCGCGCGCAGCCAGCCGGTCCCCTTCGACAGGCTCAGGGTGAGCGGATGGGTGCGCACGGCGCACGCGCGGGCCAGCTCGGCGAGGTGCGCGGCCGCCCTCCGGAGCGCCGGTGCGCCGGGCGCGGCCGACGGCGTGGCGCGCACGGGGGGCAGCGAGGCGCGGGTATCGGCGGCGCCCGTCGCGTCAGGCAGGGCGGGCGTCGCCGGGGAGAGCGAGAGCGAGGGCGAGGGGGTCGCGTTGGGCGGGAGCACGAACGCCGGGCCGAGCGCGCCGGCGAGGTCCGAGCGGAGCGCGCCCGCAGAGGGGTGGCGCTCGCCGGGCTCCTTCGCGCACGCGCGCGCGACGGCGGCCACGAGCCCCGGATATGCGCCGAGATCCGGGCGCGGATCGGTGAGCGGGGGCACCGGCCGCGTCACCTGCATCATGAGCAGGGCGCGCGGCTCGTCGGCCTTGAAGGGATGGCGGCCCGCCAGCATCCGCCAGGCGATGAGGCCGACGGCGTAGAGATCGGCGCGCGCGTCCACCTCGCCCCCGAGCGCCTGTTCCGGGGCGAGGTATTCGGGCGTCCCGACCACCACGCCCGCCTGCGTGGCGCTCACGCTCGTGGGGTCAGCGATCTTCGCGATGCCGAAGTCGAGGAGCTTCGTCACCTCGCGCCCGCTCGCGGTCCTCGCGAGGAACACGTTCTCGGGCTTGAGATCGCGGTGCACGACGCCGAGCGCGTGCGCGGCCTCGAGGCCGGAGCACACCTGCCACAGGACCGGGATCGCCTCCTCCGGCGCGAGAAAGCCCTCGCGCCGGAGCCGATCGAACAGGCTCTCCCCGGAGAGCAGCTCCATCGCGAGGAAGAGCCAGCCGTCCGGGCTCCGCCCGAAGTCGGTGACGCGGACGATGTTGTCGTGCTCGAGGGCGCTCGCGATCTCGGCCTCGCGCCGGAACCGCTCGACGAGGTCGGGCGAGGCGGAGAGGTCCGGGCGGAGGACCTTCACCGCGACGTCCTTGCGCAGGTGAACGTGGCGGGCGCGGAACACCGCCCCCATCCCGCCGGTCGCGAGGTGCGCCACGAGCTCGTACCGGCCGTCGAGGACGGATCCGAGGAGCGACTGGGGCTCGAACCGGGCCACGACGTCGGACACTTGGCGCGGGATTGTACTCCACCGCGCGTGCGCTCGGTCGCTCGCCCACCCACCCCGGCCCTCGCGCGTTTCCTCGGGCGAGCTGGCGCCGGCTGCCTACATCGGCACCGGTCGCGATCATGGCCTGCCGAGACGGCTCGAGGCGGCGCGTGCCCGAGTCAGGCGGCCTTCCCGTGCGGTGACAGCGCGGCGAGGAGGGCTTCCTCGAGCCGCTCCGCGACGTGGCCCCACAGGAAGCGCGACTCCACCCGCGCGCGGCCGCGCGCGCCCATCGCGCGCGCGCGCGCGGGATCGGCCAGGAGGCGCCCGAGGGCGTCCGCGAGCGCGCCGGGATCTCCCGGTGGGACGAGGAGCCCGGTCTCGCCGTCCTCCACGATCTCGGGCACGGCCTCGTGGGCGGTGCCGACGCAAGGCACCGCGCAGGCCATCGCGTCGAGGAACGCGAGGCCGAACGGCTCCCGCAGCGTGGGCAGCGCGAACACCGTCGCCTGCGCGAGCAGGGCGGGGAGCTCGTCGAGCTCGACCGGCCCGAGCCAGTGACCTCGCTCCGGGAGCGCCGGCGGCGTGGGCGGACCGGCCACGAGCAGGCGCGCGCGCGGCTCCCACGAGCGCAGCCGCGCGAACGCCTCGGCGAGCACAGGTCCCCCCTTGCGCGCGTAGTCGCGGCCCACGAACAGGATCGTGCGGCCGTCGTCCTGGCGCGGCGCCGCGCCCGGGAAGACGTTCGCGCCGGCGCCCACCACGCGCACGCGCCCGGGATGGACGCCGTAGTCGCGGACCAGCGAGCGCGCGACGTTCTCGCTGAACGTCGCGAGGACGCGCGCGCGGCGGTAGACGCTCGTCTCGCGGGCGCGCCACGCGTCACCGTAGTCGAGCGGCGCCGGGAGCCCCGCGATCGGCCAGGCGGGGCTCCGCATCAGGAGCGCGCTGGTGTGATCGAGGAGGAGCGCGTACGGGTACGGGGCCGGCAGCCCCGGCGCGAACAACGCGCCGTTCTGCAGGACGAGCCGGGGCGCCGGCTCGAGCGCGCGCAGGGCCTCGCCGGCTCGCAGCGCGTGGCAGTCGAACGCGAACGGCGTGTTCCAGCGGTGCTCGAGCGCCCGCCGTCGCAGCCCGAAGCGGGCCGCGGCGGCGGCGAGGTGCAGCGCGACGCCGGGCAGCGGGCGTAGCCGGCGTGTCACCGGGTGGCGCGGCTCGAGATCGCCCGTCGCCTCGACCAGCCGGACGTCGTGTCCGCGGGCGGCGAGCGCCCGCGCGACCTGTGGGGTCACGCCGCTCTGCGCGCCGTAGTGGACGTACGCGATCGAGAGCTTGCCGTCCCGCAATCGCCTCCCTCCCAAGGAGAGAAGCTGCGATGCGGGGGGAGGGAGCGGAAGCGGTGCGGCGCGCTACACACCCGCCGGGCGCTCGCCGTGGCGCGCCGTCACGACGGTGTGGATGCCCCCGCGGATCGCGAAGTCGCCGGTGACCTCGATCCAGCGGGGGTCGAGCGCGCGGACGAGGTCGTCGCAGATCCGGTTCGTCACCGCTTCGTGGAACGTCCCCTCGTCCCGGAAGCTCCACAGGTAGAGCTTGAGGCTCTTCAGCTCCACGCACCTGGCGGCGGGGACGTAGCGGAGCCGGATCGTGGCGAAGTCCGGCTGCCCGGTCATCGGACAAACGCAGGTGAACTCCGGGCACTCCATCGCGATCTCGTAGGGTCGGTCAGGTTTCGGGTTCTGAAACGTCTGCAGCTCTCGTGAGGGGCTCGTCGGCATCGCGTCGTCGTTCTTTCGGGCTCTACGCCCGGGGTTACGTCCTTGGCGTGGACTGTCGGGATTTCGAGGTCGGCACTGGAAAGTCTACGGTGTCGAGGGGGGCCAACGGTGCCAAGCCCCTGTAACCCCGACCGTTCGCGTGAGGCAAGCCGTTTGCTAGTGAGAAGGCGACGGGCACGCCACGCCGAATCGCCACCCGGAGGGACCATGAAGGCCAACCGCCGTCGTCGATCCGAGAAGCGCACCGCCCCCCGCCGGCTCGTCACCACGCTCGGCGAGCTGATCTCGGCCGCTTACGAAGCGGTCCCGGGGATGGGCGATCAGCGGCTCGAGCGTGCCCTCGAATTGCTCACGCGCTCGCCGCTCGCGCGTCACATGAGCCCTCACGTGGAGTTCGTGCGCTAGCCACCCACCCCCTGCGCGGCGTGCGGCGCTCCGCCCGCGACCGGAGCGACGACGCCGCGGGCGGCAACGACGAGACTTCACAACGACCGGGCCCGGCCATCGCCGGGCCCGGCGCCTTTTCGAGGTCCTAGCCGAACGCGGAGAACAGCGCGAGGAACAGGAGCACGAGCGCCTCGCCGGTGATGAAGCCGGACGCGAGCGGCGTCGAGTACACGCCCTCCGTCCGCGGCGACAGGCGCCGCCAGAGGTCCTGTGCGATGCCGCCGAGGACCATCGGCACGACCGCGAAGCCCGGGATGAGCGCGCCGAGCCCGATCGCCGTGGGCGACGGGACGAAGCGGCCGAAGCGCGGGCTCGACTCGAGCACGGTCAGCACGACCCCCACGACCACCGCGACGATGAGCGCGACGAGGGCGCTCGAGGGGAGCGCGCCGAAGCCCTTCGAGAGGAGCTCCGCGAACCCGGCCCACTTCACCGAGATGGGCGAGGTGAGCCCGCCCTCGCCGCCGACGCCGTAGCGGGCGCGCACCGCCGGGTAGGCGATGGCCACCGCCGCGGCCCCGATCGGCACGCCGATGAGCTGCAGGATCGTGAGGTTCCGGTTCGTCGAGCCGACGATCTTCCCGGCCCTGTAGTCCTGCATGAGGTGCTCGCCGTTCGCGGCGATGGCCCCGCTCATCCCCGAACCGACCATGTTGATCGGCACGTGGCCGGGCGCGAGGAACGCGAACACCGCCTGCATCACGTTCGCCATCGCGGAGATCGGCGCCCAGTTCGTCTCGCCGAGCACGCGGATGCCGACGAGCATGAGGACCATCGAGAGCAGCACCGACACGGCCGACAGCCAGAGCGGGAAGCCGAGCGAGATCTTCTGCACCGCCGCGAGCACGACGGCGCAGGCGAGCGCGCCCCAGATCACCCACCTCATCGGGAAGTCGCCGCTCGTGTCCGCCTCCTTGCCGGAGAGGCCGTGGAACGTCTTCGCGATCACCTTCCACTTGAGGACGAGCGCGGCGAGGCCGCCCGCGACCATGAGGCCGGTCGCCGGCCACATGATCCACCGCTGCAGGACCGCGTTGAACGTGAGCTCCGGGACGAGCCCGCGCGCGAGGAGCCGCTCCGGCGCGACGATCCAGGCGAGCACCATGCCGAGCCCCATCGAGAGCGTCACGCGCAGCCCGACGAGCAGCCCCGCGCCGAGCGACAGGACTCCCACCTCGGTCCCGACGCGGAGCGCCTCCGCGTGCGGCGTGAGGAAGCGGAACGCGATCGCTTCCGGGATCCACCCGAGCGCCTGGCGCACGAGCGTGAGCCCGATGGAGATCGCGCCGCCGATCCCGAGCGCGGCGACGCGCGGGCCGGCCTGCTTCGGCCCCTCGTCGAGCACGAGCAGCGTCTCGCCGGCAGCGGTGCCGTCCGCGAACGTGAGGTTCTCCTCGTCGATGTAGTGCTTGCGGAGCGGCACCGCGAGCAGGACGCCAAGGAGCCCCGCGGGCGCGAGCCACGCGAAGATCTGCAGGCCCGTGAGGTGCAGGTTCATGAGCCCGCGCTGGTTCAGCATGTCGATCGCGGCGAGCACCACGGCCATGAAGCCTACGCCGGAGCCGGCGGCGGTGCCGGCGGTCTGCACGAGGTTGTTCTCGAAACGCGTGCCGCGCCGGCGCGTGAGCTTTCCGATGATGGAGATGAAGATGAAGCCGAGGAACGCGCTCACGACCGATATGTTCGGGCCGTAGCCGATCCGCAGCACCACCGTCGGCTCGGCCGCGCCCATGAGCGCTGCGACGAGCATCGCGATCGCGATGGCGCGCGCGGTGAGCTCGCGGTGAGGGGCGGGCTGCACGGCAGGGGTGGCGGGAGTCGAGGTGGAGAGCTCGCGCATGCAGGGCGAGACTCTAACCGCGCGTCGTCACCGGGGCCAACGCGGGCGGCGGCCGAGGGATCAGCTCAGGGCGTGGCGCGCGCGCCGAGCGCGGCAGACGAGGCGGGGATCTCCGGCGCGCGGGCCGGGACCGGGCGAAGCGCCGGGCGCGCTGCGCTCCTGCGCTCGGCGGCTGCCGCCGCGACGGGCGCCTCGCCGGAGGCGGCGCGGGACGGCAGGTACAGGTGATATCGTCCGAACCGCTCCGAGAGCCGGTAGTGGCGCGCCACCTCGCCGACGACCTCGAGCCCGAGGTTGCCGCGGCGGTACCATCCGCGCGCCTCGGGCGAGTCGAGATCCTGGAGCAGGACGACCGCCGCGAACTCATCGCGCCGCAGCCCATCGAGGAGCGGGCGGGCGATGGCGGGGTCGCGGTCGGCGGCGAGCCGCAGCATGAAGCCGTCGAGCACCAGCGGCCGCTGGCCGGCGACGATCGGGAGGAGCGGGTCCTCCGAGACGACGACGCCCGGAGGCAGCGCGGCCGCCAGGCTGCGCAGCTCCGCGAGCCGGGAGCTCGCGAGATCCTGGCGCGCCATCCCGGCGGCGACGACGACGCCGAGCGCGCCCGCGACCGGCGCGAGCCCGCGCGCGATGCTGCCCGCCGTGCCGCGCGCGCGCCATGACGCGCCGAGCGCGAGCGCCGCCGCGACCTCGAGCTCCACGAGGTGGTTCTCGTCGGTGCCAGGGGACGCGAAGACGACGAGGATCCCGGCGAGCGCCGCGACGAGCCAGAGCACGGGCAACAGCTCCGGGCCGGCGGCGCCGCGGCGCGCGGCGCGCACGTGGTGCCGGGAGCCGGCGAGGGCGACCGCGAACGCGGCGCCAAGGAGCGCGATCGCCGCCGGGTCCGAGATGGCGAGTTGCTGGGCGAGGCGGGCGGGAGCGGCCACGACATCGCGTAGCCGGGCGCCGCCGCTGGCGGTCGCGCCGAGAAGCGCGAGGAACCGCCCGCCGGAGAGCGCGTCGGTCGCCCCGACCACCGCGACGTCCAGAACCCCGACGAGGGCTCCCAGAGCGAGCGCCGCGCGCCGCTCGCGGCGGACGAGCAGCCATGCGACCGCCGCCGCGGGTGCGGTGAGCGCGGTGGGCTTCGCGGCGAACGCCAGCGCGAAGAGCACGGCGGCGGCGCCGATCGCCCGGCGCGACGGTCCGCGCGCCACGGCGGCGAGGCCCAGCGTGCCGAGCGCCACGGGCAGGAGGTCATAGCGGACGGACGACAGCGCGTACTGCGTCGCGAACGTACCGAGCGTGAGCACAGCGAAGGCCGCCGCCGGCGTACGGGCGGCGCCGATGCGGCGGAG
This sequence comes from Anaeromyxobacter sp., assembly GCA_035456445.1. Lineage (GTDB taxonomy): Bacteria > Myxococcota > Myxococcia > Myxococcales > Anaeromyxobacteraceae > Anaeromyxobacter. The sequence goes on from DATIDF010000009.1 coordinate 32,164, forward strand.
CAGGACGTACGCGGCCGCCACCAGCAGGAGGCCGATCGCGAGCGAGAGCGCGTAGCCGGCCGTCACGAGATCGAGCCCGGCGACCCGGAGCGCAGCGTGCGCCGCGAACGCGAGCGGGAACCAGCGCGTCCCCCCGTAGCCGACCTCGGGATCGAAGATCGGGCGGTAGAACTGGCCGTGCGCGAGGTCCTCCGCGAGCGCCATCCACGCGCCGGAGACGTGATTCAGGGCGTTGCCGCTCGCCCACGAGGCTGGGAGGCGCGCGGCGGTGGTGACGCCCAGCGCCGCCGCAGCGAGGAGGAGCAGGAGGGTCCCGCGGCGCATCATCACGAGAGTGCGCGCTCGCCGGCCGAGGGGCGAGACCGCCGCGGGGTCATGGCTCCGACGGAGCGGCAGCCGTGCGGGCGCGGCGCGCCGCGAAGAGCGAGATCCAGCCCGCCGGGAGCCAGCCCCGCGACCACGACAGGCCGAGGTAAGCCGCGGCGAACGCCGCGCACGCGGCGGCGACGGTGAGCGCGAGGGGAGCGTCGAGCACGTGCAGGACGATCCATGCGGGCGGCATCCCGAACGCCGTCGCAGCGAGCTGGCGGGCGAGCGTGGGCCAGGGGAGCACGCGAGAGAGCGGAGCATCGAAGAGCCGTGCGGCACGGTGGAGCATTGACGCGCGGGCGGCGAACTCGGCGGCGATCCAGCCGGCGAGCGCCCCGATCATCCCCGCGGTGCGCAACCCGCCGAGGACGAGCGGTACCGTGAGCGCGAGCTTCGCGACGGAGAGCCCGAGCATGTAGCGGTTCTGCGCCCGCGCGCGCATCACGCCGTCGAGCGGCAGGGCGGAGAGGGCGAGGGTCAGCAGGCCCAGCCGGAAGAGCGGGACCGCGTCGAGGTAGCGCGCCGAGAAAACGAGCTCGATGAGCGCCGGCGCGACGACCGCGAGCAGGCCCATGAGCGGGAGGAACGCGAACGCGAGCTGGTTCACCGCCTCGTGGAAGAGCTGCAGCCCCGCCCGCGCCGGCCGGCCCGCGCCGTCCCCCTCGGCGAGGCCGATCTGCAGGAGCTCGGAGACCGGCGTGTACAGGATGTCGACGACGGGCAGCTGGAACGTGCCGACGCTGTAGACCGCGAAGGCCGCGGCAGTCACGGCGCTCGCGACCGCATAGTGGTGGAACTGCTGCTGCGGGACGATGAGCACGAAGGCCGCCCCGAACGGCAGCGCGTAGGCCGCCTGGCGCCGGAGCTCGCTCGCCGAGAAGCGCAGCCCGTGGGCGCGCCCGAGCGCGACGAAGGACCACACCGCGCGCGCGAGGTGCGCCACGGTGATCCCGACGAATACTGCCTCGACCGAGCCGCCCAGCACGGCCCCGGCGAGGATCCCCGCGCCGCGCGCGACCTCCGTCACGAGCCGCACCACCGCGGCGGCGCCGATCCGTCCCGAGGCGTTCCACGCCGCGTCGAGCGGCGCGCCCGCGATCTGCAGCGCGGTGAAGGCCGCGACCCAGGGCAGCGCCCGCGTGAGCTCCGGGTTGTGAAACTGGCGGTCCACGAGGGGGGCGCCGGAGAGGAGGAGCACCGCCGCGACGGCGCCGAGCGCGAGGTGAATCCAGAGCGTCTGCGCGACGTGGGAGTCGCGCGCTTCCGGCTCGCGCGGGAGGAAGTAGTAGAGGCTCGCCGTCATGCCCATCGGCAAGACGAGCGCGAGCGTCTGGGTGAGTAGCCAGGCCTGCTTGAACGTCCCGTAGGACGCCGGGACGAGGACCCGCGCGAGCACCATCGGGACGGCGAGGGTCAGGACGGCGCCGGCGAGCCGCGCGACGAGCAGCGGCCGGGCGCGGGTGAGGAGCGAATCGGACAACTGAGCCTTTCTCTCATCGCCGCCTAGCGCAGTGTCCCGGAGGCCCCCGGTGAGCTGGCGCAGGCTTTCAGGCCCTCACGGTACGCACCGGGGCGCGCCGAGGCGCGTGCCCGGTTGGACGGAGAGCATACGGAGACGGTGAGTCAACGGCGCATGCCCGCCCGCCATCTCACCTGGCGAGCGAGTGATCCGCTCGCTCGATCGTCCGTAGTGCTTGCCCCAGCCCCCGTGGCAGAACCTCGCGGTACCGAGGTGCCCGGGGAGGAGCGGCCAGGCCGCCGGGGGGGCGCCCTTCACACGGAGAGGCTGCCTCTTGCAAATCCGCGCCGCCGTCGCGCTCGCCGCCCTGTTCTCCCTGCCGGGCGCCGCGCGCGCAGCAAGCGTCTGGACCGCCCTCGCGACCGAGAAGATCCGCCCGGCCGCGGCGCCTCGCGCTGCCGCCGCCGCTCGTATCACCGCCGCCAGAAACGAGTTCGAGGGATTCCAGGTGGTCGTCACGGGCCCGGCGACGAACGTCCGGGCGGCGGCCAGCGCGCTCGATGGGCCGGGACGCATCGAAGACGTCCGGCTCTACCGGGCGGCGCTCATCCAGGTGAACACGCCGTCCGCGCTCGACGGCGCGACCGGCGGCTGGCCGGACGCGCTCGTCCCCGACGTCGACGAGGTCGAGGGCGAGCGACGCAACGCCTTTCCCTTCAGCGTCCCCGCGGGCGAGAGCCGCGCCATCTGGGTCGAGGTGTTCGTCCCGCAGGACGCCGCGGCGGGCGAATACTCGGGCGACGTCCGCGTCAGCTGGGACGGAGGGGAGGCGACCGTGCCCGTGTCGCTCGGTGTCTGGCCGTTCGCGCTCCCCGCGACTGCCTCGCTGAAGACCGCCTTCGGCTTCACCTGGTCGGCGCTTCGCGTCGCCCACGGCGTGGACGGCGACGCCTTCTCGGCGCTGCGCGCGCGCTACGGCGAGCTCGCGCTCGACCACCGCCTGACGCTCTCCAAGATCGACGACGGCAACCGCGACCTCGATCACTTCGCCGCCTTCTTCGGCCCGCAGCTCGACGGCGGGGCGCACACCCGGCTCGCGGGCGCGGCGTCGACGTCGATCGAGTTCCTCGGCCAGAGCGGCGACACCACGCGCTGGTCGTCGTTCTTCGACGCGCGCGGCTGGCGGGACCGGCTCTACCAGTACACGTGCGACGAGCCGCCGCTCACCTGCGCCTGGTCGGACATCCCCGCTCGCGCGCGGGAGGCCCGCGAGGCGAGCCCGCCGTTCCGGACCCTCGTCACCACGAGCATCGAGGACGCCGACGCGCACGGGGTCACCGACTCGATCGACATCCTCGTACCGGTCGTGAACTACCTCGACGATCGCCGCGGGACGTACGCGGGCGACCAGCGCGGGAAGTACGACGCGTTCCTCGCGGGGGGCGAGGGGCGTGAGGTCTGGGCGTACCAGAGCTGCATGAGCCACGGCTGCGGCGGGACGGTGAACATGGGCTCGCCGTCCGACCAGGACCGCTACTTCACCGGCTGGCCGAGCTACATGATCGACGCGTCGGCGGTGCGGAACCGCGCGATGGAGTGGCTCTCGTTCCGCTACCGCGTGACGGGCGAGCTCTACTATGAGACCGCGCTCGCGTTCGGTCGCGATCCCTGGAGCGACCAGTGGGACTTCTCCGGGAACGGCGACGGCACGCTGTTCTACCCGGGCACGCCGGCGAGGATCGGCGGGACGACGGACGTCCCGGTCGCCTCGATCCGCCTCAAGATGCTGCGCGAGGGCATGGAGGACTACGAGTACCTGAAGCGGCTCTCCGACGCGGGCGACCCGACGCTCGCTCACGCGATCGCCGACGCGCTCTTCCCGCACGCGTACGAGACCGAGGTCGCGCCCGAGCGGCTCATGGAGGCGCGCGAGCGGATCGCGCGCCGGATCGTCGAGCTCGAGGGCGGCAAGCTCGACCCGGCGCCGCAGGATCCGGCGACTGGCCCGGCGCGCGTCATGGCGAACGCCGCGGGGGGCTGCGCGGCCGGGCGGGGCGGCACGAGCCTCCTCGCGCTCTCCGGCCTGGCCCTGTGGGCTGCGGTGCGGCGCCGGCGGCAGTCCCGCTGAGCGGGCTTGCTCACGGGCTCAACTCGAGTGATCGGCGCCATCAGAACGTCAGGACGAGCTTCCCGAAGCTCTCGTTCCGCTCCATCCGCTCGTGCGCCTCGCGGGCGCGCTCCGCGGGGAGCACCGCGTCCACCACGGGCTTCACCGCGCCCGAGGCGACGAGCGGGAGGACGTCCCTCGCGAACGCCTGCGTCGCGGCGATCTTCTCCTCGAGCGGCCGGGGCCTGAGCACGGTGCCGACGATCGCGCCGCGCGTCCGCATGAGGAGCCCGAGATCCACCTGGGCCTTGGGCCCGCCCATCGTCCCGATCACGACCACGCGGCCGCCCGACGCGAGCGCGGCGAGGTTCTCCGCGGCATAGGGCGCGCCGACGAAGTCGAGGACGAGCGGACAGCCGCGCTTTCCCGTCAGGCGCCTGACCTCGTCGGCGAACTTGGGCTCGTCCTTCGCGACGAGGATGCCGTGGTCGAGCCCGAGCGCGCGCGCTCGCTCGAGCTTGTCGGCGGTGCGCGAGGTGCCGATCACGGTGGCGCCGGCCGCCTTCGCGATCTGCAGCGCGGCGGTGGCGACCCCGGAGCCGACGGCGTGGACGAGCACCGGCCAGCCGGGCCTGAGGCCTCCGAGCGTGAAGAGCGCGTCGTGCGAGGTGACGCACGCCTCCGGGATCGCGGCCGCCTCCTCGAGCGACAGCGCGTCGGGGATCCTGACGAGCATCCGCTCGTGCGCGACGGCGAGCTCCGCCTGCGCCTCACCGGACGCGATCGCCATCACGCGATCGCCCGGCTTCCAGGCGGTGACGCCCGGGCCGACCGTGGCGACCTCGCCCGCGAGCTCGAGGCCGGGGATGTCCTCGCGCGTGCCTGGCGGCGGCGGGTAGAGCCCGCGGCGCTGCAGGAGGTCGGCGCGGTTGAGCGCGGCGGCGCGCACGCGCACGAGCACCTCGCCCCGCGCCGGCGCCGGGTCGGGGGTGTCGCCGAAGCGCACGATCTCGGGACCGCCCTTGCCGTCGAACAGGACCGCCTTCATGGGATTCTCCTCATGCCCGGCGCGCCGAAGTGGCCGGTCGCCGCGCCGAACGGTGCCTCGTAGCTCGCGCCGTCCGCGTCGCGCGCCACGACGGCGCGCCCCGGCTCGACGTGCGCGAGAGGATACCGATCGGCGCGCGGGACGGCGACCCGGTCGTCGTCGGGCGGGCAGGCGGGCCCGGGGTCGAGGTGGGCGAGGGCCTCAGGGGGGACGATCGCCACCGCGAGGAAATAGCCGTTGTACGTGCCGTCCCACCACATCGAGAGCTCCGCCGGCGCGGTCGCCGCTCGCGCCGCGAGGTCGAGCAGCGCCGCGCGGAACGCTCGGAATGGCGACGTGTCGGTCCGCGCGTCGAGGTCTGGCGAGGACGCGCCTGCGTACCGCGCGCGGAGGTCCTCGAGGGCGAAGCGTAGGATACGGGCCTGCACGCCGGGAGGATGCCCGGCGGCGGCGCCCGGTGCAGCGGGACCGCGGGGTGGTCCCTCGACTTCGCTCCGCCGCTGACGCGGCGTCCCTCGACTCCGCGCCGCCTGCGGCGGCGCTGCGCTCGGGATGACCGGCCTCGTGAGATCCGGTCGAGGTCGGGGTCCAGGTCGCCCTTCGCCGCTCCCGCTCGACCCCCGCCGCCCTTACCGCAGCGTCCCATCCACCCCCACCACCACGTCGCGCAGCGGGATCGACTTGCCCGACGCCGCGACCGCGTGGCGCGCCGCCATCGCGATGCCGCCGCAGCACGGCACCTCCATGCGCGCCACGGTGATGCTCCGGATGTCGGAGCGGGTGAGGATGTCCCTGAGCTTCTCGGCGTAGAAGGCGTTGTCGTCGAGCTTCGGGCAGCCCACGACGAGCGCACGGCCGGCGAGGAGCTCGTCGTGGAACCCGGCGTAGGCGAAGGGCACGCAGTCGGCCGCGACGAGGAGGTCGGCGCCCTGGAAGTACGGCGCGGTCACCGGGACGAGGTTGAGCTGGACCGGCCACTGTCCGAGCCGGCTCTGCGCTGCCCCCGCGGTGCGCGGCGTGTTGGAGGGCCGCGGCGTGAGCGTGCGCGGGCGCGAGCCGGGACACCCGCCGCCCGGCGCGGGGGAGGGATCCGACACGATGGAGAGCCGCGGCCGGGCGTCCTGGGCCGGGGGGACCGCCGCGAGCGGCGCAGGGCGGGACGGCAGCGCGTGCCCGCCGTGAGCCGGAACGCCGCTCTTCGCGAGATTCGCCTTCACCGCGGCCTCGTCGAAGTCCGCCGCCTCCCGCTCGATGACGGTGATCGCGCCCTGCGGGCATTCGCCGAGGCACGCGCCGAGGCCGTCGCAGAGGGCGTCGCCAGAGAGCCGCGCCTTGCCGTCCACGAGCGCGATCGCGCCCTCGGCGCACGAGGGGATGCACAGCCCGCACCCGTCGCAGCGGGCCTCGTCGATCTGCACGATCTTCCGGATCATCCGTCGCCTTATCCCATGTCGAGCGCCCGGCCGGTAGTCACCGGTCTCGGCAGGAGCTTTCGAGCGCGTTTTCGCCGCCGGTTCCTCTCTGGAACGGCGCGGCGTGTCGGGACCTTCCCGGGGGCGAGCCTCCGGTCCCGGGGCTGGTCGAAAACTAGCCGGGAAGCCGGGCGGCAGCTACGGATGCAGGCGGGCGATATCGGTGGAGACGACTGCGCAGATCTCGGTCGAGGACCTGGTGCGCGCCGGGCAGCTCTTGTTCGGGCGGTCGTTCGCGCCGGGCACGGCGAGCTGGAGGGCGACGCTCCGCGACGTGTACCACCGCCGCGCGCTCGAGACGCATCCGGACCGGGCGCGCGCGCTCGGGCGTCCCGAGGCGGAGCTCGCACGCGAGTTCCACGCCGTCACCGAGGCGTACCGGGTGCTGTCCGCGGTGGCGGCTGGCCCCTCCGCCCTGGGCGGCCGGGGACGGCCCGCCGCGGCGCGTCCCCACGGAGTCGCGCCACCGCGCACGGCGCCCCGGCCGGTCGCGACGCCCAGGGCCGCTCGCCGAGACGCCGCGCGCCCTTCGCACACCGCCCGCGGCCCGCTCCCGCAACGCCGCCTGCGCCTCGCCGAGTTCCTCTACTACACGGGCCGCATCCCCTGGTCGGCGTTCGTGGCCGCGATCGCCTGGCAGCGCGCGCAGCGTCCGCAGCTCGGCCGAATCGCAGTCGACCTCGGGTTCCTCACCCAGGCGGACGTCGCTGCGATCCTCGCGCGCCGCCGCGCCGAGGGCTCGATGCAGGAGCCTTTCGGCGAGTACGCGCTGCGCCAGGGCTTCCTCACGCGGCTGCAGCTCCTCACCGCGCTCGGGCGGCAGGGCCGCCAGCAGCGGCGGATCGGCGAGTACTTCGTAGAGAGCGGCCTCGTCGACGCCGGGACACTCGACGCGGTGCACGCGGAGCTCTTCGCTCGCAACGCGCGGCTCTACTGACGCGTCCGATCTCACCGCCGCGGCTCTCGCCGTCGCACGAGAGCGGCCGCACCTGTCGCCCCGGTCCCCTCCCGCTCCGTCGCCCACCGCGCCGCACGTCGCGATGCGGTTCCCGACATATCCGGGTCGCGCGCATGTCCGCATCCGCGGCGGACGTCGAATTGACGCCGCGAGATACGGCAGTGACACTCGCCGTGCTTCTCACTCCATCACCGAGGGAACACGATGAGAACTCTTCGCCTCCTCGCCGCGGCCGCGATCGCCGCCGCGGCGTCGCTCGCCCACGCTCAGGCTCCCGTCGAGCGGCCTTACTACGTGAATGCCCGCCTCGGCGCCTACATGCCGCAGGACGAGGACCTCGACGACGCCGGCTTCGGCGCGGGCTTCGCGGGCGAGGTCGCCATCGGCCGCCGCTTCACGCCGATGTTCGCGGCGGAGCTCGGCGTCGGCCACTTCCGCTCGAGCTCGGACGCGATCACCTTCTTCGATCCGGACGTCGGCGGCGACGTGAGCGTCGACTTCGATCTCGCGGTGACGCCGATCGTCGCGACCGCGAAGCTGCTCCTCCCCGCGGGGGCGCTCGAGCCGTACGCCCTCGCTGGCGCCGGCGTGTACCTGGCCGAGATGACGGGGAACGCGACCGTCGGAGGCATGAGCGCATCGGTCAGCGACAAGGACAACGTGTTCGGCTTCCACCTCGGCGCCGGTGCCCAGATCCACGTCACGCCGGCGGCGAGCCTCGGGCTCGAGCTCCGGTACGTCATCGCGAACGTGGAGTTCTCCGACTTCTCGGATCAGTCGCTCGGGCTCGACGGGCTGCAGATCTCGGGCGGCGCTACCTTCCGGTTCTAGCCTCCGGCGCGGCCGTTCCCCCGTCGTTCGCCGCCGGGGGCCCGGCCGCCAGCCGTGCGTCACGGCCGGGAGGGCGGCTCCCTCCTGAGCACGAGGAGGAGATCCCCCTCCTCCGGCATCGCCACCACCTCGCCCTGTGCGAGCCCGTGGCGCGCGGCGAGGTCCGCGAGCGCCTCGAGCTCGCGCACGCCGAGCGCGGGATCGTGCGCGCGGAGTTGCGCGTCGAGACGCGCGAGCCGGCCGGCGAGGACATCGCCGCGGCGTCGGAAGGGCCCGTACACGACGAGTGGACCGCCCGGCGGCAGGACGCGCGCCGCGCCGCGCACGAGCGCCTCGCCGCAGTCCGGCGGCGCGACGTGCAGTACGTTCACGCAGAGCACCGCATCGGCCGGCCGCGCCTGCCAGAGCGGGAGCCGGACGTCGTAGTCGAGCGGCCCGAGCAGGTTCGGGAGACGCGCCTCCGCGGACCAGGCGCGGATGCTGGCGCGCGCCGCCAGGTCCGGATCCGACGGCTGCCACTCGAGCGCCGGGAACGCGCGCGCGAGGTAGACGGCGTGCTCGCCCGTGCCGCTGCCGAGCTCGAGCACCCTGCCGCCGGGCGGCAGGACCCGCCGGAGTGCCGAGGCGATCGCCTCGCGATTGCGCAGCGCGGCGGCGGCGGTCCGCTTCACGCCGCGCATCATGCCCGCGCGGGGGCGCGCGCGCGAACACCGCGGAGCCGACCACGCGGGGGCGGCCACATGGCGTCGCTCGCGCGGACCCGCCGGGGGCGCTATACGGCCGACAATAATTGGGGAACGGTAAAACGAGCGAAGCGAGCACGCCGGGGCAGAACGCAGTTCCCGCGGAACCGACGGGGGAGGGAACATGACCACGCCTCGCCGCGCGCTCCTCGCGCCGCTCGCCCTCGCCCTCGCTGCGCCGCTGCTCTTCGGTGCCTGCGCCGGCCGGCGCGGCGGCGCATCGCCCGCCCCGCAGCGGCAGCGCTTCGAGGTGCCCGGCCACGGCGCGCTCGACATCGCGGTGCCCGCCGGGTGGAAGGCGAGCGCCGCCGAGGGCGAGGACCCCATGCCGCTCACCGTCCGGCTCGAGCCGCGCGAGGCGGGCGGCCGCGGGTTCATCGTGCTGCTCACCCCGTTCTGGAGCCCCACCTCTCCGGCGGAGGGCACCCCCGAGGCGCCCGCGGGCCCCGACACGCTCGGCGCCGACGCGCAGGGCGACACCGCCCAGCTCCTCGCCGAGCTCGCCCGCCGCAAGGCGCTCGCGACGAGCGCGGAGCAGGAGATCGCGCTGCAGGAGCTGCGTGGCGAGGCCGGTGTGCACGGCTACTGGTTCGCCGCGACGGACCGGGCGCTCGCGGGGAAGGAGCCGGGCGCGGGCGAGTGGCGCCACCTCATGCAGGGCGCGGCGGCGGTCGGCGAGATGATCCTCGCGTTCACGCTGCTCGACAACGAGCCGGGTCCGCAACGAGAGGCGATCCTGGACGTCGTGCGCAGCGCGCGCCACGTGCCGGCCCCCGCGGGCGGGGGCGCGGCGCCCCCTGCGGACGGCGCGATGCGCTTCACGCCCGATCCGGACGCCGCGACCGAGCCGCTCGCGGTGTCTCCCCCGGGCGGCGCGTTCGCGGTGCTCGTGGACCTGCCGGGCTTCCGGATGTTCGCACCGCGCCCGGCCGAGGACGGGGAGGGCGTGATCGTGCTCGGCCAGCACCCCGGGACCGGCCTCGTCGCGTCGGTGACCCTGCTGGAGGCGAAGGGCGAAGGCGACGCGCGCGCGTGTCGCGAGCGCAAGCTCGAGCGGATCCGGAAGAGCGCGCCCGAGCTCCGGGAGCTCGAGCTCTCGGAGACGAACGGCGCGGCGCGCGCCACGTACGTCCTCGACGAGCTGCGTGGCCGGCCCATCCGCCAGGAGCACGCGCACCTGTTCCTCTGGCGCGACGGGGTGTGCGTGAACGTGCAGGTCTCGAAGGCCGACCCGGAGCCTGCGGACGCCGGCCGGATCGAGACGATCCTCTCCTCGGTCCGGTTCGGCGCTACCCTGTAGCGACGGCATGGAAAAGCGCACGCAGACGTTCGGCGTCCACACGTACGAGGTGGACGCCTTCGGCACGATCGCGATCGCAGCGCTGTCGGGCTACCTGCAGGAGGTGGCCGGGCAGCACGCGGCAGCGCTCGGCGTCGGGCTCGAAACCCTCATGGCGCGCGGGCTCACCTGGGTGCTCGCGCGTCAGCGGATCGAGAACCCGGTGCCGATCGTGGTCGGCGACCGGCTCGAGATCGAGACCTGGCCCGCCGGCATCGATCGGCTCGCCGCGAACCGCGATTTCGTCGTGCGGCGCGCCGACGGCACCGAGGTGGCACGCGCGAGGACGCAGTGGTTCGTGCTCGACCGGGAGACGCGCCGGCCCGTGCGCCCGGCGGACGTGCTCGACGCCCGCTTTCCCCGCGAGCTGTCGCCGCCCCTCATCGCGCTCGCGCCCGGGAAGCTCCCGGAGCTCCGCGGGTGGGAGGTCCAGAAGCGGTTCCACGTGCGCTACGGCGACATCGACGTGAACATGCACGTGACGAACACGAGCTATCCGACGTGGGCACAGGAGGTCGTGCCGCGAGAGGTGTTCCTCACGCAGCGGCTAGCGTCGCTCGAGGCGCAGTTCCTCGCCGAGGCGCACTACGGGAGCGCGATCCTGTCCCGCCTCGCCTCGACCGGCGAGGGCGCCTTTGCCCACGCGATCGTGCGCGAGGAGGACGAGAAGGAGCTCGCGCGACTCGCCACGCGCTGGGTCCCGCGCGCCTCCGCACTCGTTCCCAGCGCGAGCCGCTAGCTACTGCCGAACACGAGCCGGACGGCCGCGATCGCCGCCGCGAATCCGGCGAGATCGGCGACGAGCGCGGCGGGCAGCGCGTGGCGGTAGCGCGAGACGCCGATGGCGCCGAAGTAGACCGCGAGGACGTAGAACGTCGTCTCGGTCGAGCCGGCCATCACCGACGCGAGCCGGCCGGCGTAGCCGTCGGGCCCCTCGGCGCGGAGCACGTCCGCGACGACGCCGAGCGCGCCGCCGCCGGACAGCGGCCGCACGAGCAAGAGCGGGACTACGCTCGCCGGGATCCCGACGGCGGAGGACAGGGGAGCGAGGAGCGCCGCGAGCGAGTCCATCGCCCCGGACGCGCGCAGCATCCCGAGCGCGACGAGGATCGCGACGAGCGGCGGGATGATCCGGACCGCGGTCTCGAACCCTTGCTTCGCGCCCTCCACGAACGCCGGGTAGACCTTGACGCCGCGCGCGAGCGCGGCGGCCGGGATGCCGGCGAGGAGGAGCGGGATCGCCCAGGTCGAGAGCGCGTCGAGAACCGTCCTCAGCACGGTCCGGCCCCGGCCGGCGCGGCGGTCGCGGCGGCGCGCGCGAGGAGCTTTGTCACGACGATCGCCGCCGTCGCGCCACAGACGGAGGCGAGGAGCGTCGCGCCCAGGATCTCGGCCGGCGCGCGCGAGCCGGCGGCGGCGCGGAGCGCGATGACGCTCGCCGGGACGAGCTGCACGGACGCGGTGTTCATCGCGCAGAAGAGGGCCTGGGCGTCGGAGGCCGTGCCCGGCCGCGGGTTCAAGGTCTCGAGCGCCTGCATCGCCTTCACGCCGAAGGGCGTCGCGGCGTTCCCGAGCCCGAGCATGTTCGCCGACAGGTTCATGAGCATCGCGCCCATCGCCGGGTGCTCGGGCGGGACCTCCGGGAACAGCCGGGTCATGAGGGGCCGCGCCGCGCGCGCGAGCGCCCGGATCAGGCCCGCCTCCTCGGCGATCCGCATGACCCCGAGCCAGAGCGCCATCGCGCCGGCGAGCCCTATCGAGAGCGTGACCGCCTTCCCGGCGGACTCCATCGCGGCGGGGGTGAGCGCCGCCATCCGCCCGTTGATCGCGGCTGCGACGACGGCCGTGGCGACGAGCACCGTCCAGATGACGCCCATGGCGGCGATGGTGGCATGCCGGGTCCCGGAGGCGAGTTTTTGGTAGAACGCCCTGTCCGGAGGAAGAACCGCCCCATGAGCCTGCACCACCTCGCCGGCGTCCTCGCCGCGCTCGCCCTCGCCGTCACCGGGTGCCCCGAGCAGCGCGAGTCCCCCGCGAAGCCGCCCCGCCCACCCCGCGGCGAGATCGCCGCCGGAGCCGCGGCGCTCCCAGACGTGCTCACGGTCCGCAGGCCGCCCGGACCGGAGTGGTTCGGTCTCTACCTCGTGGGCAAGAAGGCCGGCTTCACGAAGGTCCAGCTCGGGCGCGAGCTGCGCGACGGACGGGACGTGCTCGTGGGCCGCAGCGAGACGCTCGTGCGCGCGACCGTCGGCGGGAAGACCGTCGAGCGCCGGCAGGAGGAGGAGCGCGTCTACGAGGCTCGTCACCAGGGGCCCCTCGTCGCCGTCCGCGCGGTGTGGTCCGGTGACGGCGGCGACCGGACCGTCTCGGGGACCTGCGCTCGCGGGACGTGCAAGCTCGTGGAGGAGACGTCCGCCGGGCGGCAGGAGCGCACGATCGAGGGCGTCACCGAGACGGCGGAGCTCGCGGACGGCGTTCGCCTCGCAGCGGCGCGGCGTGGGACGGTGCGCGGCCGGCAGCTCGATCTCGAGAAGCTGCGCGTGAAGGAGATGCAGGACGTCTTCCTGCGCCAGGAGTCGATCGCCGGCGGGGGCGTGCAGGAGGAGGTGGCGGTGGTCGCGGAGTCCGAGGCGGGCGACCGGCTCGCCGCGGAGTACCGCATCGCGGACGACGGGCGGGTCCTGGAGATCCGGCTCGGCGAGGCGATCGTCGCGCGTCCCGAGACGGAGGACGTCGCCCGCAGCCTCGACCAAGTGGACCTGTTCGCGCTCGCGCGCGTCACGCTCCCGCGGCCGCTACCCCGCACGGTTCCGGCGACCGTCACCTACCGGCTCGCGGGCCTGCCGCCCTCGTTCCAGAAGGGCGACGGGCGGCAGCGCTACGCGCGCGGCCGCGCGGGTGAGACCGTGCTGACGGTGACGGCGCGGCGTCCGCTCGCCGCCGATCCGGCGCGGGACACGCCTCTCGCGCGGGCCGCGAAGGGGGCGAGCGCCGAGGACCTGGCCCCGACGCCGCAGGCGGACTCGGACGCGCCGGCGATCGCGGCGCTCGCGAAGAAGGTGGCGGGCGACGCCCCGGGCGCGTACGCGGCGGCCCAGCTCCTCACCGACGACGTGTACCGCCGGCTCGAGAAGGCGTACGGCGCGAGCCACGACCGCGCGAGCGACGTGCTCACCGCCGGCCGGGGCGACTGCACCGAGCACACCGTGCTCATGGTGGCGCTCGCGCGCGCGCTCGGGATCCCGGCGCGCCCGGTGCACGGGCTCGTCTACGCTCGGTACGAGGACGGGCAGGACGCGCTCTACTGGCATGCCTGGGTGGAGGTGCGTAGCGCCGGCGAGTGGATCGCGATGGACCCCACCTTCGGCCAGCCCGTCGCGGACGCGACGCACGTCGCGCTCGGCGTGGGCACGCAGGTCGACACGGTCGGGCTGCTCGGCGCGCTGAAGGTCCTCGCGGTGGAGGTGAAGCCGGGCGGGTGATCTGCGCTATCATTCCGGCCCCCCTCGCGCGAGAGGCCGCTCATCCCGAGCGGCGCCGCCCGCCGCGGCAGAGAAGCGAGGCGAGGGACGGAGGCCGCATGAACGGGCTGGATCACGTCGCCATCCTCGTCGCCGATCTCGACGCCGCGATCCGGCTGTACCGCGACGTCTACGGCCTCGAGCTCGCGGAGGTGGAGGAAGTCCCGACCGAGAAGGTGCGGGTCGCGATCTTCGGCCACGGCGCGGGCAGGATCGAGCTCGTGTCCCCCTCCGGGCCGGACAGCCCGATGGCGAAGGCGATCGAGAGGCGCGGCGAGGGGCTGCACCACGTCTGCCTCGAGGTTCCGGACATCGAGCAGGCGATGGCGGCGCTCCGCGCCCAGGGCGCGCCGCTGCTCGACGAGAAGCCACGCCCCGGCGCTGGCGGCTCCCGGGTCGCGTTCGTCCACCCCAAGGGAAGCCGCGGCGTGCTCGTCGAGCTGAAGCAGGGCGGCGGCGAGCACCGCTGATCGGCGCACGATCCCGGGCCTGCGACGGGCTCCTGCGCCTCAGTCGGGAGCGCACGCAGTACGGCTCCCGCCGCGCGCCGCGTTCGGAGGTTGACCGACCAAGCGAACGCGTGTTGTATCAGCGCGTTTCGCCTCGCCTCCTCCTCAAGGGGTCACCCGCATGTCCCGTCTCCTCGCCGCCCTGGCGGCTCTCCTCCTCCTCGCTGGCGCGGCGCGCGCGCAGGACGCCAAGAAGCCGGCGGAGACGAAGGGCGCCGTCGCGCCGGCGGAGACGAAGGGCGCCGCCGCGCCGACGACGGAGCTGCCTCCCGAGACCAAGGCCGCCATCGAGCGAGAGGTGGAGAAGCTCAAGGAGGAGATCCGCGACGAGGTCCGCGCCGAGGTCCAGGGCGCGCAGTCGGCGGCGGAGTTCATGGGCGCCGTGGCGGAGGGCCCGAAGCTCGAGTTCCTCGAGCTCGACGGCTACTACCGCGTGCGTGGCCAGCTCTTCGACGACTTCGACCTCGGACGCCCGCCGGACGCGACGGGCCACTACATCTTCCCGGTCCCGCTCGGGAACCCGGATCCCGTGGTCGGCGGGGCGGGCGCCAGCCGCGCCACGATCGCGACCGCGAACATGCGCCTCCGGCTCGAGCCGACGATGAACGTCTCCGAGCTCGTCCGCGTGCGCGCGCAGATCGACGTGCTCGACAACTACGTGCTCGGGTCGTCCACGAGCCGCCTCTTCGACGACCCCTTCAGCCCGTACCCGGTGCCGTTCTACGGCTCGACCCGCCAGCTCTACCCGGGCGACCCGACCGCCGACCGCGACCCCATCCTGCCGAAGCGGGTCTGGGGCGAGGTGCAGACGCCGGTGGGCCTGCTCAGCTTCGGCCGGATGCCGTCGGCGTGGGGCCTCGGCATCCTCACGAACGCGGGCGGCGGCGTCGACGACGATTACGGCGACACCGTCGACCGGATCCAGTTCGCGCTGCCGCCCCTGCAGACGCCGATCGGCGGGCTCACGGTCGTCCCCATCCTCGACTTCGACGCCGAGGGCGCGCTCCGCGCCGACCCGCACTTCGGCGCCGGGATCGGCCAGCCGTTCGACGCGGACTCCTCCGACGACGCCCGCACCTACGCCGTGAAGGTGGCGCGGGTGGACACGGACGACGAGATCCGCCGCAAGCTCGAGCGCAACGAGTCCTCGCTCAACTTCGGCGCGTACTACAACTACAGGACGCAGGACGACGTGATCCCGGCCTGGCTGCAGGACGGCTTCGGGGCGCAGCTCGATCCGGCCTCGGCCCTCGCAGTGGGCAAGCGCGACAGCTACGGCCACGTCCTCGACGTCTGGCTGCGCGTCCTCACGCAGCGCTGGCGCGTCGAGGCGGAGGCGGCCGGCGTGTACGGCCGCATCGGCACGGCGTTCACGGCCGCGCCGCGTTCCGACGCCGATCCCACGCTCGTGGTGACGCCGATCTCGGGCGTCGACCTGCGGCAGTGGGGCGGCAGCCTCCTCACGGAGTACAAGGCGATCCCGAACAAGGTCACGGTGGGCGGCGAGCTCGGCGTCGCGAGCGGCGACAATGCGCCCGGCTTCGGCAACGTGCCGAGCAGGGTTAACCCGACGTTCACGTACGGCGTCCTCGAAGGGCCTCAGTTCAACGGGACCAGCGACCAGAGCATCCGCAACTTCCGGTTCAACCCGGCATACAAGGTGGACCTCATCCTGTGGAGCCGGATCCTCGGGCAGGTCACCGACGCCTGGTACGTGAAGCCGAAGCTCCGCTGGGAGATGCTCCCCGGCCTCGCCTTCGACGCCTCCGTCGTCTACTCGCAGGCCATCAACGGAGAGTCCACTCCGAGCTCGACCGGGCCGAACACGGGGACTCGTCCGCTCGGCCTCGAGCTCGACGGCATGCTCACGTACACCTCGGGCGCCGGCTTCCAGGCCTACGCGCAGTACGGCCTGCTGCAGCCCTTCGACGCGTTCAAGCCGGGCGACCTCTCTCGCCCGCAGCTGCTCGCGTTCGGGCTCGTCGCGAAGTTCTGAAGCTCGTCCTTCGACAGGCTCAGGACGAGCGGCCTCGGGGCGCCTCGGAACGGGCGGCTACCCGGCGACCACGGTGCGCACCTCGAACTGCGGCTGGGCCTGGATGGCCTTCTTCACGGCGCACTGGTCGGCGACGCGCACGAGCGCGTCGCGGTACTTCTCCGGGAAGCTCGGCGGGACCTCGATGTCGAGCTCGACCCGCACGAGCACCCGCGTCTCCGGGTCGAGGTGGTTCCGCTGGACGATCCGGATGCCATCGGTCGGGAGCTCGCGCTTCTGGCAGAACCCGACCACGTAGATGCCGGCGCAGGTACCGATGGCGGCGAGGAACAGGTCAAACGGCGCGGGCGCGGAGTCCTCCCCACCGCCGGATGCCGGCTGATCCGTACGGATCACGTGCTCGCCGATCCGGGTCTCGACCTTCTTTCGGCCGGGGAAGGTCACGATCATCTCGCTCGCCATCACAGCGCTCCTCGAAGTGGGCTCGGGGTTCCGACGTCCGCCAAGGCACGATGCTCGCCTCGCTCGCCAGTGTGAGCCAGAGGAAACCGCGGGGATTCCGGGTGAAGTGCGGGTGTGCTAGCGTCGCCGGCCCCGATGAGCCTCAAGACGAAGTCGAAACCCGTGTCCCGCGCCGCGCTCGCGGGCGAGGCCGACCCGCGCCTCGTCGCGCTCTCGGTCTCGATCCAGGACGACGGCGCGCTCCACGCGGAGGACATCCGCGGCAGCCAGGCCCACGTCACCATGCTCGCCGAGCAGGG
>DATIDF010000010.1:0-4987 GCA_035456445.1 Anaeromyxobacter sp.
CCTGCGAGCGCGAGCCGCGCACGATCGTCGCCGCGCCGGCCGACCCGCCGCGCTCGATGGAGACCCCCGCCCAGCGCGCCGACGCGCCGCCTCCCGGTCCGGGCGCGCCAGCGGGGGCGCAGGGCGCGCCCGCCTCGCCCATGCCGGAAGGGTCTCCGGGCCAGGGGGCGCCCTCGTCAGCGGAGCTCCTCGCTCAGGTCGAGGCGATGAAGAGCCGGCTCGCCTCCGCGCCGAAGTCGCTCGAGATCCTGCTCGCGCTCGGCAACCTGTACTACCAGGAGCGGCGCTACCCCGACGCGATCGGCTGGTACGACCAGGCGATCGCGCTCGCCGAGCCGACATGGAAGGACTACCTCGCGCTGCCGGCGAGCGCGCGCGCGAGGGAGCCCGCCCCCGCGGTGAGGCAGGCCTGCGCGCGGACGCAGACGCGCGGCTTCGAGCCGCTCGCGAACGAGGCCCGGGCGCGCACGAGGAAGAAGGACTCGGCGGGCGCCGCGTTCTGTTACCGCGCGGCGCTCGAGCCTTCGATCGGCGCGCGCATCCAGCGCGCGAACGCGAAGCTCCTCGCCGGCGACGCGGCGGGCGCGGTGGCGGACCACGAGGCGGTGCTGTTGCGGATCCCCGACCAGCCCGACGCGCTGTACTTCCTCGGCCTCGCGCTCGCGGAGACCGCCGAGGGGAACGTCGGCCAGCTCGAGCGCGCCCGCGCCCTGTGGAAGCGCGTCGCGGAGCTCCAGCCCAACGGCCCGTACTCGGAAGACCTGAAGGTCGCGACCGCGGAGGTCGAGCGGCGCATCGCCGCGGCACAGTCGTCGCGCGCGGGCCGCTAGCCGCGCGACAGCAGAGTACGCGCGTCCTCCGTGCGTCACGGCGCCCGTCCCGCTAGAAGGGTCGGCCATGCCGAAGCTCTTCTACGTGCCCCGCACCCGCGCCTCGCGCCCCCGCATCGTGCTCGAGGAGCTCGGGATCCCGCACGAGCTCGTCCGGCTCGACTCGGCGAAAGGCGAGACCCGCACGCCCGATCACCTCGCCCGCCACCCGCTCGGCCACGTGCCAGTCCTCGAGGACGGCGACGTCCGGATCTTCGAGTCGGGCGCGATCTGCTTCTGGCTCGCGGAGCGCTACGGCGAGGGCAAGCTCCTGCCGCCGCCCGGGTCCCCCGGACGCGCGCTCGCCTACCAGTGGCTCTGCTTCGCGCTCGCGGAGCTCGAGCCGCCGCTCGGCCCGCTGGGCGCGGAGCAGAGGAAGCCCGAGCCGGAGCGCGATCGCGCGAGGATCGACGAGTCGACGGCGAAGTTCCACGCCGCGGCGAAGGCGGTGAACGCGGCGCTGGCGAGCCGCGACTTCCTGCTCGGCGCCGAGCTCTCCGTCGTCGACGTCGTCGTCGCCGCGATCCTGTCCTACGGGAAGTTCCTCGCCGGTCTCGAGGATCTCCCGGCCGCGGAGGCCTACGTCCTCCGCATGCGCAGCCGACCCGCGTGGAAGCGCGCGACGGCGGATTGAGGAAGGAGTCGATCGGTTCGCGTCGCGGTCGGGGTCGGGGTCGCGCTCGACGCGCGTCGCTCTCCTAATTGACGCCCCTCACGGGGCACGTGAGCATGTCGCATGCTCCCATCGCCCGCGCCGAGTCCCCAGCACAGGTCGACGCCGACCGATCCGCGCGGTACGCGCGCCGGCCCGGTTGCCCTCGCCGTCGCACTCGCCGCCGTCGCCGTCTCCGGTGTCGGCCCGAAGGACCGGCTCACCTGGCTCATGGAGGTCGCGCCGATCCTGATCGCACTCCCAGTGCTCGTCGCGACCCGGCGCGTGTTCCCGCTCACGCCGCTCCTCTACGTGCTGCTCGCGGCCCACGCCGCGATCCTCTGTCTCGGTGGCCACTACACGTACGCAGAGGTGCCGCTCGGCTTCTGGGTGCGCGACGCGCTCGGGCTCGCGCGCAACCACTACGACCGGCTCGGTCACTTCGCCCAGGGCTTCGTGCCGGCGCTCCTCGCGCGAGAGCTGTTGCTTCGCACCTCGCCCCTCCGGCGCGGCCGCTGGCTGTTCGTCCTCGTCACCGCCGTCGCGCTCGCGATCTCGGCGCTCTACGAGTTCGTCGAGTGGGGCGCCGCCCTCGCGCTCGGCCAGTCCGCCGACGCGTTCCTCGGGACTCAGGGCGACCCGTGGGACACGCAGTGGGACATGTTCCTCGCGTTCCTCGGAGCGTTGGCGGCCCAGCTCACGCTCGCGCGCGTGCAGGACCGGCAGCTCGCGGCCCTCGGGCGCGACACCCTCGGACGCTAATCGCGTCGTCCACCGCTCACCGCCCACGCGGCGGCCGCCCCGCCGCGGCGAGCACCTTCTCGATCGCGGCGGCAGGGAGCGGCTCGCACGAGCCTGCGAGCCGCGCCACGAGCGCGACGCGCGCGACGCGCTCGAGGGTCTCCATCCGGTCGAACGCCTCGTCGAGAGTGCGCCCGAGCGCGAGCGCGCCGTGGCGCTCGAGCAGGACGACGTCGTGGCGCGCCCAGAGCGGCGCGAGCGAGGCGGGGACCTCGTCGGTTCCGGGCGTCGCGAACGGCGCGACGGCGATCTCGCCGAGCGTGACCGCCGCCTCGGGCACGAGGTCGTTCGGAGGCGGGACCCCGGCGACGGTGAGCGCGACGGCGGTGATGGGGTGCGCGTGCACGACCGCAGCGACGTCGCTCCGCGCGGCGTAGCCGGCGAGGTGCATGCGGAGCTCGGTCGACGCGCGGCCGCGCCCGGCGACGACCGCGCCCCGGGCATCGACCACGACGAGGTCGCCGGGCGCGAGGTAACCCTTGTTCACGCCGGAGGGAGTGACGAGGAAGCGGTCCGGGCCGAGCCGGACGGAGACGTTGCCCTCGCCCGCGCCGATGAGGTCGCGGGAGTGTAGGCGGCGGCAGACCTCGACGAGCGCCGCCCGCAGCGCGCGCTCGCCGGCCGCGGCGCCGCGTGGCGAGGCCGGGCGCCGGAGCGGCGCGCGGGCCGCGGGACGAGCGGCGGAGCGGCGGGGGCTCACAGGATCTTCGCGGCGAGGAGGTCCTGCACGTCGAGGAGCCCCACGGGGCGGCCCTCGTCGTCCACGACCGGCACCTGGTCGATGCGGGCCTGCCGGAGGACGCGCGCGGCGTCCACCACGAGCGCGTCGGGCCGGACGGTGCGCGGGTTGCGGCCCATCGCCGCCGAGACCGGCCGCGTGAAGTCGGTTTCGCCGTGCTCCACGAGCCGTCGCAGATCGCCGTCCGTGAAGATGCCGACGAGCTTGCCCGCGGCGTCGACGACGGACGTCGCGCCCGGGCGCCCGGGCGTCTCGGTCATGCACGCGACGGCGGCGGAGAGCGGCGCGTCCTCGCGGACGACCGGATTCGCCTCGTCACCGCGCATGAGCTCTCGGACCTTCATGAGCCCGCGCCCGAGCTTCCCGCCCGGGTGGAAGAGCGCGTACTCCTCCTTCTCGAACGGCCGGTTCGCGAGCACCGTCATCGCGAGCGCGTCGCCCACCGCGAGGAGCACGGCGGTCGAGGCGGTCGGGGCGAGCCCCATCGGGCAGGCCTCTGCGACGTCGCCGATGGCGAGGACCAGGTCGGCCGCGCGCGCGAGCGGGTTCACGCGATCCCGCGTCACCGCGACGACGCGGGCGCCGATCTTCTTGAGCGCCGGCAACACGCGGAGGATCTCCTCCGTCTCGCCGGAGTTCGAGAGCGCGATGACGACGTCGTCCTTCGTGATCCGGCCGAGATCCCCGTGGGCCGCCTCGGCGGGGTGGACATAGTGGGAGGGCGTGCCGGTCGAGGCGAGCGTGGCGGAGATCTTCTGGGCGACGAACCCCGGCTTGCCCATCCCGGTCACCACCACGCGGCCGCGGCACGCGAGCACCCAGCGGACCGCCTCGGCGAACCGGTCGTCGAGCCGGGCCGCGGCGATCGCGCGGCCCTCGGCGTCGAGCACCGTGCGGCCGTACTCGAGGAGGGCGCGATCGCTCGGGCGCGCGGGCCGCTTCGCGCGAGGGCGGGGGAGGCGAACCACGCGGGCCTTCGGTCGGCTGGCCATCGGTCCGCGCATATAGCACTTTCGCGCCCCTTGCGGCAGCGCGCGGGGGTGCGCTATGGGACGCCCTCCTCGGAGGTGTCCACGCATGCAGTTCTTCATCGACTCCGCCGACGTCGGCGAGATCAAGAAGGCGCTCGCCCTCGGCCTGTGCGACGGAGTGACGACCAACCCCTCGCTCGTCGCGAAGACCGGACGCGCCTTCAAGGACGTCCTGAAGGAGATCGTGGCCCTCGCCCCGGGGCCCATCTCGGCCGAGGTCACCGCGACGGACGCGGAGGGCATGCTCCGTGAGGCGCGCGAGCTCGCGAAGTACGGCGACCAGGTCGTCATCAAGATCCCGCTCATCGTCGAGGGGCTGCGAGCGGTGAAGGTGCTCTCCGGGGAGGGCGTGAAGACGAACGTCACGCTCTGCTTCTCGGCGGTGCAGGCGCTCCTCGCGGCGAAGGCGGGCGCGACCTACGTCTCGCCGTTCGTGGGACGGCTCGACGACATCTCCCAGGACGGCATGCAGCTCATCGCCGACATCCTGGCGATCTACCGGAACTACGACTTCCAGACGAAGGTGCTCGTCGCCTCGGTGCGCCACCCGGTGCACGTGCTCGAGGCGGCGCGCCTCGGCGCGGACGTGGCGACGATCCCGTTTGGCGTGATCGAGCAGCTCGCGAAGCACCCGCTCACCGACAGCGGCCTGAAGAAGTTCCTCGCCGACTGGGAGAAGGTGCCGAAGGAGTAGGCGCCCGGCGTCCCCTCCGACGGACCGCGCGGCGGGCGGGGCGGCGGCCCTCTCCCCACCGGGCCGCCTGCGGGGTGCGTGCGGTCTCCGGTCGCCGTGAAGAACTTCTCGGCGAGATGAGGACACCTCGCACCCTCGCGGTCGCGCTCCTCGCGTCGGCTCCCGGAGCCGTGGCGCTGGCCCAGGAGAACGCGGCCCCCA
>DATIDF010000011.1:0-12742 GCA_035456445.1 Anaeromyxobacter sp.
GGCGAAGGCGCGCGAGGTGCGCGGCGTACGCTTCATGAAGCAGGCGAGGTACCTCCGTCACTTCACCGCGGAGTTCCGCTGGGCGTAAACGGCGTCGATCACGTGGGTTGACCCGTGAACGTGCCCGCGCCCGAGCCCGAGGCGAAGCGAGGCGCGGGCCCGGCGCGTTCACGTTCACGATGGGCCACGCCCGCAAGGCTACTTCAGGACCTTCCGCTGGAACTCCTTCACGTCCTCCGCGGACGGCGCCGGCTCGGGCTCGGGCGCCGGCGCGACCGCGACGACCGGCTTCGCCGGCTCCTGCGCCACCGCGAGCGGAAGCGCCGGGGGGATGAGTCGTGTCTCCGGCTCGCGCGGCTTCGAGCAGGCCGACGCCGCGGCGATCGCGGCGAGGAGGGTGACGGGGAGAAGGGGCAGGTACAGGCGGGGCATCGGGGCTCCTCGGTGCTTCGGGTTCGAGGAGCGGCTCTGCAGCCGGCGTGCCCGCACGCGATGGCCGAGCGCGAACGCGAGGATCGCTCACGCGGTGGCCGGCGGGACACGGAGCCGCCGTGGCAGGGCGCCCACGGGGGCGGCGCGAACGCCTCCTCCCCCGAGGGGAACGCGGAGGCGGAGGCCGGGATGGGATATCCAGAGTGAGCGGCGCACGCCGCGGAGGAGGCGTCCGGTGCGGATCGTTCGTCTGGCGGTAATCGCGCTGCTCGCCGGCGGGCTGCCCTGCGTGGAAGCGCATGCGGTCGAGCCGTTCGTCGACATGGAGGTTGGGGTCGCCTGGGCGGGCTACAACGACGTGCGGATCCCGGGCGACGGCGGGACGCGCTTCTCCCTCACCGACGATCTGCAGGCCTCTGCCGGCCCGTACTTTCGCGTCCGCCTCGGCGCGACCTTCGCTCGCCGGCACACGCTCTTCGCGTTCTTCACGCCCATCCGGCTCGAGGCGCGGGGCCGGCTGCCGTCCGAGGTGGCGTTCGCGGGCGAGACGTTCGCAGCCGGGGACGAGGTCCTCGCTCGGTACCGCTTCGACTCGCCGCGCCTCACCTACCGGTACGGCCTGGTCCGGCGAGACCGGGTCGAGCTCGACGTGGGGCTCACCGCGAAGATCCGCGAGGCCGCGATCTCGCTCCAGGGGGATAGCTACGCGGAGAGGACCGACACCGGCTTCGTCCCGCTCCTGTCGTTCCGCGCCGCGTGGAACCTCACGCCCGCGGTCGCGCTCGTCCTCGACGGCGACGGGCTCGCCGCGCCGCAAGGGCGGGCGGAGGACGTCACCGCGGCGATCGAGGTCAGGCTGCGCGAGGGAGTGCGCGCGCGGGTCGGCTACCGCTTCGTGGAGGGGGGCGCGGACAACGACGACGTCTACACCTTCGCGCTCGTGCACCACGTGGGCGCGGGGATCACCGTCTCCCTCTAGCCGCCCACGCGTGTTCCTCGCCCTCTCGAAGACGCTCGACCTCGCGGTCGCGCCCCTCACCTGGGCGCTCGCGCTGCTCCTCGGCGCCGCCCTCTTCCACCGGCGCCCGCGCGCACCGTGGGCGCTCGGGGTCGCCGCGGCGGCCGTGCTCGTCCTCTTCTCGCTCGCGCCCGTCGCGAACAGGATCCAGCGCTTCGCGGAGTCGGGCGCGGTGCGCACCTTCCGCGAAGGGATCGTCTACGACGCCGCCATCGTGCTCTCCGGCCAGGTGGACGCGGAGGCCTCGCGGGCGAGCGGCGAGACCGAGCTGGAGGAGTCGGTCGACCGCGTGCTGCGCGCCCTCGAGCTCTGGCGCGCCGGGCGCGCGCGCCACCTCGTCCTCTCCGGCGGCCCGGGCTCGGGGGCGCGCGATCCCTCGGAGCCGGAGCGGCTGCGCGACGCGCTCGTGCGCTGGGGCGTCCCAGCCGAGGCGATCATCGTCGAGCCGCGGAGCCGCAACACGCGCGAGAACGCGATCGCGTCGGCCCGCATCGTCGCCGAGCACCGGTTCCGCACGCTCGTCCTCGTCACCAGCGCCGCGCACGTCCCCCGCGCGCTCGGCTGCTTCCGCGCGGCCGGGCTCTCGCCGGACGTGCTGCCGGTGGATCGGCGCGCGGGGGCGGGCGGGAGCTGGCTGCCGAGGGCGTCCGCGCTCGCGCAGAGCACGGGAGCGCTGCGCGAGCTCGCGGGGAGGGTGGTTTACCGGCTCGCCGGCTACACGCGTTGAGGCCGCGC
Organism: Anaeromyxobacter sp.; assembly: GCA_035456445.1. GTDB lineage: Bacteria > Myxococcota > Myxococcia > Myxococcales > Anaeromyxobacteraceae > Anaeromyxobacter. The sequence continues at coordinate 2,186 of DATIDF010000011.1, forward strand.
TACAGCGCGCGGTCGGCCGCGACGCGCGCCGTGATGGCGGGCGCCGCGCGCGAGGTGCCGAGGGACGCGAGGTCGCCGTGCGTCCGTGCCACGTGGATGTCGATCCAGCGCGGCAGCCAGGAGGTGAAGCGGACCTCCTGCAGCGCGGGCAGGCCGCGGCGGGTCACGCTGTCCACGAGCTCGTCCAGGTCCGAGAGGAACCGCTCGTGCTCGTGCGCGTGGCGGGCGAGGCTGCGCGAGCCCGCCTCACGGAGGCGCGCCTCCTCGTCGATGAACTGCGCCTCGGCGGCGACACGCAGCAGCTCGAGTCGGGTCACCGCCTCGTCCACGCGCCCGGCGCGGACCGTCTCGACGAGCCGGTTGGTGCGGTGGAGGAGATCGCGCTGCTTCGCATCGATCGAATCGATCCCGACCGCGTGACCCGAGTGCCACTGAATCCACATGAGGCGCGCCTCCTGCGTGGGTGGGGGCTCCGGTCGCGTCGGAGCCGTCCGATGTGCGAAAGGAACAGCCGATTACCACGCCGCCTCCATGCGGCGCGAGGCCGCACGCGTGGTTTCTCGGGGGCGTGGGCGAACTGCCGTGTTCACGCGGGTCTCGCGATCTCGACCGGAGTGCTCGCCTATCGGTTCGATTGCGAAGTCGGATGAAGACCGCTCCGCTCGATCTCGGAGGATGACAGGCAGGCTGGCGAGCGAGCCCGGGTCCACGCACCGTGAACCAGCGTGCCCACACCGTGGGAGAATCAGCGCAGCGGGTGCAGGTGGTCCACCACACCGCGGCCGCGCCCGACGGCGTAGGACCGGCGGAGCCCCTCCGTCAGGTACGCCTTCGCGGCGCGCACCGCGTCGAGGAGCCCGTCGCCGAGCGCGAGCCGCGCGCAGATCGCGGCGGAGAGCGTGCAGCCGGTGCCGTGCGTGTTCTGCGTCTCGACGCGCGGCGCGGCGAGCTCGACCACCTCGGCCCCGTCGAAGAAGACGTCCACCGGATCGCCGGCGAGCGCGCCGCCCTTCACGAGCACCGCGCGCGCGCCGAGCGCCCGCAGCTCGCGTGCGGCAGCCCGCATCGCGCCGACGTCGCGCACGGGCCGCCCGAGGAGCGCCTCCGCCTCGTGCAGGTTCGGGGTTAGGAGCGCAGCGCGCGGGAACAGGCGCTCGACGTAGGCGCGCTCGGCGGCGGCATCGAGCAGCCGGTCCCCGCTCTTCGCGACCATCACCGGATCGACGACGAGCGGCCCGAGCGGCAGCCGCGCCGCGGCGTCGGCGACGGCCGCGATGATCCCGGCGTTCGCGAGCATCCCGGTCTTCGTCGCGGCGACCGGCATGTCCGTCGCGACCGCCTCGATCTGCGCGGCGACCATGGCGGGCTCGAGCGCGACCCACGCCGTGACGCCGACCGAGTTCTGCGCCGTGACCGCGGTGATCGCGGAGGTGCCGTGGACGCGGTGCGCGGCGAACGTGCGGAGGTCCGCCTGGACACCGGCGCCGCCACCCGAGTCCGAGCCTGCGATGGTGAGGGCCACCTTCATGGCGCCGAAACATAACCGAGACGCCCCGCGTGGGCGCCCCGCGCTGCCAGCGGCCCACCGGGGGGGCGGGGCCCGGGTCGGCGCGCGCCTAACATGCAGCGGTGACGCGCCGCTTTCTCTGCCTGCACGGCCACTTCTACCAGCCGCCGCGCGAGAACCCGTGGATCGAGGCGATCGAGGTCCAGGACTCCGCCGAGCCGTTCCACGACTGGAACGAGCGGATCGCGGCGGAGTGCTACGCGCCGAATGCGGCGGCGCGGCTGAAGGGCGCCGAGGACCGCATCGTCGACATCGTCGGCAACTACGACCACCTCTCGTTCAACTTCGGCCCGACGCTGCTCGTCTGGCTCGAGCGCGAGCGCCCCGACGTCCACGCGCGCGTGATCGAGGCGGATCAGCGGAGCGCCGAGCGGCGCGGCCACGGGAACGCGCTCGCGCAGGGCTACAGCCACGCGATCCTCCCGCTCGCGTCCCCGCGCGATCGGCTCACCCAGATCCGCTGGGGCATCGCGGACTTCCGGCGCCGCTTCGGTCGCGCGCCGGAGGGCTTCTGGCTGCCCGAGACCGCGGCGGACACGCCCACCCTCGAGGCGCTCGCGCAGGAGGGGATCCGCTACACGGTGCTGTCCCCGTACCAGGCGCGCCGCGTGCGGCCGCCGGGCGGCGAATGGCTGGACGCGACCGGCGCGCGCTTCGACCCGACGCGGCCGTACCTCGTGCGCGCCGGCGAGCGTGAGATCACGGTCCTCTTCTACGACGGGAACATCGCCCGCGACCTCGCCTTCGGCGACGCGCTCTCGTCCCCGGAGGCGCTCATGCGCCGCCTCGAGGGAGGGTTCGATCCGGGCCGCGGGCACGACGAGGTCCTCACCATCGCGTTCGACGGCGAGACCCTCGGCCACCACAAGAAGGGCGGCGACGAGGTGCTCGCGGCGGCGCTCAAGCTCCTCTCCCGGCGGGACGATCTCGAGCTCGTGAACCTCGGGCAGGCGCTCGACCGGATCGAGCCGGAGTGGGAGGCCGAGATCGCCGAGGGGTCCTCCTGGAGCTGCGCGCACGGGATCGAGCGGTGGCGCTCCGACTGCGGATGCAGCGCCGGGGCCGAGCCGGGATGGACGCAGGCGTGGCGCGCGCCGCTGCTCGCCGCCCTCGAGGCGCTCCGCGGCGCGCTCGCCGAGCTGTTCGAGCGGGAGTCGAAGGGCCTCCTCGCCGATCCCTGGGGCGCGCGCGATCGCTACGTCGAGGTGGTGCTCGACCCCGACCGGCACGAGGCGGAGGAGTTCCTGCGCCGCGAGGCGGCGCGCCCGCTCGCGCCCGGGGAGGCCGTGAAGGGGCTCCGGCTCCTCGAGCTGCAGCGGCAGTCGCTGCTCATGTTCACGAGCTGCGGCTGGTTCTTCGCGGAGCTGTCCGGGATCGAGACGGTCCAGGTGATGAAGTACGCGGCGCGCGCGATCCAGCTCGCCCTCGACGCGACCGGCGTGGACCTCGAGCCCGGGTTCGCCGAAGCGCTCTCCCGCGCTCCCTCGAACGTGCCCGCCCTCCGCGACGGCCGGCACGTGTACGAGACGCTGGTCCGCCCGAGCGTCGCGTCGCTCGAGGGCGTGGGCGCGCACCTCGCCATCGCGAGCTCGGTGCGGGAGATGCCGGCGGAGGGGCGCCTGTTCTGCTTCCACTACCGGCTCGAGGCCGTGCACAAGGCCCAGTCCGGACCGGCGACGCTCGCGGTCGGGCGGATGCACCTCGAGAGCGTCATCACGCGGGAGACGCTCGACGCCCTGTATTGCGTCGTCCACTTCGGCGCCGCCGACTTCCGCTGCGGCCTCGTCGCCTACCCCGGCGCGGAGGCGCACGCCGAGATCGAGCACATCCTCCTCGCGAGCCTCGACCGGATCTCGTTCGCGCGGCTGCTGCGCGTGGTCGACCGCGCGTTCCCCGGCCGCGACTACGCGCTGCGGGATCTCTTCCTCGACGAGCGGCGCCGGGTCGCGGGAGTGCTGCTCGAGGGGACCCTGCGGCGGTACGAGGACGACTACCTGAGGGTGTTCGAGGACAACCGGCGGCTGATGGAGTTCCTGCACGAGATCGACTCGCCGGTCCCGACGCCGCTACGGGTCGCGGCGGACGTCACGCTCACGCGCCGCATCCTCGACGTCACGGAGCGTGCGCGCTCGGGCACGGTGAACCTCGACGAGGCCGAGGGAGAGCTGCTCGGCACGGTGGAGCTCTCCCGGCGCCTCGGGGCGCACTTCGACGTCGCGCCGGTTCGGCGCGAGGTCGAGGCGCTCGTGGGCGCGCGCATCGACGCGCTCGTCGCCGGGCAGGCCGCGTCCACGCGCGCCGTCGAGCTCGTCCGCATCCTCGACCTCGCCAAGAAGGTCGGGCTGTGGCTCGATCTCTGGGAGGTCCAGAACCGTTTCTGGGAATGGGCGGGGACGCGGGGGATCACGCTCGATCGGGAGAAGACCGCCGCCCTCGCGCAGCGGCTCTGGTTCGACGAGCGCACCCTCCTCGAGCGCGCCGGCTATGCGCCGCGCCGCGCCGAGGCGGCCGGCCGGCACTAGGCGCTCACCCGTCGCGCGCGACCACATCGGCCCCGGCCTCCGCACATCCGGCGAACTGGACCGCGTCGCGCTCGCTCGGCCGTTCGCGTGTAGAATCCGCGGCCCGGCGGCTCCTCGCCGGCGAGGCAACGGAGAGACCGAGGGCGCATGACGAAGACCGAGCGAACGGTGACGCTGTACGTGGCGGCGAGCATCGCGGGTGCCGTGGCGCTCGCGCTCCTGCAGGGCGTCGCGGGTGGAGTCCTCTCGCGCGCGCTCGAGCTCTCCGACGAGTCCGTCTGGCGCGGCCTCGGCGTCGCGCGGTTCGCCCTGTTCAAGCTCGGCCTCTTCTTCGCGGTGTTCGGCGTGCTCGCGTTCGTGCTCCGCGACGAGGGCCTCGCGCGGCGCGTCGGTGCCGGGCTCGTGGCGACGGCCGTGCTCGGGTGGATCGCGAAGGAGCTCGTCTTCGAGGATCGCAGCCTCGCCGCGCTCTACGTGCTGCTCGGGCTCGGGGCGACGCTCGCCTCCGCCTTCGAGGCGTGGCGGCGCTACGCGGCCGCGGGTGCCCTCGGGCTCGTGGTCGCCGCGACGGCGTTCGCCTCGCAGGGCGACTCGCTCGTCGAGGGCCGGAACTTCTTCGCGGCGATCGTGGTGGGCCTCCTGTTCTGCGGCCCCGCGATCGCCTGGGTCGCGATGACCGGCGAGGCGGTCGATCGCGCCGGCACGGCGCTCGAGCGCTGAGCGAGGGCGCGCCCGGCGGGAGGGGCGGGGTCGTCCTTCGACTTCGCTCAGGATGACGCGAACCCCGGGATGCGCCTCGTATTATTCGGTTTCGCGATCTCCAGCGGGACCTTAGCATCCGGGGGTGATGGAGGCCGAGGGTCGTCGCGTGTCCGCGTCATCTGCCGCGGTGATTGGCCTCGCCGGCCTGGCGTCCGCGATGGGCGTCGGCCGCTTCGCGTTCACGCCGCTGCTGCCGTTGATGCAGCAGGCCAGCGGGATCACGCTCGTGCAGGGCGGCGCGCTCGCCGCGGCCAACTACCTCGGCTACCTGATCGGCGCGGTCGCCTGCATGCTCCTGGGCCCGGCCCCTCATCGCGCCGCCCGGGCCGGGCTGGTGGCCGTCGCGATGCTCACCGCAGGCATGGGCCTCTGCGACACGTTCGGAGCCTGGCTGGCGCTTCGCTTCCTCGCGGGCGTGGCGAGCGCGCTGGTGCTCGTGGGCGTCTCGGCATGGGCGCTTCCCATCCTGGCGACGCAACAGCGTGCGACCTGGGCCGGCTGGGTCTACGCGGGTGTCGGGGTGGGCATCTTCCTCGCCGGAATGGTGGGCCTCGCAACGGGCCTGCTCGGGAAGCCCCCGGCGCATGCCTGGCTTCTCCTCGGTGGGTGCTCGGCGGTGGTGGCGCTTGCGGCGTGGAGGTCGCTGGCTGCGGGCCCGGCGTTCTCCGCTCCGGCCGGCGCGCCGCGCGGAGCAGTCCGCCGCGACGCCTGGCGGCTGGTGCTCTGCTATTGCGCGTTCGGATTCGGCTACATCGTCCCGGCCACGTTCCTTCCGGCCGCGGCGCGCCAGCTCGTCGCGGATCCGGCCATCTTCGGCTGGGCGTGGCCGGTATTCGGCCTCGCCGCCGCCGGGTCGACGGCGGCCACCTCGCGATGGTGGCGCGACGCATCGCCCCGGAAGCTCTGGGTGAGTGGCCACCTCGTCATGGCGATCGGCCTGCTCGCCCCGGCGGTCCGGATGAGCGTCTCGATGCTGCTCTTCTCGGCCGTCTGCGTGGGCGGGACGTTCATGGTCGTGACGATGGCGGGGATGCAGGAGGCGCGGCGGGTCGCGGGACCTTCCGCGCCCCGGCTCATGGCTGCCATGACCGCCGCATTCGCCTTCGGTCAGCTCGTGGGGCCGTTCACGGTGAGCGTCTTCCGCTCGTCCGCATTGGGCGCCATGGTCCTCGCCAGCGTCGCGGCTGCCGCCGTCCTGCTGCTCGGCACGTTGGCGCTGGTGCTCGGCCCCGTTCCGGAGTCACGCGCCTCGCGTCCTCTTACGCACGAAGGAGGTTCCAGATGATCGTCGACCTGGAGGACCGCATGCCTCCCATCCCGCGCGAGGCGATGGACGAGGCGCAGCGCGCCGCCGCGGACGAGCTCACCGCCGGCCCGCGCAAGGGAGTGAAGGGGCCTTTCATCCCGTTGATGCGCAGCCCGCAGCTCATGGCGCGCCTGCAGAAGGTCGGCGAGTACCTGCGCTTCGGAAGCGCGCTACCTGGACGGCTGAACGAGCTCGTGACGCTCGTGGTCTCGCGGGCGTGGACCCAGCAGTTCGAGTGGTCTACGCACGTGCCGCTCGCGCTCGAGGCAGGCGTGAGCCGGGAGACGGTCGAGGCGCTGCGCGAGGGCCGCCGGCCCGGCGCCATGAGTCGCCAGGAGCAGATCGTCCACGACTTCACCACCGAGCTCCTGAACGCTCGTGGCGTGAGCGATGCCACGTATCACGCCTGCGTCGAGACCCTGGGCGAGCGCGGCGTCATCGATCTGGTGGCGCTCGTCGGGTATTTCGCCACCGTGTCGATGGTGCTGAACGTGGCGCACACGCCTCCGGAGCGTGTCGCGGGCGTGGAGCCCTTGCCGCCCCTGCCGCGCTAGTCGCCTGTCCAGGTCTCGCGCTCTCGGCGAGCCACTGTTCACGCGTTCGTCACAGACCCCGCCGTTGCCTTCGACTGACGGTGCGACTAGTGTGCGCGCCGTGCCGGGGGGCCGAACAGCGGGGGACGACATCGCGGCGGCGCTCGCGACGTGGCTCGGTCCGGACACGGCGCGCGCCGTGGTGCGGACCTTCTCGGACCGCGTCCTCGGCTGCCGGCCCGACGAGATCGGTCCGGAGGACGAGGCGCGGCTCCTCGAGGCGCTGCGCCCGATGCTGCGGGCGCTGCTCGGCCAGGGGTCCGACGAGCACGTCCTCTCGGAGCTGAAGCGCGTCCGTACGCTCTCGGCCGGGCTCGACCGCCCCGCCGTGGACGCGCTGCCCGCCGGGCGGCCGGATCGCCGCGCCGGGTGACCCGCCGCGGGGCGCGGCGCAGAACCGCTTGAACCCGGGCACGAGCGACGGCATGGAAGGACGGATGGTGCCCGTCGTCACCTTCCGTCAAGTCGCGCGGGAGTACCGGACCGCGGGCGGCGCCGTGCTGCGCGCCCTGCGTGGAGTCTCGGGCGAGGTGCCGGCCGGCCGGATCGTGGCGGTCACCGGCCGGAGCGGCTCCGGGAAGTCCACGCTCCTCCACCTGGCGGCGGGCATCGACACGCCCACCTCCGGCGAGGTGGTCCTCCTCGGCCGGCCGCTCGCGGCGCTCGCCGACGGCGAGCGGACGCGGCTGCGGCGCGACCACGTCGGGCTCGTCTTCCAGTTCTTCCACCTCCTGCCCCACCTCTCCGTCGAGGAGAACGTGCTCGTGCCCGCGCTCGTGGCGGGCGATCCGCTCCGCGGCGCCACCGCCCGCGCGCGCGAGCTCCTCGAGCGGGTGGGCCTCGCCGGGCGCAGGGAGGACGCCGTTCAGAAGCTCTCCGGAGGGGAGATGCAGCGGGTCGCGCTCTGCCGGGCGCTGCTGCGGCGCCCGCGGCTCCTCCTCGCGGACGAGCCGACCGGCAACCTCGACGAGGAGAACGGCGAGCGCGTGATGGACCTGCTCCTCGGGCTCGCCCGCGGCGAGGGGAGCGCGGTGCTGTTCGCGACGCACAGCCGCGAGCTCGCGGCGCGCGCGGACGAGACGTGGACGCTCCACTCCGGGGTGCGGGAGCCCTGACCTCGTGAGGCGCTACCTCGCCCGCGCCATCGCCCGCGAGCTGCGCGCCGCGCGCGCGCTGTTCCTGCTCGCCGTCGCCGGCGTCGCGCTCGGCGTCGCGTCCGTCCTCTCCATCCAGATCCTGAACCGGAGCGCGCTCGGCGCGTTCGCCGGCACCGTCCGCGCCGTCTCGGGCGAGGCGGACCTCTCGGTCCTGGGCTGGGCGGGCGCCCTCGACGAGTCGCTCCTCGACGACGTCCTCGCCACTCCGGGCGTCGCCGCGGCGGTCCCCCTCTGGCGCGCCGAGGCGGTGGTGGACGGCCGCCCGGGCGCGAGCCTCGAGATCGTCGGCGCCGACCTGCTCCAGGCGGCGGTGCGCGCGCCGTGGCGGCTCCCCGAGGGCGGCCTGGGCGACGCGCTCGCGCGCCCGGGCTGGGTGGCCCTCACGCCCGCGCTCGCGGCGGAGATGGGCTGGCGCGTGGGCGATCGGATCCCGGTGTCGCTCGGCTCCCGGCGGGCGGAGCTCGTCGTCGGCGCGCTCGTGGATCTCCAGCGCGTCGCCCCGCTCGCGAGCCGGCGGCTCGCGGTGATGGACATCGCCCAGGCCCAGGCGCTGCTCGGCGTGCGCGGGCGGATCCACCAGCTCGACGTGCGCTCTGCCGAGGGGGTGCCGAAGGCGGAGCTTCGCGCTCGCCTGGAGGCGCGGCTCGGCGACCGGGCGAGGGTGCTCACCCCCGAGCAGCGCACCGCGGAGGCCGAGGGGCTCCTGGCCGCGTTCCGCCTGAACCTCACGGCGCTCTCGCTCGTGTCGCTCCTCGTGGGCGGCTTCCTCGTGTACGCGTCGGTCCGCGCGTCGCTCGCGCGCCGGCGCGAGGAGCTCGGCGTCCTGCGCGCGATCGGCGCCACGCGCGCGCAGGTGCTCCGGCTGGTGCTCGCCGAGGCAGCGCTCCTCGGCGCCGCCGGGACGGCGGTGGGCATCCCGCTCGGCTGGCTCGCGGCGCGCGTGAACGTGGCGGCCGTGAGCGGGACGATCCGGAACCTGTACCTGCTCGAGGGGATCGACGCGGTCACGCTCGGGCCGGGGCTCGTCCTGCTCGCCGTCGCGACCGGCGTGGCGGGCGCGGTGGCGGGCGCCCTCGGCCCGGCGATCGACGCGAGCCGGCAGGACCCGCGCGCGCTCCTCGCCTCGATCACGCTCGAGGAGCGGGTGCGGGCGGGCGCCGGGCGCGCGCTCCTCGTCGGCGTCGGCCTCCTGACGGCGGGGATCGCCGTGCACGTGGCGCTCCGGAGCCGCTGGGCGCCCTCTGCGTTCGTGCTCGCGCTCGGCGTGCTCGCCGCGGTCCCGCTCGCGGCGCCGGCCACGATCCGGCTCCTCGCCCGCGCGGGCCGGCCGCGGCGGCTCGGCGTCGGGTACGGCGTCCGTACGCTCGGAGCGAGGCTCGGATCGGCGGCCGTCGCGGCGGGGGCGCTCGCCGTCGCGGTGGCGATGCTCGCCGGCGTGACCGTCATGGTCGGGAGCTTCCGGGTCTCGGTGGAGCGCTGGCTCGACGCGACCCTGCGCGCGGACGTCTACGTGACGACGCCCTCGTGGCGCCGGGCGCGGAGCGACGCGACGCTCGCGCCGGAGGTGATCGAGCGGCTGCGGCAAGCGCCGGGGCTCGTCGCGCTGGACCCGCTCCGCCAGGTGCAGGCCCGCGCGGCGGGGCGGCGGATCTCGCTCTCCGGCATCGACGCGGCGCTCCCCGGCGGCGCGCGGCGCGTCGAGCTCGTGGCGGGCGATCCCGCCGCCGCGATGGCCGCCCTGCGCGGCGGCGCCGTGCTCGTCTCCGAGCCGCTCGCGCGCAAGGCGGCGCTCGCGCCCGGCGGCCGGCTCGCGGTGCACGGACGGGAGGGCGAGGTGGCGCTCCCGATCGCGGGCGTCTACCGCGACTACGGGACCGAGGGCGGCGCGGGGCTCGTGGACCTCTCCACGTTCGAGCGTCTGTTCGGCGCGGGAGCGCCCTCCAACGCGGCGCTCTACCTCGCGCCGGGCTCGGACGCCGAGGCGACGACGCTCCGGCTCCGCGCCGCGCTCCGCGATCACGCGCTCCAGATCCGCTCGAACCGGACGCTCCGCGCCGAGGTGCTCGCCATCTTCGAGCAGACGTTCGCGGTGACCCGGCTGCTTCAGGTCATGGGGCTCGTCATCGCGGCCGCGGGCGTGACGCTGTCCCTGCTCGTCCTCGCCAGCGAGCGACGGGCGGAGCTCGCGCTCTACCGCGCCCTCGGCGCGACCCGCCCCCAGCTCTTCGCCGTGTTCCTCGGCCGCGGGCTCGGCATCGGTCTCGCCGGGCTCGCGCTCGGCGCCGCCGGCGGGGCCGCGCTCGCGCGCGTGCTCGTGGACGTCGTGAACCCGGCGTTCTTCGGATGGAGCATCGCGCTCCACCCGCCGTGGGGCGCGCTCGCGAGCCAGGCCTTCGCGATCCTCGCCGCGGCCGCCGCGGCGAGCCTCTACCCGGCGCTCGCTGCGAGCCGCACGCCGGCCGCGGAGCTCTCCCGTGACGCGCTCTAGCGTGCTCGCCGCGCTCGTGCTCGCCGCGACGCCGGCGTGGCGCCCGGCCGACCCCGCCCACCGCTGGGAGTTCCCCCGCGATCACTGGGCGCACCCGGACCACCGGAACGAGTGGTGGTACTTCACCGGCACGCTCGCGGCGGTGGACGATCCCGATCGCCG
>DATIDF010000012.1:0-9577 GCA_035456445.1 Anaeromyxobacter sp.
CCTCGGCGGCCCGACCCGCGGACCGGCGGAGCTGGGCGGCGATCGCGGCGATGCGGCGGCGGACGAGGTCCGTCGGCTCGAGCGCGATGAAGAGGCGGTGGCTCCTGCCCTCGGGCACGCCGAGAGGTGTAGCGGACGGCGGGGGGATTGGCGAGAGGGACGACCACGACGACGACTAGGACTACGACGACGACGGGGACTACGACGACGACGGGGACTACGACGCCGACGGGGGAGGATTAGGTCGGGGTCGGGGTCGAGGTCGGGGTCGAGGTCGGGGTCGAGGTCGGGGTCGGGGTCGGGGTCGGGGTCGGGGTCGGGGTCGAGGTCGGGGTCGAGGTCGCCGCTCATTACCGCGCCGGCGGCGGGTCCTCGCTCCACCCATCGGGCGGAGCGAGCCACGGGTTCTCGACCACGTCGTCGTCCCAGCTCACCGCCGGCGGGGCGGGAGGGAGGACGACGTAGATCTCCTCGGGGTAGGCCCAGCAGAGGATGAAGCAGGCGCCCAGCGTGTAGAAGCCGAGCAGAACGGTCCCTGGCGAGATGCGGCGGGCCACGGTGCTGCGGACGCGCCGCCCGTCGCGTGCGACGACGAGGAGCTGGCCGTCGTGGGGCGGCCCGAGCGCCCAGACCCGGCCACCCTGCTGGAGCGGGCGGCCGTCGAGCCAGATCGTCGCGGCGGGCTCCGACGTCGTGACCCTGCTCGTGAAGTGCGCGTGCGCGCAGCCGCCCTCGGCGAGCGCGACGGCGGCGAGCACGGCTGCGAGCGGGGCGCGCCTCACGTCAGTGACCCAGCCCGACGGAGAGGACGGGACCGTGCGGGACGCGGCCGCTCGTCCCCGCGCCCTCGCGGAAGGCGCCGACGACGTAGCCCGCCTCCAGCCGGACCTGGACCGTCGAGAGGCGCCCGAACAGCGCGCCGACCGCGCCCCGGAATCCGAGCCCCTGCGCGCCACCGCCGCCCGTGTCCACCCAGGTGTACGCGAGGCCGCCGCCCGCGTACGGCGAGAAGTTGGCGCGCGACAACGGATAGTAGAACCCGAGCCCGACCGCCACGAGCCGGTTGTCGCCGCCGCCGTTCAGGTCGAACGAGACGTCGGCGAGGAACGTGCGCGCGTCGTAGAGCCAGAAGATCCCGCCCCCGGCCGCGCCGCGCGTCGTGTCCGCGGCATCGGCGCGGTTGAAGAGGAACGCGCTGCCGAGCCGGAGCCCGAACACCTGCGTCGCGACCTGCTTCAGGTAGGGATCCGACTCGCGCTCGGTCACCGTGTCGATCTCCGCGAGGAGGCGCGCCGGCCTTCGCTCCGCGAGCCCCACGGCGAGCCGCCGCAGGACGGGCTCGAGGTCGTTCGGTCCCGACGCGGAGAGCTCGTCGAGGTGCGCGGCCGTGCCGTCGGGGTGGTACGCGGCGAGCCGGACGCTCGCGAGCGCGCCGAGGCGCGAGACCCGCAGCGTCACGCCGAGCGATGCGCCCGCGGCGCGCGCCGCCTCGCCTGCCTGCGCCGGCGTCGCCTCGGCGCCCGCGGGTGCGGGGGAGGGGACGAACACGACCGTGAAGCCGGCTCGCTCGAGGTGCGAGCGGAGCATGTCGGTCGCGGCGGCGGCGTGTCCGGCGTGCACGTTCGCGCCCGTGGCCGGCAAGAGGGCGATGGTGTCGGGGCGGGCGGCGGCGGGGACGAGCAGGAAGGCCGCGAGGAGGAGGCGCATGAGGTCGTGGGAGCGGGCTCGAGGTCCTCGCAGTGTGGCACGGAGGGGCGAGCCGTCGATGTCCCTTCTTCGCGGGCGCGTCCGCAAATGTGTGGAACGCGCCGCGTCGGCGAGGTAGGCCTCGGCCATGCACGGAACGCTCGTCGAGCTGGAGGTCGACTCCCGCGCGCTCTCGGGGAACCCGCTGGGCGACGCGGCGCGTCGCCTCGTGATCGCGTACCTGCCGCCCGGTCACGGCGCGGCGCCGCTGCCAGCCGTCTACTTCCTGCACGGCTTCACGGGCAGCGCGCGCGGGTGGACGAACACGTCGGTGTTCGCGCCGACGGTCCCGGAGCGGATCGACGCCCTCGTGGCGTCGGGCGCGGTCCCGCCGTTCGTGGGCGTGTTCCCGGACGGCATGACCGCGCTCGGCGGGACGCAGTGGACGAACGCGTCCGCCGTCGGCCGGTACCAGGACTACGTGGCGGAGGACGTCGTCGCGCACGTGGATCGGGCCCTGGGCACGATCCCGAGGCGCGAGGCGCGCGCGGTCGTGGGCAAGAGCTCGGGTGGCTACGGCGCGCTCGTCATGGGGCGGGACCGGCCTGATGTCTTCGCGCACCTCGCCTGCCACGCGGGCGACGCCTACTTCGAGTACTGCTACCTCTTCGATCTGCCCAAGGCCGCGGCGGCGCTCGCGGACGAACCCGACCCGGCCGCCTGGCTCGACGGCGCGAAGCGGAGGGCTGCGGAGACGAAGCTCGCGGGCGGCGACCACCCCGTCCTGAACGTCCTCGCGATGGCGGCGCACTACGCACCCGAGCCGGGGGCGCCGCTCGGGCTCGCGCTGCCGTTCGAGCTCCCCTCCGGCCGCATGCGCGACGACGTCTGGGCTCGCTGGCTCGAGCACGATCCGGTGCGGTTCGTGCCGCGCGCGCTCGACGCGTACCGGCGGCTCGCCAGCGTGTTCGTCGACTGCGGGACGCGCGACGAGTTCAACCTGCGGTGGGGCGCCCGCATGGTGGTCGAGGCGCTGCGCGCGGGTGGGATCGAGGTCGTCCACGAGGAGTTCGAGGACGGCCACATGGGCATCAACTACCGGTATGATGCCTCGCTTCGCTTCATCGCGCCCCGGCTCGTGCGCGGGTAGGCGACGCTCGACGCTACGCCGCGCGGGAGGTGAGGTGCCGCCCGAGCGCCACGTCCTCCCCGCCGACGTGGTCGGTGAGCCACACGACGATCCAGTTGCGCGCCCGCAGGCGCAAGAGCGCGCTCGGCCCCTGGAGCTCGTGCTCGCGCGAGAGCGCCTGCAGCCGCGCGACGAAGCCCTGGTGGAGCGCCTGGTGCGCCTCGAGGCGCGGGTACTCGGCCTCGCGCATGAGCCGCTCCTCGCGCTCGAAGTGCACGAGGGCGTAGTCGCGCAGGAACGCGAACGTCGCGGCGATGTCGGCGCGGTCGCCGCGCGCGAGCGCGTCGTCGAAGCCGCCGAGCCGCGCGAACAGCTCGCGGTGCTGGTGGTCGATCTCCGGGACCCCGATCTCCAGGCTGCGGTTCCAGCTCACCGGCATGCGGGCGCCCTCCGTCGGCCGGCGAGGATACCGCCGCGCGCTCCCGGGCGAGTGCGCGGATCGCCACGGCGCTATCATCCCACCATGACCCCCTCCCGCCCCGACGCCTGGTCGCTGCTCTGCGAGTACACGAAGGGTCAGGCGCTCCGCCGCCACGGCCTGGCGGTCGAGGCGTCGATGAGGGCGCTCGCGCGGCGCGCGGGTGTCGCGGAGCCCGGCGAGCTCGAGACCTGGGGCGTCGTCGGCCTGCTGCACGACTTCGACTACGAGCGCTGGCCGACCGAGGCGGATCACGTCTTCCGCGGCATGGAGATCCTGCGGGAGCGCGGCTGGCCGGAGACGATCGTGAAGGCGGTCGGCGCGCACGCGTTCTACACCGGCGTGCCGCGCGAGACGCCCATGGAGAAGGCGATCGTCGCGGCCGACGAGCTGACCGGGTTCGTCGGCGCCTGCGCGCTCGTGCGGCCGTCGAAGAGCGTCGTCGATCTGCCGGTCGAGTCGGTGGTGAAGAAGATGAAGGACAAGGCGTTCGCGCGCTCGGTGGACCGCGAGTACATCCGGCGCGGCGCCGAGGAGATCGGGATGCCGCTGCCGGAGCTCGTCGCCCTCGTCATCCGGGCGCAGATCCCGATCGCCGAGCGGCTCGGCATCGGCGGCGTCGCGGCGCCCGACCTCGCCGACACGCCGGTTCCGCCCGAGCCGCCGTGGCCGGCGCCGATGTAGGCGGGTCAGATCGGCGCCTGCTCCGCCGCGCGATGCTAATCTTGGGGACATGTCCAGGACGACGCTCGCGCTCTTCCTCGCCGTGACCGCCTGCGGCGGGCTCGACGAGATCGACTTCACGCGCTCCGCCAGCGTGACCATCCCCCAGGGTCCCGCCGGCGTCCCGCCCGCCACGCTCGGCGGCTTCAGCCCCGTCGATCTGGGAGGCGAGGCCGCGCTGCGGGCGCAGGGCATCGATCCGGGTGACATCGACTCCGCGCACCCGCGCAACCTGCGCCTGGAGGTGAAGGAGGGGTCGAGCCTCGAGACCTGGCTCGACGACGTCGTCCTCCGCGCGCGGGCCGAGGGTCTGCCCGAGGTGATCGTCGCCGAGAAGCACGGCATCCGTTCCCTGCCGGCCGGGACACGCGTCCTCGATCTCGACGTGCACCGCGACGTCGATCTGAAGCGATACCTCGTCGGCCAGTCCCCGACGCTCGGGATCGAGGCGACCGGGACGCCGCCGGCCGCGGACACGAACGTCGACATCACCGCGACGGTGCGCGTCGACGTGAACGTGAGCGGGCTGTTCCGATAGACCGCCTGACAGCGCGGCTCGGGATGCCTGAGCCCGTGAACGAGCCCGTGAACGAGCCCGCGCCGTGCCCGATACCGGGCTCGGGCGCGGACTCGGGCTCGGGCTCGGACTCGGGCTCGGGCACGGGGCTCAAGCTCGACAGCTCGGCGTCACGAACGAGAACGGCCGCCCCGGAGGGCGGCCGCTCTCGATTCCAGCTCCGCGCCGGAGGACGTGGCCTAGTCTCGCCCCCCGCGTCGCAGGAAGGCCGGGATGTCGTACTGGTCCTCGTCGAGCGGCTTGTAGATCGCGGGCTCGCGGCTGAACGAGACCGGCCTGCGCACGACCGCGGGCGCGGTCGCGGGGACGGTCGGGCTCGCGAGCCGGATGGGGTCCTTCTTCGCCTCGGGCGGAGGCGGCGGCGGCATCGCCTTCGTGACCGGCGCGGTGACCGGCACCTGCACCTGCGCCGACGGGCGCACGGTGGGCTTCAGGTCGCGCTGCTGGAACCCCGTCGCGATCACCGTGATCTTCACCTCGTCGCCGAGGTGCTCGTTGATGACCGAGCCGAAGATGATGTTCGCGTCGGGGTCGGCCGCGGCCTGCGCCATCGAGACCGCCTCGTTCACCTCGAACAGGGTCAGGTTGGACCCGCCGCTGATGTTCACGAGGAGGCCCGTCGCGCCGTCGAGCGTGACGTCCTCGAGGAGCGGCGAGTTGATGGCCGCCTGCATCGCCTCGACCGCGCGGCGCTCGCCGGTGGAGCGGCCGGTGCCCATGAGCGCCATGCCCTGCTCGGCCATGATGGTCCGAACGTCGGCGAAGTCGACGTTCACGAGGCCGTGCACAGTGATGAGGTCGGAGATGCCCTGCACCGCGTTGAGGAGCACCTCGTCGGCGCGCTTGAACGCGTCCGCGAGCGACATGTTCTCGCCGGCCACCGAGAGGAGGCGCTGGTTCGGGATGACGATGAGCGTGTCGACCGCCGCCTTGAGCTCCGCGAGCCCCTGCTCGGCCTGCTTGCGCCGCTTGTTGCCCTCGAAGAGGAACGGCTTCGTGACGACGCCGACCGTGAGGGCGCCCGTGGACTTGGCGATGTCGGCGACGACCGGGGCGCCGCCGGTGCCGGTGCCGCCGCCCATCCCTGCGGTGACGAACACCATGTCGGCGCCTTCGAGCGCCGCGACGATCTGATCGCGCTCCTCGAGGGCGGCGGTGCGCCCCACCTCGGGGTTCGCCCCCGCGCCGAGACCGCGCGACGCGCTCCGGCCGAGCTGGATCTTGACGCTCGCCCTGTTCGCCGCGAGCGCCTGCACGTCCGTGTTGGCCGCGATGAACTCGACGCCTTCGAGGCGACCCGCGACCATCGTGTTGATCGCGTTGCCGCCGCCACCGCCGACGCCGATCACCTTGATCCGCGCGCCGTCCTGCTTGTCCGTGTACTCGATCATGGCAGGCTCCCCGCGGGCTAGAAGATCTCCCCGAGCCACTCCTTCATCCTGTTCTTCACCTTCCGGTAGACGTTCTCCTCGCGAATCTTGAAGTACGGGCTCAGGTTCTGCTGCTGGGCCCCGTAGATGACGAGGCCGACCGCGGTCGCGTACATCGGGCTCTTCACCACGTCGACCAGGCCGCCGATGCCGCGCGGCATCCCCTTGCGGACCGGCATCCCGAGCACCTCCTCGGCCATCTCGGCCATCCCCGGGAGGATCGTCGAGCCGCCGGTGATGACGATGCCGGAGGCGAGGATCTCCTCCATCCCGCACTTCTGCAGCTCGTGCTGGACGAGCATGAAGATCTCCTCGACGCGCGGCTCGACGATCTCGGCGAGGATGTGGCGCGAGAGGACGCGCGGCTGGCCGCCGCCCACGCTCGGCACCTCGATGGTCTCGGACTTGTCCACCATCGAGCCCATCGCGCAGCCGTGCTGCTTCTTGATCCGCTCGGCCTCGTGCGTCGGCGTACGGAGCCCCACCGCCACGTCGTTCGTGAGGTGGTTGCCGCCGAGCGAGATGACCGCGGTGTGCTGGATGGCGCCGTTGTGGAACACGGCGATGTCGGTCGTTCCGCCACCGATGTCGACGAGGCAGACGCCGAGCTCCTTCTCGTCGTCGGAGAGCGTCGCGAGCGACGACGCGAGCGGCTGCAGCACGATGTCGGCGACGTTGAGGCCCGTGCGCTGCGCGCACTTCACGATGTTCTGCGCCGAGGAGACCGCGCCGGTGACGATGAGGGCCTTCGCCTCGAGGCGGACACCGCTCATCCCGACCGGCTCCTTCACGCCGTCCTGGTCGTCGACCACGTACTCCTGCGGCAGGACGTGGATCACCTCCCGGTCGAGCGGGATCGCGACCGCCTTCGCCTGGTCGATGACGCGGTCGACGTCCTGCTGCCGGACCTCCTTGTCCTTCACCGCGACGACGCCGTGAGACGGGAACGCCTTGATGTGGCCGCCGGCGATGCCGGTGTAGACGGTGCTGATCTCGCAGCCCGCCATGTGCTCCGCCTCCTCGATCGCGCGCTTGATCGAGGCGACGGTGGCGTCGATGTTGACGACCACGCCCTTGCGCAGGCCCTTCGACGGGTGCGAGCCGATGCCGATGATGTCGATGCCGTCGTCGGTCACCTCGCCGACGATGGCGCAGATCTTCGTCGTGCCGATGTCGAGGCCGACGAGGATGTCCCCGGGTTTCGCCATGAACCACCTCCGGGCGAGTTGGCGCGTCGCGCTTCGCCCACCTACGGTCCTCTCGGACCGCCACCACCACCCTCGCGCCGTGCCGACCACCGGCCGCGCCGCGAGCGAAACCCTCCGCCCTAGGGGGCCGCCGGGTCCGGCAGCCCCTTCGTGCGCGCTACCCGCACGGCCACCCAGTCCGGGCGCCTGCGGTTGTCGAGGTGCAGCACCTCCGCGCGCTGCCCCTCGGCGTCGACCGCCGAGAGGACGCGCTCCAGCCGTGCGAGCTTCTCCGGCAGCTCTCCCTGCCCGAGCCGGATCTCGACGCCCTCCTCGCCTGCCCAGAGGGTCGTCCCGTAGTCCGAATCCAGGTGGATCTCGGAGATCGGCGCGCGCCGATCGAGGCCGCGCTCCGCCCAGCGATCGACGAGGGCGAGCGCGCCCGCGAGGAGCGGCTCGACCTCCGCGCGACGCTCGACCCAGTCCTCCCGCCCGATCCCCGTCACCACCGGCAGGTCCAGCCCGTCTCCGGGCGTCGCCCGCTTGAACACCTGGCCCCCCTCGTCGAGGAGGTAGAGCGCGCCGAGATCGACGAGCGCCCGCGCCCGGCGCTCGACGATCGAGATCTCGAGGGCCGCCGGGAGCCTCCGCCGGACCTCGACCGAGGCGATCCACGGGTGCCGCCGCAGCGCCGCCGCGACGACGTCGGGATCGACCGCGAGGAGGTGGTCGCCCTTCGCCACCGGCGACAGCTCGAGCAGCTCCTCCGCCGTGGCGCGGGCGAGACCCTCGAAGCGGATCTCTTCGATCCTGAGGAGGCTCCCCTCGATCGCGATCCGCCAGGCGCCCCAGCCGGCGGCGGCGAGGCACGACGCGAGCACCACGAACGGGAACGCGAAGCGGAGGGTCGCCGCGACCTTGCGCCGCCGCTCCCCCGGAACCCTGTCCACGCGCCGCCGGTTCGGACCCCGCGCCACCGCCGCTCCCAGCGCCCGGACGCATGGCCGCCTGGCAGCCGTGCTTCCGGGCGGTATCGCCCGATGCTGGAGGATGGCAGAGGGGCGCAGTCCCGCAAGTTTCCCGCCACTCGCTGGCTGATCGCATCTGGCGGAAGCCTGGCCAGCCCGGTTTGATGGGGCGTCCCGAATCATGGAACTGCCCTGATTCCGGGCACTTGATTCGACGGTCACCTTGCACGTCCGCGGAACGGCTCGTGTTGCGGCGCGCGAAGCTCCACCGCCAGGACGAGCGGCACCCGGACAGCCTTCCCGGGCGAGGTGCGTACATACGCACACTTACCTACCGTCCACTCGACGGCCGGAACGATTCAGAACCAACGGTGAAATGCGGTGTGCGGTTTTCACGCTCCGCGTATGCCCCGCGTCCACCCGCCGGGCGGGCAGCAGCGGAGGCGAGGTGAGGGAAGCGAGTAGCAGTCCGGTGTCGCAGGAGGGGAGGACCGATGACGACGTTCGAGAGGTGGTTGCGTGCTGGAGTGACGGTGATCGCAGCGCTATGGGCGAGCTCGGGGCTCGCGGCGCCGGTTCAGACGATCCTGCCGGGGACGGCGATCCCGAAATGGGTGGAGCCGATGCCGCGGCTCGTCGGGCAGCCGGCAGGGACGATCGAGGCGCACCTCGGGTTCGTCCCGGACACGCCGGCCACGCCGGCACAGCTCACGCTGCGTATGTGCGAGGTGAAGGCAAACATCCTGCCCACCGGTACGCTCGCGCCGGGCGTGAAGCCCGAGACCTGGGCCTGGGCGTACCTCGCGGGCCCGTGCCCGGACTACGGGGAAGATCCGCCCCCTGCGCCGGTCAACTCGACCCTCGGCCCGGTGATCGTCGCGCTGCGCGGGGTCCCGACCGAGGTCACCTACGTGAACGAGCTCGGTGACACGTCGACGAACGTGCTCGCCTACACGACGAGCACCGACCAGACGCTGCACTGGGCGGATCCGCTCGGGCTCGGCTGCATGATGAAGGCAGCGATGGGGGATTGGGGCGCCGGCGTCATGTACCCGCCGCGAAGCGACGCGTGCGCCTTCAACTACTCGGGTCCCATCCCCGCGGTTCCGCACCTGCACGGGGGCGAGATCCCGGCCCAGATCGACGGCTCGCCGGACTCGTGGTTCACGAGCGCGGCCACTCCCGGCTTTGGCCCCAAGTACTACACCAAGGGTGGAGGGCAGTCGGCCGGCCAGGCCGTTTACACGTATCCGAACGTCCAGGAAGCGGCGCCGCTCTGGTTCCACGATCACACGCTCGGCGCGACCCGGCTCAACGTCTATGCCGGCATGGCGGGCGGCTACTACCTCATCGACCCAGAACAGGACCTCGCCCCGAACATGCTCCCGGTCACGGAGGT
>DATIDF010000013.1:0-13569 GCA_035456445.1 Anaeromyxobacter sp.
CAGCGGCGGAGCGAAGTCGAGGGACCCCGACCCCTACCGGACTTCATGAGGCCGCTCATCCCGAGCGTAGCGACGTCGCGCCAGCGGCGGAGCGAAGTCGAGGGACCCCGACCCCGACCCCTACCGGACTTCATGAGGCCGCTCATCCCGAGCGTAGCGCCGCCGAAGGGGGCGCGAAGTCGAGGGACGAAGGCGGCGCGGAGTCGAGGGAGCCAGCGGCTGAGCGAAGTCGAGGGACGCGCGAGAGGCTCGGTGAGCTCGAGCATCGCGTCGAGGCGACGCTCGAGGGGCTCGAGCACCGGCTCGCCGACGTCGCCGGGCGCGCGGGGGTCACGTCAGCCGCCGGCGAGCTGCGCGAGACCGTCGCGCGCCTCTTGCCCAAGGTGAAGCACGCGCTCGGGACTGCGATCGATCTCGCGCGCCTGCTCGAGCCGCCCGGGCGGCTCGACCGCCACGGCCTCGACGCGCGCTTCCACGAGCGCGCGCAGCCGCTGCTCGATCTCCTCTACGCGACCTGGTGGCGCACCGAGGCCCGCGGCGTGGAGCGGGTCCCCGACCGCGGCGCGGCGATCATCGTCGCGAACCACGCGGGCGCCGTCCCGTGGGACGCGCTCGTGCTCCGGCACGCGCTCCACCGCGATCACCCCGCCCGGCGCGATCTGCGGCCGCTCCTCGACGACCGCGAGGCCGACCTGCCCTTCTTCGGCCCGCTCGCGATCCGGCTCGGCGCCGTCCGCGCGGCGCCCGAGCCCGCCGAGCGCATCCTGCGGGACGGCGCGCTCCTCGGCGTCTTCCCGGAGGGGAGCGCCGTCGCGCGCAAGAGCTGGGGGGAGCGGTACCGGATCCAGCGGTTCGGCCGGGGCGGGTTCGTGAAGATCGCGCTCCGGACCGGCGTGCCGATCATCCCGTGCGCGATCGTCGGCAGCGAGGAGGCGTCGCCGGGGATCGCGAGGCCGGGGTGGCTCGCCGCGACGCTGGGCGTCGCCACCCTCCCGGGCAGCTCGTTCCGCGTCGGCGCCGCGGGCCTCCTGCCGCTCCCCTCGCGCTGGTCGCTCCGCTTCGGCGATCCCGTGGACCTCTCCGGCGCCGGTCCGGCCGCGGCAGACGACCCCTCGACGGTGAACGCTCTGACCGAGCGCGTTCGCTCCACGCTCCAGGCGATGCTCGACGAGGAGATCGCCGCGCGCCGCTCGGTGTTCCTGTGATGGGCTGATCGCTCGAGTGGAGCCCGTGAACGAGCCCGAGTCGAGGCCGGGCTCGGGCTCGGGCTCGGACGCGGGCGCGGCTCGGGTCAATTTGAGCCGCTCGGCGGACCCCCGCGAGGCGGCTGCCTACCCCAGGACGAGCGCGGGGTCCGCCTTCGCCTGCGCGAGCAGCTCGTCCCGCGCCTTCTCGTAGCCGGGACGTCCGAGGAGCCCCTGCGCGTAGCGCTTCCCGGCCTCGACGCCGGGCTGGTCGAACGCGTTCACCCCGTAGAGCCCCCCGGCGTACGCGGTCGCGAGCTCGAGGAGCATGAGCAGCTCGCCCACGGCCCGCGCGTCGAGTCGCGGGAGCCGGATCGCGATCGTCGGCCGCCCCGCCCTGCGCAGCGCGGCCTCCGTGGCGCGCCGCTCCGCCTCGATGAGCTCGCCCATCGTGTGGCCCTCGAGGTAGGCGATCTCCGGGTGGGCGCGGTAGGCGTCCGGGACCGTCAACGATACGTCCGCCCTCGGCTGCACGACGCGCACGAGCGTCACGACCTTGTCGTGCGGACCCTCCATCATGAGCTGCAGCGAGGAGTGTTGATCGGTCGCGCCGACCGCGCGGAACGGCGTCGGCCCGACGTCTGGGCGCTTGCCGAGCGACTCCGCCCAGAGCTGGACGAACCAGTCGCCCGTGTCGCGCAGCCCGTCCGCGTAGGGCATGAGGACGTGGATTCGCCGGCCCTTCTCGCGGTCCATGAGGTGAAGCACGGCGGCGTAGAGGAGCGCCGGGTTCTCGCGGAGGGCGGAGGAGCGGCAGCGGGCCTCCATCGCCGCGGCGCCCGCGAGGAGCGCCGTCACGTCGGCGCCGGCGGCCGCGGCGGGCAGGAGCCCCACCGCGGAGAGCGCGCTGAAGCGGCCGCCGATGTTCGCCGGGACCGGCAGGGTGCGGAGCCGCTCCGCGTCGGCGATGGCGCGCAGCGCACCCTTCGCCGGATCGGTGACGAGGACGCAGCGGGCGCGATAGCCCTCCTCGCCGAAGCGGGCGATGCACCGCTCGCGCAGCGCGAGGTGCTGCGCCATCGTCTCCGCGGTGCCGCCGGACTTCGTGATCGTCGCGAAGCACGTCTCCTCGAGGTCGAGCGTCGCGAGGAGCGCCTCGAACGTCGCCGGATCCGAGTTGTCCGGGAAGAAGACGCGGAGCGCGCCGCGCCGCTCGCGCGGCAGGAGGTTGTGGAACGGGTGCGCGAGCGCCGAGACGATCGCGCGGCCGCCGAGGGAGCTGCCGCCGATCCCGAGGACGAGCAGGTTCTCGAACCGGCCCGCGAGCTCCCGGGCGAGCGCGACGCTGGCGTCCGCGGCGCGTTCATCCGCCGGCAGGTCGGCGAAGCCGATCTCGCCCGCGCGCCGGCGCCCCTCGAAGCCCTCGAAGGCCGCCTTGGCGGCGGGCGCGAGCCCGTCGATCGCTCCCATCCCGAGGCCATCCGCGGCCGGGTCGAAGCAACCGTTCACGTCGAGTGACAGGCGTTCCATGAGGGTCCCTCCCGGTGCGCGGCCACTGTAATGTCGCCCAGCCGCGCTGGCGAGCATCGCCGCGCGCCCCGATGGTGAGCCGCAGGAGCTGCCGTTCAGGCCGCGTCGGTGAGCGCGGCGGAGCGAGGCGCCGTCCCCCCGGCCGCGCGGTGCGCGAACCGGACGCGGTCGGGCGGCGTGCGGAGATCCCGGACCACCCGCACCGCCGCGAGGAGGCGCAGCACGTAGTACGAGACGTCGACCTCCCACCAGAAGAATCCCTGCTTCGCGCTGGATGCGTAGAAGTGGTGGTTGTTGTGCCAGCCCTCGCCGAGCGTGACGAGCGCGAGCGCGAGGCTGTTGCGCGAGCCGTCGCCCGTCTCGTAGCGGCGGCGGCCGAACACGTGGGCGAGGGAGTTGATCGCGAAGGTTCCGTGCCACAGGAGCACGGTCGACACGAAGAAGCCCCACAGCAGCGCCGGGAGGCCGCCCGCCAGGAACAGCGCGCCCGCCAGCGCGAGGGGCACGACGAGGTGCCACCGGTCGAGCCAGAGGAGCTCGGGGAAGGAGGCGAAGTCCTTCACGCGCTCGTGCTTCGTCGCGTCGTAACGGCGCGCGAGGATCCACCCGACGTGGCTCCACCAGAAGCCCCGCTCGAGTGGCGAGTGCACGTCCTCCGGGCCGTCCGAGTGGCGGTGGTGATCGCGGTGGTGGGCGGCCCACCAGAGCGGCCCTTTCTGCACGGCCGACGCGCCGAGCACCGCGAGCAACAGCTGGAAGCCCCGCGAGGTGCGGAACGCACGATGGGAGAAGTACCGGTGATATCCGGCGGTCACGCCGAACATCCGCACGACGTACAAGCCCAGGGCGAGAGCGATCCAGCGCCCCTCCACGGGCGCCACGAAGGGCGTCGCGAGCGCGAGCGCGTGCACGGCGAAGAAGGGGAGCGAGCGGGTCCAGTGAATCGCGTCGAGATCCGAGGATCGTGTGATCGTGGTCATCTGCGAGAGATCTGTCGGGCGGCGGTCATGGGCGGGTCACCAGGAGCACACGAGGGGGCATGCGTCATCGAGGACCCAGGGGGATGCGCCGTGCGCCGCGGAGAACCACCCTTCGTGTGGGAGGGCCGGGGCCGGCGGTGAGCTCCGCCGGACCGCTCGGCTGCGCCTATGGAGACGCTCGGAACCACCACCGTAGAGGCGGCGAACGACGTCCAGAAGGAGGCCTTCATCCGCCTCATGGCCGAGACGCTGCCGCTCGCGGGGTACTCAGGTGTCCGGGCGGACCTTCCGGGCTGGGATCTGCCCGAGGTGATCCACGGCGCGATGCGCGATCACCGGCCGGCGCTGTTCTGCGATGCCCCCAAGCCGGTGTTCCTGGACGTGCTCTCTCCCGGGCCAGTCACGCTCGAGGAGGTGGCGAGCCGCTGGCAACTCTTCGCGTCCGCCGCCGAGCTCACCGGTGGCGAGTTCCACGTCGTCATCCCGCGATGGGTCGCGGGGCGGGACGGGAAGCAGATCGCGAAGCAGATCGCCGAGATCGTCGGCGTCCGCATCGGCTTCATCTGGGCGGTGTAGCGAGCACGGCTACGGCGCCGCTGCGGCTGCCTCCGAGGGGCTGCCGGGCTCTCCTTCCCGCGCCGCGGCGACGGCGTGCAGGAATACCCAGAGATCCTCGCTCGCCTCGGAACCCGGCGGCTCGGCGCCCCCGTCGGTGGGGGTCGGATGGCGCTCGAGGAGCGCTCGGAACCGATCATGCGACAGCCGCTCGGCCACGGTCGTCAGGTCGGGACCGCGCTCGCCCCCCGCGCTCCGCACCCGGTGACACGCGACGCAGCGCGCGGCGAACTCGCCCGACCCGAGCCGCGCCCTGTCTGGCGCACCCGGGGGCGTGGCGAGGGCCGTCCCCAACGTTCGCTGCCAGTACACGATCTCGAGCGCGCGCGGGCCGCGCGCCCACCAGCTGGCCTGGCGCGGGTCGGTGGGGAGCCCGGCCTGTTCCAGGTTCGGCCACGCGAGGACCCGCGGCTCGATCGGCGCCCCATCGGCGCGATCGGCGAGGACGGGCCGGCGCTGGCGGATGACCGTGAGCGGGATGGGCACCGCGGTGCCGTCGGCGGTGCGCACGATCACCGTGTCCGTCCCCTTCTTGGGCGCGACGCGCTCGGACACCAGCACCGCGAGCGGCGTACCCTCCCAGCGCGCCTCGCGTCCCGTGACGGGATCGACTCCGCGGACGGCATGGCGCGGCAGGGCGGCAAGGTCCTCCTCGCCGAGGACGTAAGGCCCGCCCTCGAGCGCTCCGCGCACCTCGAGCACGCGCTCGCCGCGCGCGGCTCGCGGCAGGCGCGGGCCGGACGACGAGCACGCGGCGACCGCGAGCAACAGGGCGAAGCACGTGTTTCTCATCTGCGGCCTTTCAGGATATCTTGCGCGCACTTCAAGGAGCGATCCTGCATGGCACGCGCGTTCATCGGAAGCATGGAATGCCGGGTCCTGGTGGACAAGGATCTCGGCGACAACTGGGCGGTCGCAGTGTATCCGCCCGCCACGGGCAAGGCGCAGCCCTCACCCCTCGTCGTGAAGATCCAGGGCAACGACAAGGAGAAGGCGACGCTCGGAGCGCTCGAGGTCCTGCAAAAGGCCGGGAAGATCGACCGCTTCGAGCTATGAGGCCGTGAAATACCCGGGGGACCCGAGCGACGCGCGCCGGCCCAGGAGCTCTCCCACGACCTCCGACCGGCCGGACGTCCTCTGCGGCCTCGCGCGCGCCCGCGGTCACTGCGACTCCGTCCGCACGATCGCGTCCTCCGGCAGCGCCGCGAGGAGCGCCGCCAGGGCGGCGTCGACGCGCCCCCCGTCCTTCGCCTCGATCGTCACCTTGACCCGGTGATCGGCGTCGTCGAAGCGCGGGTAGCTGCCGATCTCCACTGCCGGGTGCGCCTCGGCGACGCGGGCGAGGGCCGGCGCGATCGCATCCTCCCCCAGCGCGACGAAGACGCAGGCGAGGTGGAACGGCGCGGCTGCGAGGAGGTGCGCGATCCGGTCGAACTGCCAGCGGAAGAACTGCGGCACGCCGGGGAGCATCACGACGTTGTCGACGGCGAGCGTCGGGAACGACGGGTCGCCGAGCAGCCGCGTCCCCTCGGGTACGTCGGCCATCCGCAGCGCTGCCTCTGGCGCCTCGGCGCCGTCGTGGTGGCGCCGGTGCATCGCGCGGATGCTGTCGCAGAGCGCCCCGGAGCGGACGAGCCTCCGCCCCAGCGCCCGCGCCACCGCCGGAACCGTCACGTCGTCGTGCGTCGGGCCGACCCCGCCCGAGGTGAACACCCAGGTGGCGCGTCGGCGAGCGCGGTCGACTGCGTCGACCACGTCGTCCACGCGATCGGGCAGGGTCAGGATCGCGTCGAGCCGGACGCCGAGATCGCGCAGGCGACGCGCGGCCCACGGCCCGTTCTCGTCCTGCACCTTCGCCGAGAGCACCTCGTTGCCGATGACGACGAGGATCGCCGTGGGACCGGGCATCCTCTCTTCCTACAGACGAGCGGCGGGGTTCGCAAACCGCGCGTCGGGGCGGGTGCGAGCTGGGCTCCGCCCTAGCGGAGCGCCTCGACCTCCGCCCAGATCGCATCGGCCACGTCCTCCACGGCCGCCTCGCCGTCGAGCTCGATCACCCGCTGCCCGGCGGCGCGGAGCCGCTCGATCCCGCGGTCGTAGCTCCGCGCGACCGCGCGCTGGAAGTCGGAGACCTCGTACAGCTCGGGGTCCATCGTGGCGGCCCGTCGGCGCCTCAGCGCCACCGCAGGGCGGGCGCGCAGGAAGAGCGTCACGTCCGGCGCCGCCGCGCGGGCGTTCACCGCCTCGACCCAGGGGAGGTCGCCGGTGGTGAGCCCCTGGTAGGCGAGGGACGAGAGCGTGAAGCGATCCGAGACGACGTCGACACCGCCGGCCAGCTTGGGCGCGATCTCCGCGGCGACGTGATCGAGGCGATCGGCAGCGAACAGCAGCGCGAGCGCGCCGGCGTCGAGCTCGCCCTTCCCGTTCCCTCCGACGACGCGCCGCGAGAGCACCTGGCGCACGAGGGTCCCAACAGGACCTGCGGACGGCTCCGCCGTGACGTGGACCGGACGCCCTGCGCCGCGCAGCCGATCGCCGAGCAGGCGCGCCTGCGTCGTCGTCCCGGCCCCGTCGAGCCCCTCGAGGACGATGAAGCGGCCCCGGCGCTTGCGCCTCGCGGGCATGTCAGTGATCGAGCCCCAGCGCGCCACGGAGCGCGACGAGCCGCGCGAAGAGCGCGTCTTCCTCGCGCATCAGCCTGCGCGCGCGGAGGAGGTCGCGCAGGGTCACCGCCACGAGCACCGCCGCGAGCGCGGCGGCGAGGAAGAAGAACAGCGGCGGGCCGGTCGGGATCTTGCGCACCGCGCCCTGGGGCACGGTGCCCCAGCGATCCCAGGCGAGCTTCACGGCGAGGCCGACGGCGATGAGCGCCGCGAACCCGAGGTACGCGCCGCGGCGGATGCAGTCGATCGAGCGGCGGACCTCGAGCCGCGCGGCGAGCGCGTCGTGCTCGCGGCGGAGGGCTGCGGGGTCCTTCGCGGGTGTCGCGGTCTCCATCGGGGCCCGTTTCTACCCCCGCCCGAAGCGGGCGGCAATCGCGTCCTGCACGGCCCCGAGCGTCGCGGGCAGCTTCACGCCCGGGTTCCGGAGCGGCGAGGCAATCCCCGGCAGCGTGCCGTCGTGGTAGCCGACCTTGAAGTCCGAGAACTTGAGCCCGTGAGCGGTGGAGATCACGACCACCCGCTCGCCGCGGCGGATCGTGCCCTGCGCCGCGAGCTTCTCCAGCGCGGCGAGCGCGACGCCGGTGTGCGGGCACGTGAACAGGCCGGCACGGTCGCCGCGCGCGGCGGCGTCCGCGAGCTCCTGCTCGGTGGCCTGCTCGACGAGGCCGTCCAGCGCCTCGAGCGCGCGCAGCGCGCGCCGCGCGGACACCGGCGCGCCGATCTGGATCGCCGACGCGAGCGTCCGCTGCGCCAGGACCGGCTCCACCTTCACCGCAGCGGTCGGCTTCACGCCCGCGCCGCTCGTCGCCTTCCAGAGCGGGTTCGCGTGCGCCGCCTGCGCGACGACGAGGCGCGGGAGCCGATCGACCACCCCGAGCTCCTTCATGAGCAGGAAGCCCTTCCCCACCGCGCTCGCGTTGCCGAGGTTGCCGCCGGGGATCACGATCCAGTCCGGCGAGGTCCAGCCGAGCTGCTGCGCGATCTCGATCGAGGCCGTCTTCTGTCCCTCGATGCGCAGCGAGTTCATCGAGTTCGCGAGGTAGATGTCCTTCGTCCGCGCGAGATCCCTGACGACGCGCATGCACCCGTCGAAGTCCGTGTCGAGCTCGAGGACCAGCGCGCCGTTCGAGATGGGCTGCACGAGCTGGGCGGTCGAGATCTTCCCGCGCGGCAGGAGCACGACGCTCGGGATGCCGGCCGCGGCGCAGTAGGCGGAGAGCGCGGCGGAGGTGTCGCCGGTCGAGGCGCAGGCGACCGCGCGCACCTCGCGGCCGCGCGCGCGCATCTCCTTCACCGCGGAGACGAGCACGGTCATGCCGAGATCCTTGAAGGACCCGGTGTGCGTGACGCCGCACTCCTTCACCCAGACGTCGTCGAGGCCGATCTCCCGCGCGTAGCGGTCGACGCGCAGGAGCGGGCTGCCGCCCTCGTACATCGAGACCACGTTCTCGGGCGCGAGCTGCGGGTAGACCCACTCCTTCTTGCCCCAGACGCCGGAGCCATAGGGCCACGCGCCCAGCTTGAAGCGGCCGTCGAACAGGGCCCTCCACTCATCGCCCGAGCGCGCGGCGAGCGCGGCGCGGTCGTGCTCGACCTCGAGCAGCCCACCGCAGCGCGGGCACTCGTAGACGACGTCGATGAGCTCGGCGCGGAAGTCGCAGCCGTCCGCGCAGCGGAAGAAGGCCGAGGGTGCAGCGGACAAAGGTCACCTGCCCTTCTGGAGGAAGCCATGGACGCGCTCGGCGGCGAGCCGGAGCCGCGGCTCGTCCTCGACGAGCGCGATCCGGACGAAGCCCTCGCCGGCGCTGCCGAACCCGACCCCCGGCGCGACGCACACGCCCGCCTCGTCGATGAGTCGCCTCGCGAACTCGAGCGAGCCGAGGGCCCGGAAAGGCTCGGGGACGGGCGCCCAGGCGAACATGCTCGCGGCGGGCGGCGGTATCCGCCATCCCGCCGCGCCGAACGCGGCGACGAGCGCGTCCCGGCGGCGCTGGTACCGCTCCCGGGTCAGGGCGACGTCCTCGTCGCACTCGTCGAGCGCCGTCACCGCCGCGAGCTGCGTCGCGCCGAACAGCCCGTAGTCGAGGTAGCTCTTCACGCGCGCGGCCGCGGCGACGAGCGCGGCGTTCCCGGCGCAGAACCCGACGCGAAAGCCCGCCATCCCGTAGCTCTTCGAGAGCGACATGAACTCGAGCGTGCGCTCGCGCGCCCCCGGGATGGTGAGCATCGACGGCGCGCGCCCGCCGTCGAACACGATGTCGCCGTAGGCGAGGTCCGAGATGATGAAGAGGTGACGCGCCTCCGCGAAGCGGACGATCTTCTCGAACAGCTCGGGCGACGCGACGGCAGCGGTCGGGTTCGCGGGGAAGTTCACCACGATCCCCTTCGGCCGCTTCTCCGCCTTCTCGGTCGTTCCGACGAGCGAGTCGAAGAAGTCGATCCCGGGGCCGACCGCCACCGGGATCGTCTCGGCGCCGGCGAGGACCGCGCCGTAGGCGTGAATCGGGTACGTCGGGGTGGGCGCGAGGACCGCGTCGCCCTCGGAGAGGAGGCCGAGCAGCGCGTGGCCGATGCCCTCCTTCGAGCCGATCGTCACGAGCACCTCTCGCTCGGGATCGACCTTTACGCCGTGCCGGCGGCTCCACCAGCGCGCCACGGCCTCGCGAAGCTCGGGGAGGCCGCGCGGGTTCAGGTACCGGTGGAGCCGCGCGTCGCCGGCCGCCGACTTCAGCCGCTCCACGACCCGCGCCGGCGCTCCGACGTCCGGGTTCCCCATCGAGAGATCCACGACGTCCAAGCCGCGCGCGCGAGCCTCGTCGCGGAGGCGGTCGGTGATCGTGAAGACGTAGGTGGGGAGGCGCCGGACGCGGGCGAACACCTCGGGGTCGTGGAAGGTCTTCATGCGGACCCGCCAATCTGCCGGGACCTCGCGCTGAATTCAAGGGGTTGGATGGTCGGCGCAGAACACTTGAGTTGAGCCCGTAAACGAGCCCGCGCCCGCGCCCGAGCCCGACGCGAAACCGGGCTCGGGCTCGGGCTCGTTCACGTTCACGTTCACGGGATCGTTCCAACCGAGCCATCCCGTCAAGCCACCGGCGGGCGTGCACCGCAGATCGGACACGCGCCGCCGCGGACGAGCGCGCCGCAGCCGCAGACGCGACCGACCTCCTCCCCGGCGCCGCGCGGACCGGCAGCGACCGGCAGGCGCATCCCGCATCGGCTGCAGATCCGCTCGCCGGGCAGCGCGGGCGTCCGGCAGTAGCGACAGGTGACGAACACCGCGAGCGGCGTCGGTCCGTCGCCCGGGATCTCCGAGGCGGTCCGCTCGAGCCCGTCCATGGCGGGCCCGTCGACGTCGAGCGGCGCGGCGCGCGTCGGCTCGATCTCGAGGGGCGGCGGCGCGACCTCTCCGGCGGGCGCGTGCGACGTCGGCTCGAGCCCTTCCAAGGGCGGGGCCGCCGGCGGCCACGCGGCGGCGTGTCCGGTCGGCTCGAGCCCCTCGATCGGCACCACCCCCGGCGCTGTCCCGAGCACGCCGGCGAGCCGCTTGCCGCAGATCTCGCAGTCGCCCGTCTCGGCCTGGGCGTGCTCGCACAACGGACAGACGATCATTGCGAGCAGTGTATCAGCCACCTGCTCCGGTGAGCGGCACGAAGCGGACCGGCATGAGGTCGGTCGAGACGTTCGCCCCGTCGTTCCCCTTCTCGACGACCCGCAGCACCTGCAGGCCGAAGGCGTCTCCCACCGGGAGCACCATGCGCCCGCCGGGCGCGAGCTGCGCGACGAGCGCGGGCGGCACCTCTGGCGCGGCGGCGGTCACCACGATCCGGTCGAACGGCGCGGCCTCCTCCCAGCCTGCGGCGCCGTCGCCGACCCGGAGGTGCACGTTCCGCAGCCCGAGCGTGCCGAGGAGGACGTCGCGCGCGCGCTCCGCCAGCGGCGCGACGATCTCGATCGAGAACACCTCCGCCGCGAGCCGCGCGAGGATCGCGGTCTGGTATCCGGAGCCGGTCCCCACCTCGAGCACTCGCTCGCGCCCGCTCAGGCGGAGCCACTCGGTCATGTAAGCCACCACGAACGGCTGCGAGATGGTCTGACCGAAGCCGATGGGCAGCGGCCGGTCCGCGTCCGCGCCGCCGCGCATCCGCTCCGGCACGAACAGCGCGCGCGGCACCTCCGCGATCGCGCCCAGGACCGCGGGGTCGCGGATCCCCATCGTCCGAAGCGCGCGGGAGAGCTCGGCGCTCACTCTCGAATCGTAGCCACGGGCCGGGCCGCGGGGGCGGCGGCGCCGCCTTTCCTCACCCGACCTGGGCCAGGGACAGCCGCTCGGACCACCGCCCCTCGAGCGCCTCGGCGGCCGCCCGGTGCTCCGGGCGCGAGAGCTCGGGATCGGCGTCGACCAGGGCGAACGCGTCCTCGCGCGCCTCCTCGAGGATCGCCTCGTCGCGATAGAGGTCGGCGATCTCGAAGAGCTTCTGGCCCGACTGGCGCGTGCCGAGGAGCTCGCCAGGGCCGCGGATGCGCAGGTCGACGCGCGCGATCTCGAACCCGTCCTGCGACTCCTCCATCGCATGGAGCCGCTCTCGCGCCTCGTCGCCGACCCGCTTGAAGTGCGCGAGGAGCAGGCAGTGGCTCCTCGCGGCGCCCCGGCCAACGCGGCCCCGGAGCTGGTGCAGCTGCGAGAGCCCGAACCGCTCCGCGTGCTCCACGATCATCACGCTCGCGTTCGGGACGTCGACGCCGACCTCGATGACGGTGGTCGCGACGAGCACGCGGAGCGCGCCCGTTCGGAACCGGTCCATCACCGTCTGCTTCTCCTCCGCCTTGAGCTGCCCGTGGAGGAGTCCCACCTCGTGGCCGGCGAACACGCGGCGCAGCTCCTCGGCGCCGCTCGTCGCGTCGGCGAGGTCGGTCTTCTCCGACTCCGACACGAGCGGGTACACCACGTACACCTGGCGCCCGGCCTCGAGCTCCCGGCGCGCGACGTCGTAGGCAGCGCGGCGTTGCGAGTCGCCGTAGATCTTCGTCGCGACCGGCGTGCGACCCGGGGGGAGCTCGCCGATCTTCGACTGGTCGAGATCGCCGTAGAACGCGAGCGCGAGCGTCCGCGGGATCGGCGTCGCGGTCATGACGAGCACGTCGGGGCGGCGGCCCTTCGAGATGAGCTTCGCGCGCTGCAGCACGCCGAAGCGGTGCTGCTCGTCGACGACCACGAGGCCGAGCCGCTCGAACGCCACCTCCTGCTCGAGGAGCGCGTGCGTCCCCACCGCGATCCGCGCCGTCCCGTCCGCGACCCGCGCGCGCGTCTCGCGCTGCCCCTTGCCGCGGGCGGCGGCCGCGACGAGCGCGACCTCGATCCCGGTCCCCTCGAGCCAGCCCGCGAGCGTCCGCGCGTGCTGCTCCGCGAGGATCTCCGTCGGGACCATGAGCGCGGCCTGGTGGCCGGACTCCACGGCGATCATCATGGCGGCGAACGCCACCGCGGTCTTGCCGCTCCCGACGTCCCCCTGGAGCAGCCGGTTCATCGGCTCGGGGCGCGCCATGTCGCGGGCGATCTCGTCGAGCGCTCGCGCCTGGGCGCCGGTGAGCTGGAACGGCAGGAGCCCGAGGGCGCGCGCGATGCGAGCGGGCGAAGCGTCGAATGCGATGCCCGGCTCGGTGCGCACGCCGCGCCGGCGGAGCGCCAGCGCGAGCTGGAGGAAGAAGAGCTCCTCGAACACGAGCCGCCTGAAGCCCGGTGTGGCCCGCTCGGCCGCGCACGCGACATCCGTCCCGGGCGGCGGGAAGTGCGCGTCGCGGAGCGCCTCGGCGCGCGAGAGCAGCGCCCGGCGCGCGCGCACCTCGGTCGGCAGGTCGTCCACGGCGAGCGGCGCGTACTCGTCGACGAGCCGCTTCACGAGCTTGCGCAGCGCCGGGTGCTGGTAGTCGGCGGGCCCCGCGTAGATGGGAACGATTCGCCCGAAGCTCGCCGAGTCTCCCGCCTGGAGCTTCTCCACCTCGGGCTGGCTCATCTGGTGGCTGCGGCCGAACCCCTCGGTCACCTTCCCCGAGCAGAGGAGCGCGTCACCCGCAGCGAACTGGCGGACCCGCCACGGCGGTGGGTTGAAGAAGACGAGCTCGAGCGCGCCGGACGGATCGGAGAGCCCGACCTTGAGGAGTGGGCGGCCGTTGCGCATCCGCTGCACGCGGACGTGACGAACGGTCCCGTGAACGATCCCCGTGTCGCCGGCACGCAGCTCCGCGATGCGCCGAACCTGCGTGCGGTCCTGGTACGCCTTCGGGAAGAACTCGAGCGCCTGCTCGACGGTGGCGCGCCCGCGCTCCTCGAATTGCGCGCGCGTCGCAGGGTGGGCGCGGGGCAGCTCCGCGAGCGGCGTGGCGAGCCTCTTGCGGCGCTCGGCGCGCTCCGCTGGCGTGCGCGGCGGAGGGGCCTCGGTCCAGGTGTCGGTCCCTCGACTCCGCGCCGCCTCCGGCGTCCCTCGACTTCGCTCCGCCGCCGATGCGGCTTCGCTACGCTCGGGATGAACGGCCTCAGGAGATCCGGTCGCGGTCGCGGCCGGATTCGCCCCCCGCCCCTCCACCCTCCGACTGCTT
>DATIDF010000014.1:0-7437 GCA_035456445.1 Anaeromyxobacter sp.
CGGCTGCCCCCACCCGCCCTCCAAGTTCGGTTCGACACGAGCCCCCTTAAACGCGGGCGTATGTTGGCTTTCCCCCTGGGGCGGGGGTGGGGGCCCCCCCCCACGGTCAGCGGAACGCGGCGACGACCTCCCAGAGGATGAGGAGGATGATCGCGACCTCGAGCAGCTCGCTCCGGCTCGTGTCGGCCGCGTCGCCGATGAGGTCGTTCACCTCGGCGAGGAGCCGCTGCTTGCGCAGGACCGTCTCCTGCCAGGCCGGGAGCCGGAAGCGCCGGACCGCGCTCTGGTAGACGCGCGCGAGGTAGAAGTCCCCCACGATTTTCACTGCGTTTTCGAGCCTTTCGATCATCTCGGAGAGCTCGAGCAGGAGCGCGGCGGTGCGGCGCTGCAGGGCGCGGTAGCGGCGCGTGAAGATGTTCGCGACGGGGCTGCCCCCTCGCTCGATCTCGTCGTAGATGCGGTGCAGCTCGCGGTCGAGGAGCGCGTCGTAATAGCGCAGCTCGAGCAGGTGGGCGGTCGCGAACTCGAGCAGGTCGGGGATGTCCTCCACCCCCGAAGGCTCCACCACGAACGCGCTGTTCCAGTGGACCACCGCGAGGTCGTCCTCCAGGTAGGTGTAGAAGTGCGAGAGCACCTCCTGCCGCTCGGGGGTCGACAGCCGGACCGCGCTCGTCTCGCCGAGGAGCAGCTCCGGGACGGGGGCGCCCGAGAGGAGCTCCTGGGCGCGGAGCGGGCCGTCCGCGAACTCGCGCACGAAGAAGATCTGGTAGCTCTCGAGGCCGTCCCAGCGGTGCGGCCGCTCGAGCGCGGCGCCGAGCGCACGCGAGAGCTCCTCCGACTCGCGGCGTGCCGCCTGGTCGATCTCCGGCGTCGGCCAGACGAACAGCTCCTCCGCGAGCTCGACGAGACCCTCGAGCGCGGTGCCCGGCGCGATGGGCAGCTTGTAGAGGATGGACACGACGCCGTAGTCGAAGACGTGCGCGCTCGCCTCCGCGCTCCGGGCGCCGGAGCGGAGCGGCACCTCGCGCGGGCCGAGCGCGATCCGGAGCGGCGGGCGCGGCAGCTCGAGCGCCGTCGCGGACTGCGCGCCGGTGAGGCGGGCGCGCGACTTCGGCGCCGCCATCGCGACCTCGACGGCGCGCTCGGCCGCGGGCAGGTCGATCGCGTCTGCCACGTCGAACAGCCGGTAGACGTGGACGCTGCCGTCGGAGATGACGAAGCGCTCCGGGTTCGCGGCCATGCGCGCCCGAGCATAATCACGGTCCGTGGGCGCGAGGCGCGTTCGCCGAGCTGCCCGCCCCGATTGAGCGACCCGTGAACGAGCCGCGCCGCACCCGTGCCCGATACCGGGCTCGGGCCCGGACTCACCCGGCGCTGTGTCGGAGCTACGCCCCGACGACGCGCAGCGGGGGTGCGGGGGTGCGCTTCGGGAACGCGACGAGGTACTCGCCGGAGAAGCAGGCGTCGCAGAACGTCGAGCGGTCCTCGCCGATCGCGGCGTAGAGGCCGGCCTGCGAGAGGTAGCCGAGCGAGTCCGCCGTCACGTAGGTCGCGATCTCGTCCACCGTGTGCGTGCTCGCGATGAGCTCCTGCCGCGTGGGCGTGTCGATGCCGTAGTAGCAGGGCCAGGCGGTGGGCGGCGAGCTGATGCGGAGGTGGACCTCCGTCGCGCCCGCCGCGCGGATCATCTTCACGATCTTGCGGCTCGTCGTGCCGCGCACGACCGAGTCGTCCACCACCACGACGCGCTTGCCGGCGAGCACGCCCCGCAGCGCGTTCAGCTTGAGCTTCACGCCGAAGTGCCGGATCGACTGCTGCGGCTCGATGAACGTGCGGCCGACGTAGTGGGAGCGGACGAGCCCCATCGCGAACGGGATCCCGGAGCGCTCGGCGTAGCCGATCGCCGCGGGGACGCCAGAGTCCGGCACCGGGATGACGAGATCCGCCGCGACCGGGTGCTCCTCCGCGAGCTTCTTGCCGAACGCGTGGCGCACCTCGTAGACCGACTTGCCGAAGAGCACCGAGTCCGGCCGCGCGAAGTAGATGTGCTCGAAGACGCAGCGCCCCAGGCGCGGCGACGGCGGCTGCGCCGGGAAGAGCCGCTCGCTGCGGAGCCCGTCGCCGTCGATGATGACGAGCTCCCCGGGCTCGACCTCGCGCACGTACTCCGCCTCGATGAGGTCGAGCGCGGTGGTCTCGCTCGCGAGCACCCAGCTGCCCTTGAGCCGGCCGAGCACGAGCGGGCGGAAGCCCATCGGATCGCGCGCGCCGATGAGGACCTTGGGCGAGAGGAACAGCATCGAGTACGCGCCCGTCACGCGCCAGAGCGCCTCGCGCACGGCTCCGACGAGCTGCTCCGCCGAGCCGGGCGCGCCCGGCGCGCGCGCGCGGGCGAGGAGGTGGACGATGACCTCGGTGTCGGTCGAGGCCTGGAAGATCGAGCCGTCCCGCTCGAGGTCGGCGCGGAGCGCCTCCGCGTTCACGAGGTTGCCGTTGTGCGCGACCGCGACCGCGCCGCCCGCGTACTGCACCGCGAGCGGCTGCGCGTTCTTCACGTGCGAGCCGCCGGCCGTCGAGTAGCGCACGTGGCCGATGGCGGCGCCGCCCTTGAGGCGCTGGATCACGTCCGCGGTGAACACGTCCGCGACGAGCCCCATGTCGCGGTGCACGTGCAGTGTCTCGCCGTCGGTCGCGACGATCCCCGCCGACTCCTGCCCGCGGTGCTGCAGCGCGTGCAGGCCGAGGTACGCGTAGTTCGCCGCCTCTTCGGACTGGCCGAGCGCCCAGATCCCGAAGACGCCGCACTCGTCCTTCATCTTGTCGTAGACGACGTCGTACCCCATGAGGCGCGGGAGTATAACGATGCACGCCTGAAAAAGCTGCCCACGAGCCCTCTGCTGCGCCGCGTCGCGCTCGCGCTCGCGATCCCCGCGATCGTGCTCGCGATTGCGTCGCTCCCGTGGCGGCCCGAGCGGCCCGAGGAGCCGCCGCGGGTCGAGGTCGCCCCCTGCCGGGCGGGCGCCCTGTCGGCCGGCGTGGGAGAGGCCGCCTTCACCCTTCCGGCGGAGGCGCCCATCGCCGGCTTCCCCCGGCTCCGCTGGACGAGCGCCGGCGTCCGCGATCCCGTCGGCGCCCGCGCGCTCGTCCTCGGGGCGCCCGGGTGCCAGGTCGCGATCGTCTCGGCGGAGCTGCTCGTCGTGCCGGAGGAGCTAGAGGCGGCCGTCCGCGCGCGCGTCACGGACCTCGCGCTCGATGGGCTCGTCGTCGGGGCGACGCACACGCACGCCGGGCCGGGCGGCTACTGGGAGAACCTGCTCGGCGAGCGGATCGGGGCCGCGCCGTACGAGCCGCGCATGCGCGAGGCGATCGTCGCCGGGATCGCCGAGGCGATCCGCCGGGCGGCGGCGGCCGTTGCGCCCGCGGAGGTCGCGATCGCGCGCGGCACCGCCGGCGACCTCGTGCGGAACCGCAGCGGCGGGACGAAGGACGCGCGGCTCGTCGGCGTGCGGCTCGCGCGGCCGGGCGGCGAGCCGGTGGCGGAGCTCGCGATCCTCGCCGCGCACCCGACGACGCTCGGCAAGAAGAACCGGCTCATCTCGGGCGACTGGCCGGGGCGCTTCCTGCAGGCGGCCGGCTCCAGCGCGGGCGCGCGGCTCTTCTTCCAGGGCGCGCTCGGGGACCAGTCGGTCGCGCTGCCGGGCGGGGGCGCGATCACGCCGGAGCGGTACGGGGACGCCGTGTCACACGCGGTGAATGCGCTCCGCTTCGAGCGCCTCGCCGCCCCCGCGCTCGGCTTCGCGTCCGGCGAGGTCGTGCTCCCCGCGCCAGCGCCCGGAGCGCTGCCGGCGCTCCTGCGTGCGGCGGCGCGCAATGTCGTCTACGGCGCGCTCCCCGACCACGCCCGGCTCGCCACGCTCCGGCTCGGGCCGGCGGTGCTCGTGTTCGTCCCGGGGGAGCCGGTCGCGGACGTCGGCGAGGCGTGGCGCGCCGCGGCGGGCGCGGGCGCGGAGATCGTGTCGCTCGCCGGCGGTTACGTGGGCTACGTCGAGACGCCCGACCAGATCGAGGCCAGGCGAGGGGAGGCGGTCCGCACGTACTACGGGCCGGAGCTCGCGGCGCGCCTCGGCCACGTGGTCGTGGCCACGGTGACCGCAGTCCGGGCCGGCCCGGCGGCGCGAGACGAGGAAGCCGCCGCCGTTCCCGACGACGAAGCGGTGGGCGCGGGCGCGGCGCGCGCGGGATCGCGCTGACTATTTGTGGGACGACCCGAGCGGCGGCAGCACCTGGAACGCGGGGTCCTTCGGGAGGTTCCGGAGCGCCTCGGCGAGGGGCTCGGGCGCGGCGACGAGCTTGCGCGTGCGGAGGTCCATCCAGCCGCCCAGGAGGACGATGCGCGCCGCCTGCTTGCCGTTCGTCTTGAAGAGGTCGTGGCGGACCTTCCACTTCGCGCCCTCCGGCGAGAGGCCGAGCTGGACGAAGTCCACGGTGACGGTCTCGCCCGCGCGGACCTCGCGCTGGTAGTCGATCTCCTCGCGCAGCAGCACCGGGCCGATCATGAGCTCGGCGAGCTTGTCGTAGCCGAAGCCCTGCTCGGTCAGGTAGGCCATGCGCGTCTCGATGGCGTACTCGCTGTACATCGTGTTCCGCACGTGGCCGTTCATGTCGCAGTCGCCCCAGCGGACGGTGAAGGTCTGGGTGTAGCGGTCCATGAGGGATCCTCCGCGCGCGGCGCCGCCCGACAGGCTCGGGACGGCGCGACGGCGGGCGTTCTACCGCGAAGCAGGGCGGGCGGCGCGCGCCAGGTGGGACGCGGCTAGAAGAAGTGGAACGCGACGACCGCCGGATCCGGGGAGCGATCCCAGGACATCCAGCCGAGCACGCCGGCGGCGGTCGTGAACGCCGCGGCGAAGCCAGCGGAGAGGTAAGCGTTGCGCCGGGCGGCGTCCGCGTCGCCCCGCAGCTCGCCATAGCGCGCCTGATCGGCGCCGGGCCTGAACACGCCTCCGTCGAGCATGGCATCCGCGTCACTCGAGGCGTTCGACGCCGCCATACCCTGCTGGACGGCCAACGCGGCGAGCGCGACGGCCGCGACGCCCGAGCCGATCGCGGTCGGGCGCATCCAGGGGCGCGCCGCGGATGACCCGAGCGCCGTCGGCATGGGGTCGGCCGCGCGCGAGAAGGGTGGCGCGGCGAACGCGAGCGACGGACGTCCGGTCGCGGCGGCGCTCGCGTCGCCTGCGGCCGTCGACGCGGGCTTCACGGGAGGCTTGCTGCCCTGGCTCGCGAGCGCGACGCCTGCCGCGGGCTGGGCGGCGATGACGGCTCGCGGCGGCGCGGAGGGCTGCGGCGCCAGCCCCGGCGACGCAACCGGCGCGCCCGGCGCGGCTGACGCCGCCGGAACAGGCGCAGCCGGGGCGGGCGAGGTCGCGACGATGAGCGGCCCCATCCGCTCGCGCGGCGCGTCGTGCGTGCGGTCCTTCACGTCGCGCGAAGACTGGCCGGTGAGCAGGAACGACGCCAGGGCCCCGAGGTTCACGGCGGGAACGCTCCCCGCCACCATCCGCACGCTCCCCTCGCGCAGCAGCGCGCCGCGCCGGACGTCGTAGATGGAGCCGAGCAGGAACTGGGCCCCGCCCTCGGTCACGCGGCTCGCGACCACCAGCTTGTCCGCACCGAGCCACGCGCCCGCCCGGATGATCCCGTACGCGCGCTGCGCCGGCGCGAGGGCGAGTCCCGGGCCGGCGTTCACGCGGAGCGACTCGGCGAGGGCGAAGTCGAGCACGACGGTGCGGTCCTCGGCCTCGAGGTCGACCGTGAAGCTCGGGACGCGGAGCCCGTCCGCCGCGCCGCCGATCCGGTAGCTGCCCGTCGGGAGCGACACCGACACGGGCGCGGGTCCCATGTTGCGGCCGTTCACGTAGACGACGCCGGGCTTCCCCTCGGCGAGCACGGTGAGCCGCCGCTTAGGTAGCGCGCGGATCCTGGCCTTCACCTCCTCGAAGCGCCGGCGGTAGCCGGGCGAGTACTGGTCGGGGTCCGGCTGCAGCGTGGGATCGGTCCGTGCGAGCTTGGTGAGCGCGGCCTGCGTGTCGCGATCCATCCCGATCGTCGCGGCGGCGTGCGCGAGCCGGAGCAGCGCCCGCGTCCACTGCGCGTAGGCGTCGTCGCTCTCCGGGATGCTCTCGAGGTCCTCGACGATCGCGCGCAGCGTCCGCACCGAGCTCTCGAACTCGCCGTTCTGGTAGACCGCGAGCGCGCCGCCGTACGCACGATCGAGCTCCGAGAGCGTCGCGTTCGACGCCTGACCGAGGAGCCGTGCGCGCATCGTCGGCACGTCCTCCACGCCGCCGATCCGATCCCGGCACGCCGCGCGGAGCTGGTGCGCGAGCTCCGCGAGGTCCGCGTCCGGTCCCCCCGGCGGGTCCGCGACGGCGACGACGCCGAGCTTCTCGGAGGCGCTCGCGCCGAGCGCGAGGAGAGCCGCCGCGAGCGCGAGCAGCGCGCGGGCGGTCACGGCCGCGTCCCGGCGTTGTTCGTGTTGCGCGGATCGTGGAACGCCTTCGGCCACGGCGCGGAGGTGTCGAGCTGGCCGTCGACGACCACGGCGTACAGCTTGCCGTCCGCTCCGGAGACGTAAGCCGTGCTCATCACCGGGCCCGCAGGCTGTCCAGGCGGCGTGTAGATGTTCGCCGGCTGGAGTGCGGCGCCCGCCATGGAGAGCTTCACGGACCAGGCGATGCCACCGTCGGACTCGCGAACCGCATAGAGGCGGCCCGTCGAGGTGGGGACGATGAGCTGCATGGCCGGGCCGACACTCACGACCATCGGGGTGTTGGGGACGCCGTTGAGGGGCGAGCTCTCGGCCCAGGGAGGAGCAGCTAGCGAATGCACCCTTCGGAGCGTTCCAGAATCCAAAGAGGCAATAACGCTCCCGTCACGCAGGATTGTCATGCCGGTGGCACCGACGCCGAGCGCTATGACCATTTCGCCGCTCGCATCTAGTCGCGTCCTCTCCAGCCCTCCTACGGTCGAGACACTCCAGATCGCCTGGTCGTCCACAGCTAGTGCGGTCGTGACAAGGCCGCTGAGCGATGCTCTCGCGGGTGCTGGGGCAATTCCAGTCCAGTTTGCTCGCAGCGCTCCATTCGGCAACAGCGAGAAGCTCTCCAGCGTCGAGCCGGACGCGACGATGATCTCGCCGGATTGAAGTGCAGCAGGTGTCGCACGCACCGGAGCCGCCGTAGTTGTCAAGCTGCACAGGCCAGATGTATCTGCGACCGCGACGACAGCCGCTTGGGAGCCGGCGAGAGCTCTTGTCCCGTTTCCGAGCAGGACGGGCACCGTCTGAATGCTCTCGCCCGTCGCGCACCCGCTCGAAACCGAGCCACCATCGAGCGAGACGGCGTACAGTTTTCCGTCGCTACTTGCGACCCAAAT
>DATIDF010000015.1:0-21680 GCA_035456445.1 Anaeromyxobacter sp.
TCCTCGTAGGTGCGCGGATCCGCGATCTCCACCCGGGCGCGCGGCGTCGCGCCCTTCGGGATGGCCACGTGGTGCTTCCACGGCGAGCCGAAGGCGTGGCAGGTGAGGCATCCGACCTTGCCCTCGTGGAGCGTGACGCCGTTGCCTCGCACCTTCTCGACCGACCGCAGCTTGCCGCCCGCCTTCGCGGCCGCCGCGGAGTAGTCGACGTCGACTGGGTGGGACTTGTGGACATCGACCGCCGGCAGGGAGGAGGCGTGGCAGCCGAGGCAATCCTGCGAGCTCGCGCCCTCGAGCCCGGCGTGGATCTCCTGCCAGCCGTCGCTCTTGGCGGGCGCGGGCGATGCCGACGAACCGGCAGGTGGATCGGCTGCGATCGCGGAACGGAACGCGAGGGGAAGCGCAACGAGCACGCACGCGAGCCAGGCCATCCGGACGGAACGGAACACGGCGCACCTCCCCGGGGAAGGGCGTCCAGCATCCCATCGCCTGCGGCGGGCGAAAGGCCCCTCTCAGGAGTGGCTCGCCCGGGAGGAGGTTTGCGGGGGCACAATCTGGAGCAACGACCCGGGCCGCCGCGACGTTCCGCCCGATGCGGCGCGCTCGCTCGGGACTCGGCGGCGCCCGCTACAGCGTCCCCGCGATTGCCCGCGCCGCCGCCGCCGGATCGCCGCCCTCGCGAAGCGGCCGCCCGATGACGAGCACGTCCGCGCCGGCGCGGACTGCCTCGGCGGGCGTCGCGACGCGGGCTTGATCGCCCTTCGACGCGCCCGTGGGGCGGACGCCGGGGATGACGAGGAGCGGACCGGGACCCACCGCGGCGCGCACGGCGGCGACCTCGTGCGGCGAGCAGACGATGCCGCCCGCGCCAGCGCCGACGGCGAGCCTCGCGAGGCGGACGACCGCGTCCTCCGGCGGCCCGGCGAGGCCGATCGCGCCCAGCGCGGCCGAGTCGAGGCTCGTGAGGACGGTCACCGCGAGCACCCGGAGGCCGGGGCCGGCACCACGGACGGCCGCGCGGACCATCTCGGCGCCGCCGGAGGCGTGGACGGTGAGGAGCGACGCGCCGCTCGCCCCGGCGGAGCGCGCCGCGCCCTCGACGGTGTTCGGGATGTCGTGGAGCTTGAGATCCAGGAACACCGGCCGCCCGAGCGCCGCGGCGGCGCGTACGACCGGCGGCCCCTCCGCGACGAACAGCTCGAGGCCGACCTTGAGCATGCCGACCTCCGGCGCGACCGCGCGCGCGAACGGCTCGGCGGCCGCCCACGACGGGAAGTCGATCGCGGCGCAGATGCGGTCCTTGGGCAGCATGCGATGGCTCCTCTCCACTGTTCGACCCGATCCCACGCGAATCCGTCCGCCGCTCCCGCTCGTGGTTCCCCCGAGCCTGTCGAGGGGTCACCACGAGCGGCCTGCGGGATCCGCTCGCCCTGAGCCTGTCGAAGGGCGAGTGGTAACGGCCCCGTCACGCCTTCCCCACCTGCATCCGCCCGACCTCGCGCAGGAGCCGCTCGGCCTCCTGGCGCGGCAGCCGGCTCTTCGCCTCGAACAGCGCGAACGCGAGCAGCTCGTCGAGCGCCTCGAGCGCGCGCGCCCGCGCCGCGGCGCCGCGGAACGCGCCGGTCGCGCTCACGTTCCCGAGCACCTGCGCGACGTCGAGGTCCCCGTCG
Source organism: Anaeromyxobacter sp. (assembly GCA_035456445.1). GTDB lineage: Bacteria > Myxococcota > Myxococcia > Myxococcales > Anaeromyxobacteraceae > Anaeromyxobacter. The sequence continues at coordinate 1,671 of DATIDF010000015.1, forward strand.
GCCGCGACGCGCACGCCGGCGAACGGCGCGCGACGCTTCTCGGGGAGACGATCCAGGTAGCCATTCAGACGCGCCGCCCCGTCGGGCATGGCAGCGGCGAGCGCGGCATGCACGTGGCGGAAGATGCGCCGGTAGGTCTCGAACGGGCCGCCCGCGCGCGCCGGCATTGCGGGCTGGGGGGGCGCGATCTCGATCGTGATCTCCGGGTCGCCCGGACCGGGCGTCGTCGCCGCGGCGCGCGCGATCTCCGCCTCCTGGACCCGCTTCATGCCCGCGAGGAGGAGGTCCCGGGTGCGCTCCGGGAGCTTCACGGCGGTCGCGTCGTCGATGGGACCCTCCAGGAACGCGAACTCGCCCGCGGTCTCGACGAACGCGCCGAGCACGATCTCGCGCACCTGCCGCGTGACGCCCTCGTACACCTGGCCGGCGTCGAGCGCGCCCTCGTCGACGAGCACCTGCCCGAGCGGGCGTCCCCCGCGCGCGAGCCGCGCGCAACGCTCGAGCTCTTCCGCGGCGACGAGCCCCTCTCGCAGGAGCACCGCGCCGAGCCGATCGGCGGGATCGCTCGACGAGGCGAACACCACCTGCCCATCGCGGAAGTAGATGCTCTTGCGGCGCAGCCGGTCGGGCGTGTCGGGGGGCGCGGCGCGCGAGGCGTCCTCCCCGAACGCGAGGAGGAGCACGCCGGTCTTGAGCGACGTGAAGAGGAACTGCACGACCTCCGGGACGGAGAGCGCGGCGAGCGAGCCCGCGAGCCAGGCCCGCGGCCCGTCGCCGTCGCGCGCCGGCACGACGAGCGCGAACGCGCCGCGCGCCGAGACGAGATCCACCTCGCCGCCCTCGGCGAGGCCGAGCGACTCCGCCTCGCGCGGCGGGACGAGGACCTCGCCCTCGCGCCCGACCGAGAGTCGCGCGCGCACGACTCCTACTTCCCCGCCCCGACGAGCTCGGCGGCGCGCTTCGCCACCTCGCCCAGCGGCACGAGCTCGACGGCCTTGTCGCCGCGGAGCTTCCACTCGGCCTTGCCCTCGGCGAGGCCCTTCTTTCCGACCGAGATCCGGATGGGAATGCCGACCAGATCCGCGTCCTTGAACTTCACGCCGGCGCGCTCCTCGCGGTCGTCGTGGAGCACCTCGAGGCCCGCCTGCGAGAGCGCCTGGACGATCTCCTCCGCGGCCCGCTTCAGCTCCGGCTCGGGCCCGAGCGTGAGGACCGTCGCCTGGAACGGCGCGATCGCGAGCGGCCAGCGGATGCCGTTGTCGTCGTGGTGCAGCTCGATCGCCGCGGCCATGATGCGCTCGACGCCGATGCCGTAGCTGCCCATGACGATCGGCACGGCCTTGCCCTCCGCGTCGAGCACCGTCGCCTTCATCGACTCGGAGTACTTCGTGCCGAGCTTGAAGATGTGGCCGACCTCGAGCGCCTTGAAGACGTCCAGCGTGCCGTCGCAGCGCGGGCAGCCCTCGCCCGCCCTCACCGTGCGGAGCTCCGCGACGCTCGCGTGCGGCCCGGTGAGCACGTCGCGCCGGACGTCCACGCCGCGCAGGTGGAAGCCGTCCTCGTTGGCGCCGGTGACCATGTCCTTCCGGTCCGCCAGCGAGGGATCGACGAACACGCGCGTCCTCGAGAACCCGACCGCGCCGAGCGAGCCCGCCCGCGCGCCCATGAGCGGCGGGATCTCCTCGGGGTGCGCCGGGCGGAGCAGCTGCGCGCCGGTGGCCGTCTGGAGCTTCGCCTCGTTCAGCTCCTGGTCGCCTCGGACGACCGCGACGACGAGCTTCTCGTCGGCGGAGTACACGAGCGTCTTGAGCTGCCGGCTCGCCGCGACGCCGTGCGGCGGCTTCTCGAGCGCCTCGATCGTGAGGACGCCCGGCGTCGGGAACCTCTCCGGCTTCGCGAGCCCCGGGCCGTCCTGCTCGGGCGCGAGGCGGGAGGTGGCGGTCTCGGTGTTCGCCGCGTAGCGGCACCTGGGACACGCGGCGACGAGGTCCTCGCCCGCGTCGGTGCGGACCATGAACTCCGACGACTCGCTCCCGCCCATCGCGCCGGAGTGCGCCTGGACCGCGACGAAGTCGAGCCCGCAGCGGGAGAAGATCTTCTCGTATGCCTGGCGCTGGTCCTCGTAGCTCTTGTCGAGCCCGGCGCGGTCCACGTCGAACGAGTAGGCGTCCTTCATCGTGAACTGGCGCACGCGGAGGAGGCCGGACTTGGGGCGCGGCTCGTCGCGGAACTTGGTCTGGATCTGGTACCAGACCTGCGGCAGCTGGCGGTACGAGCGCAGCTCGTCGCGGGCGATCGCGGTGAACACCTCCTCGTGCGTCATGCCGAGGCAGTAGTCGCCGCCCTTCCGGTCCTTCAGCCGGAACATGTTGTCGCCCATGACCTCCCAGCGGCCCGACTCCCTCCAGATCTCCGCCGGGTGGAGCGCCGGGAGGAAGAACTCCTGGCCGCCGATGGCGTCCATCTCCTCGCGGACGATCGCCTCGATCTTGGTGAGCGTGCGCTTCGCGAACGGCAGGTAGTCGTAGATCCCGGCCCCGAGCTGACGGATGAAGCCGGCGCGGACGAGCAGCTTGTGGCTCGCGACCTGGGCGTCGGCGGGCGCTTCCTTGAGGGTGGGGACGAACGCCTGGCTGAGTCTGACGACGGGCATGGTCCGGGGGTTATACACCGCCTCCCGCGGGCATCGCAGCGCCTCGCCGCACCGCGGACACGGGACGCGCGGGCGTCCCGGGGATGTTCCGGATAGAGAACCGCCGTGAGCCACCGAGCCCGCCGCACCCTCCTCGCGCTCGCCGCCGCCGGCGCGACGCTTGTGGTCGCCGCGCTCATTCCCCGAGGGCAGGCCCCGCTCGCGGAGACGCCCGACGCGCTCGCCCGGGGCGAGCGCGTCTTCAGGGACAAGTGCCTCCATTGCCATGCGGACGTCCCGATCGCGCGCCGCCTCGCGGGCTGGTCGCCGGAGCGGGCCTACGACGCCATCGGCAGGCTGCCCGAGCTCTTCCCCGCGATGCCGGAGTTCAACGGCACGGACGAGGAGCGACGCGCGCTCGCGGTGTACCTCGCTGCGATGGGCGGAGACCGGCTGCGGCGCGACTAGCCGGGCGTACGGGAGGAGGCGATCGCGATCGCCTCGGCGACGACCGCGTCCTCGAGCTCCTCGGCCTTCATGCGCTTCACGATCTTCCCGTCGCGGAAGAGGAGGCCGACGCCGTTGTGGCCATAGGCGACGCCGACGTCCGCGGCGGCCGCCTCGCCCGGCCCGTTCACCTCGCACCCCATCACCGCGACCGCCACCTCGCCCTTCAGCGTCGCGAGCCGCTTCTCGACCCGCTCCGCGATGGGGATCATGTCGACCGAGCAGCGGCCGCAGGTCGGGCAGGAGGTCATCGTCGCGCCCCCGAACTTGAGGCCGAGCGACTTCAGCAGCAGGCGCGCGACCCGCACCTCCTCGACGGGATCGGCGGTGAGCGAGACGCGGATCGTGTCGCCGATCCCCTCGCCCAGCAGGATGCCGAGGCCGGCGGCGCTCTTCACGGTGCCGGCGAGGAGGGTGCCGGCCTCGGTGACGCCGAGGTGGAGCGGGTAGTCGAGCCGGGCGGCGAACAGGCGGTTCGCCTGCACCGTCATGGCGACGTCGTGCGCCTTCAGCGAGACCTTGATCTCGCGATACCCCTCGTCCTCCAGGAAGCGGATGTGGCGCTCGGCGCTCTCGACCATGCCCTCCGCGGTGGGCCAGCCGTGCTTCTCCACGATGTCCTTCTCGAGCGAGCCCGCGTTCACGCCGATGCGGATCGGCACGAGCCGCTCGCGCGCCGCCTTCACCACCTCGCGCACCCGCTCGCGGGCGCCGATGTTGCCGGGGTTGAGGCGGATGCCGTGCATGCCCGCCTCGAGCGCGGCGAGCGCGAGCCGGTAGTCGAAGTGGATGTCGGCGACGAGCGGCACCGGAGACGCGCGCACGATGGCGGGGAGCGCCGCCGCGGCGTCGCGATCCGGCACCGCGAGGCGCACCACGTCCGCGCCCGCCTCGGCGAGCGCGCGGATCTGCGCGAGCGTCGCGGCGGCATCGGCGGTCTGCGTGGTGGTCATCGACTGCACGGCGATGGGCGCGCCGCCGCCGATGGGCACGTTGCCGAGCCGGATGCCCCGCGTGCTCCGCCGCTCACCCAGCGCCGCCGAAGCGCCCTGCCCGTATCCGCCCATGCGTCGAGGTCCTCCCAGGCCCCCCAAAAGGCGAGGCGGCCGGCCCTCTATCTAAGAGACCGACCGCCGCCCGTGCAAACCCGCTTGGCGACCGACCGCCGCCCGCGCAAATGCCGCGAAGCGCCGCGCCGCCGCCGTGCGGGACGGCGCGAAGTCGAAGGAGCTACTTCTTGCCCGCGCTCGCCAGCTCCTCGTCGATGACCTTCTTGAACGCCTCGAGCGGCTGAGCGCCGCTGATCATCCGGCCGTTGACGAAGAACGCCGGCGTGCCGCTGACGCCCGCCTCCTCGCCCGCCTTCTTGTGGTCCTCGACGACGCGTGCCTTCTCGCCGGAGTCGAGGCACTTGTCGAACTTGGCCTGATCGAGCTTCAGCTCCCCCGCGTACTTCTTGAGGGCGGGGACGTCGATCTCGTTGCCGGAGGCGAACAGCTTCTCGTGCATCTCCCAGTACTTCGCCTGGTCCCCGGCGCAGTGCGCCGCCTCGGCCGCCTTGGGCGCGCGCGCGTGGTTCGGGAGCGGGAAGTCCCGGTAGACGAGCCGGACCTTGTCGCCGTAGGCGTCGAGGACCTGCTTCACGGTCGCCTCGGCCCGCACGCAGTACGGGCACTCGAAGTCGGAGAACTCGACGATCGTCACGGGCGCGCCCTGCGGCCCCTTCGCCGGGCCGACGGCCGCGACCTGCACCTTGGGCGGCTCGTAGGCGGGGAGGAGCACCTCCACCTTCGCGTCCTTCTTGAGCTGCTCGTAGTAGTCGCCGAGGAGCCCCTGCGCCTTCTGGTTCTTGATGTAGCGGGCGATGTCCGGCTTCACCTGGTCGATGGGCGGGAGCTGCTGGCCGCCGGCCTTGGCGCGGTCGTAGAGCGCACGGATCTCCTCGTCGGACGGCTCCGGCACCTTCGAGGAGATGTCGCGCTTGACCATCTCCTCGGGGGTGATGTTCTGGGTCTTCGCCTTGTCCTCGACGACGCGCTTGCGGATCATCGCCTCGAGCGCCTGGCGGCGGAGCTGGTACTTCTGCTCCTGGTACTGCTGATCGAGCTGGGCGAGGTCCTTCTTCACGAGCTCGTCGAGCTCGCCGGCGGTGATCGTCTGGCTGCCGACCTTCGCGACGGCGGCGCCGGGATCCTGCTTCTGCGCCTGACCGTTCGACGCCTGCTGCGCCGGGCGGGGGGACTGGCACGCCGCGAGCGCGAGCGCGAGCGCGGCGACGACGAGGTGACGGCTCTTCATGGGGCTGAGGCTCCGGGCGAGGAAAGCTCTGGGGGATAGTCGAGAACCGGCCGAGATTCCGTCAAATCGGAGGGGAGGTCAACGCATTTGCCCGCCGCGGAGCGCTCCCCACTGGCGGCGAGAAGGGCCGCTCGCCGGGTGCGGTCGCGACGGCGTCTCGTGGCCGCGGCACCAGGTCGCGGCTGAAGGAGTGGCGTCGCCGGGCCGGGGAATCGAACCTTCGCATGACACCCGGGCTCCCAGAGGATAAACAACCGTCCGCTCGAACCGAGGGATCCATGGCCCAGCACGAGAGGCTCGTCATCATCGGCAGTGGCCCGGCCGGCTACACGGCCGCGCTCTACGCCGCGCGCGCGAACCTGAACCCGCTCCTGTTCGAGGGGCTGCAGCCCGGCGGGCAGCTCACCATCACGACCGAGGTCGAGAACTACCCCGGCTTCCCCGACGGCGTCCTCGGCCCCGAGCTCATGGAGCTCATGAAGAAGCAGGCAGAGCGCTTCGGGACGCGCTTCGAGATGGGCGAGGTCACCCGCGTGGATCTCTCGCAGCGCCCGTTCCAGATCTGGCAGGACGATCGGCTGTTCACCGCCGACGCCATCGTCATCGCGACGGGCGCGTCCGCGAAGTGGCTCTCCATCGCGTCCGAGAAGCAGTACCAGGGACGCGGCGTGTCGGCCTGCGCGACCTGCGACGGGTTCTTCTTCCGCGGCGTGGACGTCGCGGTGGTGGGCGGCGGCGACACGGCGATGGAGGAGGCGACCTTCCTCACGAAGTACGCCACGAAGGTCTACGTGATCCACCGCCGCAGCGAGCTGCGTGCCTCCAAGATCATGCAGGACCGCGCCCGCAAGAACCCGAAGATCGAGCTCGTGCTCGACTCCGTCGTGGACGAGATCCTGGGCGACGACCGGGCGGTCACCGGCGTCCGGCTCCGCTCGACGAAGGACGGCGGGACGCGCGAGCTGCCGCTCAAGGGCGTCTTCATGGGGATCGGCCACGAGCCGAACACGAAGGTGTTCAAGGGCCAGCTCGCCATGAACGAGGTGGGTTATCTGCAGGTGAAGGCCCCGTCGACCGCGACGAGCGTGCCGGGCGTGTTCGCGGCGGGCGACGTCTCCGATCCCAGCTATCGCCAGGCGGTCAGCGCGGCGGGATCTGGCTGCATGGCCGCCATCGACGCGGAGCGCTTCCTCGGCGAGCATGCTACGGAGACCTGGGACTAGCGCGATGAAGATGATCGACGTCGGCGCGAAGCCCAGGACGGAGCGGGTGGCGGTGGCGCGCGGGTTCGTCGCGATGTCCACCGAGACGGTGACGCGGATCGAGCGGGGCGACGTCGAGAAGGGCGACGTCCTCGCCGCCGCGCGCCTCGCCGGCATCATGGCCGCGAAGAAGACCCCCGACCTCGTCCCGCTCTGCCACCCCATCGCGCTCTCCGGCGTGGAGGTCGAGGCGGTGCCCGGCCCCCGTGGCGTCGCGGTCACCGCGACGGTGCGCACCGTGGACCGTACCGGCGTCGAGATGGAGGCGCTCGCGGCCGTCGCGGCGGCGTGCCTCACCGTCTACGACATGCTGAAGCGCTACGAGAAGGGGATGCGGATCGAGGCGCTCGAGCTCGTCGAGAAGAGGGCGGCCGGAGCGGCCACTGGCGCCGCGCCGCGGGGCCCGCCGTCCGCGGGACCGGGCGCACGCGACGGCGCTAGGATCGCGCGCGCGCCGCCCGCCCGCGGGGCTCGACCTCGAGCCCGAGAAAGGCCCGCGCGTTCCCGCCGCACACCCTCCTCACCACCGCCTCCGAGAGGCCCGCCTTCGCGAGCCGGTCCGCCGCGAGCGGGAGCGCGAGCAGATCGGCTCCGGCGATCCCCGCGTCCGAGCCGAGCACGAGCCCCTCCGGCCCGAGCGCGCGAACGAGCCGGACCGCCTCCGCGATCGGCCCACGACCGCCGCCGTTCGCGGCGAGCGAGAGGCCGGCGAGGTAGCCGCAGGCCCGAACCGCGCGGACGGTCCGCGCGTCGGCACCCGTCACGAGGACGCGGCCCGGATCGAGCTCGGCCTCGTTGAGGAGCGTGAGCACGCGCCGGGTGATCCGCTCCTTCGCGCGCCAGGGCGTCGCGACGAGCACGGGGCAGCGCAGCTCGCGCGCGAGCTCGAGCTGGCGGGACAGGACGCGCTCCTCGAGCTCGCCGCCCTCGTGGAGCCCGACGGCGCCGATCGCGGTCACCTCGGGCCGGTCGAGCGCGACCGGCAGATCCGCGAGGAGCGCCTCGAGCCCGCGGAGCGGGATGCGCCGGGGATGGACCCCGACGGCGGCGTGCCCCTCGAGACCGGCCCGGCGGAGGCGGCGCGCGGCGGCGGCGGTCTCGGCCCAGCCAGCACGGATCGCGGCCGCCGTGGCCGGCACGACCGAATCGTCGGACGGGACGAGCGCGCCCGTCACGCCGAAGAACGCGAGGTCGTCGAGGTCGCGCGCGCGGAGCGCGCGCGCGTGCAGGAGCGCGTCGAACCACATCCACGTCGAACGTACACCGCGCGCCGCGCGGGCCAGCCATCACGCGCGGGGCGCGGCAGGCGCGCGGGCGAGCCGCAGGAGCGCCGGGGCGATCTCGTCGAGCTCGATCGTGTGCGCGGCTGCGCCCCGCTGGATCGCGGCCGCCGGCATGCCGAACACCACGGCGGACGCGGGCCCCTGCGCCGCCGTCCAGCCGCCGCGCGCGCGCACCGCCCCGAGGCCGTCGGCGCCGTCGTCGCCCATTCCGGACAGGACGAGGCCGGCCGCCTCGCCCCCGTACTCGCGCGCGAGCGACTCGAGCAGGGTGGTGCCGGAGGGGCGGAACCCGCGCACCGGCGGCGCGTCCACGAGCCGCACGCGGTCGGCGCGGGCGGTGAGGTGACGCCCGTCCGCGCCGACGTAGACGGTCCCGGGGCGGAGCAGCTCGCCCTGCTCGGCGAGCTTCACGGCGAGGCGCGTCTCGCTCCCCAGCCAGTGAACGAGCCCGGCCTCGAAGCCCGGCGCGATGTGCTGCACGACGAGGATCGGCGCGGGGAACTCGCGCGGCAGGGCACGCAGGATCCGGGCGATCGCCGCCGGACCGCCGGTCGAGGCGGCGATCCCGAGGGCGCGGGGCGCGCGGGCGGGGGACGCGCCGCGGGGCGGAGCCGGAGGGGGCGCGGGGGGCGCGGCGCCGGGGCGGAGCGGCCGGCGGCGGTGGCGAGTCACGAGCTTCAGGCCCGCCACCGCGCGGACCGCGGCGCTGATCGCCTCGACCTCGCGGTCGAAGCGCGCCGCGTCCGTCGCCCGCGGCTTCGCGAGCACCTCCACCGCACCGAGCTCGAGCGCCCAGAACGCGAGCTCCTGCCGCTCGGGACCCGCCTCCGCCGAGACCACGACGATCGGCGTCGGTGCGGCGCGCATGATCTCCTCGATGGCGGCGAGCCCGTCCTTGCCGGGCATGCGTACGTCCATGGTCACGACGTCGGGCCGCAGCGTGACCGTCTGCGCGACCGCGGTATCGCCGTCCGCGGCCTCCCCCACGACCTCCACCCCGGCGCGCTCGAGGAGCGCGCGCAAGAGCGAGCGGAACGCCCGCGAGTCGTCGACGAGCAGGCAGCGGATCATGCGCGGGGCAGGAGCTGACGCACGAGATCGAGGAGCTTGCCGCGCTCGACATCGCGCTTCACGAGGTACCCGTCGGCGCCCGCGGCCAGCCCGGTGGCGCGGTCCTCGGGACCCTCGAGGGAGGTCACGAGGACGACCGGCGTGCGGCGGAGGCGTGGGTCCGCCTTCATCGCGCGCGCGAGCCCGAAGCCGTCGAGCCGGGGCATCTGCACGTCCGAGACGACGAGGTCCGCGGCCGACTCCCGGAGGAGCCTCAGCGCCTCCTCGCCGTCCGCGGCGGGGACGACCGCGTACCCCGCCATCTCGAGGAGCGCCTTCATCGCGGAGCGGGTGGTGAGCGAGTCGTCGGCGACGAGGACTCGCCTCCCCCCGTCGGAGCCGCGCGCTGCCCCCGTCCCCGGCTGCGCCCGGCGGACCAGCTCGGCGGCGGAGAGGACGCCCACCACGCGGCCGTCGTCGAGCACCGCCGCACCCGCGAGGTGCTCGACCTGCGCCACGCGCGCTCCCAGCGAGGAGATGGCGAGCTCCTGCTGGCCGACGAGGCCGTCCACCCCGACCGCGACGCGCGCGCCGCCGTGGGCGAGCACGAGCGCGACTCGCTGGCGGGCGCGGGCGTGGCCGCCCTCGGTCACGCATAGGAGCTGCGCGAGCGGCGCGTACGGCACGTGCTCGCCGGACACCCTCGCGGTGGCCCGCCCTGCGACGGTGCCGAGATCCGCCTCGCCGAGCAGGACGACGTGCTCGACCGCCTCCGCCGGGATCGCGACGACGTCGCGCCCCAGGCGGAGCAGGAGCGCCGCGGACGCGGAGAGCGTGAGCGGCACCTCGAGATCGAAGCGCGTGCCGCGGCCCGGCTCCCAGCGGACGTCCACCGAGCCGTGGAGCCGCGCGACGGTCTCGAGGACGACGTCCATCCCGACGCCGCGGCCCGAGATCTCGGTCACGGCGCGCGCGGTGGAGAGGCCGGCCTGGAACACGAGCCGGGCCGCCTCCCGGTCGGTGAGCCGATCCACCTGCTCGGCCGTCAGCGACCCCTTGCGCACCGCGGCGGCGCGGATCGCGGCCACGTCGAGCCCCGGCCCGTCGTCCTCCACGACGATGGCGACGCGCGTCCCGCGCGGCTCGAACCGCGCGGCGATGCGTCCCGCCGTCGGCTTGCCGGCGGCGCGGCGCGCGTCGGGGTCCTCGATCCCGTGGTCCACCGCGTTCCGCACGAGGTGCAGGAGCGGATCCCGCAGCGCGTCCACGATCTGCCGGTCGAGCCGCACGTCGCCGCCTTCGACGGTGAGCTCGACCTCCTTCCCGAGCCGGCCGGCGACGTCGCGCACCGCGCGCCGGAGCGGCTCCAGCACGAGCGCGGCGGGCACCATCCGCAGCGCGCGCAGATCCTCGCGGAGCACGGCGCCCGAGAGCCGCTGCTGCTCCGACTCGCGGTGCGCCTCGCGCGCCACCCGGCCGAGGTCGGACGCGATCTCCCGCAACCGCCCCGCCGCGCCGTCGAGCTCGGCGCGGCCCGCCTCGATCCCGGCGCCGCGCAGCGCACGGCTCGCGCCCTCGAGCGCCTGGAGCGCGTCGCGCACCGAGCCGGCGTGGGCGAGCACGTCGCGCGCGCGCCGGTCGCGGCGGGCCTCGGCCAGCGAGAGGAGCTCGACCTGGCGGCTGATGGAGTCGAGCGTGGAGCTGAGCACTCGGATCGAGCGCTCTCCGCGGATCCGCGCTGCCGGCGCCTCCGGCGCCGGCGCCGAGGCGCGACCGAGGGCCTCGCGCAGGTCGATGAGGTCGCCCGCGAGCGCGGCGGTGGCGCGCGGCGCGTCGGCGCCGCCTTCGGCGAGCGCCGTGAACGCGTCGGCGGCGCGGCGAGCGAGCGCGGCCGCGCCCGGCGCGGAGAGCGCGGCGAGCTGGACGGCGACGCGCGCGGCGCCGGTCGCGACCGCGCGGCGCGTCTCCTCGTCGAGTGGCGCGCAGAGCTGCTCGACCGCGTCCTCGAGCGCGTCCATGTCGACGAGGGACTCCTCCCGGGACCCGGCGCCGCCTCCGGCCCCCGCGCCCTCCGTCTCCGCGCGTTCGCCGACGAGCGGCCCGCCGCGCTCACCCCGGGCAGCGCCCTCGTCCGGCGCTGCGCCGAGCCCGGCGAGGAGCCCGTCCAGCCCCGGCACGGCGATGACTCCGCCGGCGTCGCCTGCCGCGATCGCCTCCTCGACGGCGTCGACCGCCTCGAGCGTCGCCTGCACCGCGGCGCGCGAGAGCCCGCTGGCCGGATCGAGCCCGGCGAGCGAGCCCTCGATCGCGTGCGCGATCCGCTCGACGTCTCCGAGACCGAGGCTCCCCGCCGATCCCTTGAGGCTGTGCGCGATGCGGCGGACCCCGTCGAGCACCGGAAGCCGGGTGGGATCCCGCTCGAGCTCGAGGATCCCGGCGGACAGCCCTTCGAGGTGCTCGCGGGCCTCCGCGGAGAAGACGGGCCAGATCTGCCGGAAGAGCTCGCGATCCATGCGCTACCCGCCGTGCGCCGCGGCGGCGCCGAGCTTGCCGAGATCGAGCACCGACAGCCGGTCCGGCGCGATCCACGCGAACGGCCCGTCCGCCGCGGTCACGAGCCCGTCGCACGGGAGCTCCAGCTGCCCCTCGACGACCTCAGCCGCGAGCCCGAATGCCTCTCCCCCGTGCTCGACGACGAGGACCTTCGCGAGGTCGTTCATCCCCCCGCCGTCGAGCCCGAGGAGCTGCCGCAGATCGAGCACCGGCACGACGCGCGCCCGCGCCACCGCGGCGCCGAGGAGCCAGGCCGGCGTCGCGGGCAACGGCGAGAGCGACCCCGCGTCGACGATCTGGAACACCTCCTCGACGGGGACCGCATAGCGCTCGCCGCCGACCTGGAAGGCGACGACGGGCAGCGTCGCCACCGCGGCCGTCTCGCGCGCCGAGGCGATGGCGAGCGCGCGCGCATCGAGGATGCGCCGCCGCTCCTCGGGCGACGGCAACGGGTCGAGCCCGCCGAGCACGTCCGGGCCGCCGCGGAGCGAGGGCGTCCCCAGGTGATCCGTTCCGTGCGCCACCCGCTACCTCCTCGCCGGGAGGTCGAGGATCCCGCCCACCGTCGTCCGGAGCTCGTCGACGGACACGGGCTTCGTGAGGAACGCCGTCGCGCCCACGAGCTTCCCCTTCTTGCGGCTCGCGTCGTCCGTGAGCGAGGTGAGGAGGACGAGCGGCGTCTTGTGGAGGAGGGGGTCGGCGCGGATGGCGGCGCAGAGCTCGAACCCGTCCATCCCCGGCATGCGCACGTCGGAGATGACGAGGTCGGGCCGGTGCTCCCGCGCTCGCAAAAGCCCCTCAGTGCCGTCCTTGGCCACTACGAAATCGATCTCCCAGCCCATGAGGTAGACCTGGATGAGCGAGAGGAGCGTCCGCGTGTCGTCCACCAGCAGCACCTTCATGTCTCGCTCCTTCCGGCGCGCGCACGCGTCCGGTGAGGGTCCCCGAGCGCGCTGCGCAGCGCGCCGGCGGTGATGGGCTCGACCCCACGCAAGGGCGCCCCGTCGTCGAGCTCCGCGACCGCCTCGAGCGCGTTCCTCCGCGCGCGCGCGGCCTCGTCGTGCCGCCCGGTCCGCGCGTACAGCGGCACGAGCGCGGCGTGCGCCATGGCAAGCCCGGGCTCGAGGTAGAGCGCGCGCCGGAGCGCGTCGATCGCGCTACCCAGGTCCCCGCGCGCATCGGCGGCCATCGCGAGGAGCAGGTACGACTCCGGGCACATGTGCCGCTCCGCCACCTCGCGCGCGAGCTGCTCGGCGAACTCGGTCTCGCCGCGGCGCGCGGCGTCGCGCGCTTCCTCGAATCGGGCGGTCGGGGTCCCTCGACTTCGCTCCGCGACCTGCGCCGCGTCCCTCGACTTCGCGCCGCGTTCGGCAGCGCTACGCTCGGGATGACCGGCCACGAGAGATCCGGTGGAGCTGGAGGTGGAGGTCGGGGGCGGGGTCCCTCGACTTCGCTCCGCGGCTGGCGCCCCGTCAATACGCTCGGGATGACCGGCACCAAGGAATCCTGGCGGCGGAGTCGAGGCCGGGGGCGGAGTGTCGCTAGGAGCCCGCGTCCCACGACCCCGTTCGTCCCGAGCGTAGCGTCTCCGCGGCAGCGGAGACGCGGAGTCGAGGGACCCGGCCGCGAGCCGCCGCAGGAGCGTCGTCCCGCCCATCTCGATCCGCTCCGCGACGAGCCGCTCGGCGAGCGGGACCTCGACCGGGCCGAGCAGCAGGATCCCCCCGGGCGCCACCGACTCGAGCAGCCGGGACGCGATCTCCCGGGCGGTCTCGGGGTCGAAGTAGATGAGGACGTTTCGGCAGACGACGAGGTCGAACGGGCCTGGCGGCGCGGGATCCGAGTAGAGGTTGTGCCGCCGCAGCTCGACCGCGGCCCGGACCTCGTCGTGCACGCGCACCTGCGGCGGCTCGCCCTCGAAATGGCGCGCGCGCGCCGCGGGATCGAGGCGCCGGAGCGACCACGCGCCGTACGAACCCTCGGCGGCGACGGCGAGGGCCCGAGCCGAGACGTCGGTTCCGAGGATCCGATCGCGGCAGCCCGCACGGCCTGCGTCGCGGAGCAGCATCGCGAGCGAGTACGGCTCCTCGCCGGTGGCGCACCCGGCGGACCAGATGCGCAGCGGCCGATCGCGCGGCGCGGGGCGGAGCAGCACCTCCCGGACGGCCTCGAGCTGCTCCGGATGGCGGAAGAAGTACGTCTCCCCGACCACCGCCGCCTCGATGAGCGCCGCGAGGCAGCGCGCGTCGCGCGCGCGAAGCTGCGCCCGGAATGCGTCGGGGTCGAGCCCGACCGCCCTCGCGGCGCGCCGGACCGCCTCGCCGAGCGTGGTGCGGAGACCCTCGGTGAGCGTGATGCCGCACGCGTCCCGCAGCGCCCGCTCGGCGTCCTCGACGCCGGCGGTGTCAGGGGCGCCGGCGGCGTTCAAGACCGCGGCTCCGCGAGGTCGGCCGCGAGCGGCGCGGGATCGAGGAGCGGCAGGACCTCCCCGCGGTGGAGGCAGAGCCCCGCGACGAGCGGCGAGCCACGCCACGGCGCCGGGGTTCCGGCCGTGGCGTCGCCGTGGAAGAGCCGCGGACCCTCGACGAGCCCCTCGATACCATCGAGGATGAGGCCGACGGTTGGATCCCCCGGGACGATCGCGATCTGCGCGTCCAGGGAAGGCTCGCGCGCGACGCCGAGCAGGGCCGCGAGGTCCACCGCGACGACCGGCGTGCCACGCCAGAGGAACGCGCCGAGCACATGGGGAGGGGTGCCTGCGAGCGGGACGGTCGCGACGAGCCGCACCACCTCCGAGACGCGGCCGGCGGCGAGGAGCCCGCGCCGGCCCGCGATCTCGACGAGGAGGTGGAGCCCGGGGAGCGCATCGCCGCCGTGCGCGAGGAGCTCGCGCTGGGCGCGGCCGAGCGCCTCCTCGAGCCGGCGCACCTCCGCGGCGAGCGCGGCGCGCGGCAGACGGACGCCGGCCGTGGCTGCGCTGGGATCGGGCCTCGACACGGTGCGGGCAGGATAGCGGACGCCTGCCCGCCCGTCGAACCTGCTTCCTGGCGCGGCAAGCCCGGATCAGGGCGCCGCGGGTGCGCCGTCGTACCTCGGATCACTCGCGGCCTCCCACCGTCCGTCCGGCCGGCGGCGCACCGCCTGCGCGTTGCCCCAGGGTCGCTTCGCGATCTCGAGGCGGTGTCCGCGCGCGGCGAGGGCCCGCGCGGTCTCGGCCTCGAGCCCATTCGGCTCGACCCGCAGCACGTCGGGCTGCCACTGATGGTGCAGGCGTGGCGCGGCGAGGGCCTGCTCCAGGGACATACCGTCGTCCACGAGGTGGGAGATCGCCTGCGCGACGGTGGTCGGGATCGTGGAGCCGCCCGGCGCTCCCACGACGAGCCAGAGCTTCCCTGCGGGATCGAAGACGAGCGTCGGCGCCATCGACGACAGCGGTCTCTTGCCGGGCGCGGGGGCGTTCGCGCCGGAGCCGACGAGCCCGTAGGCGTTCGGCACGCCCCCGGCGTCGAAGTCGTCCATCTCGTCGTTGAGCAGGATCCCGGTGCCCGGCACGACCACGCACGCGCCGAACAGGAAGTTCACCGTCGTGGTGATCGCGACCGCGTTCCCCTCCCCGTCCACGACCGAGAGGTGCGTGGTGTGCTTCTCCTCGCGGCGCGGCGGCGCGTCCGCAGCGAGCGGGCGCGCGCGCTCGCCGATCCGGGAGGAGAGCCGGGCGGCCTGCTCCGGCGAGACCATCTCCTCCAGCACCGCCGCCGCTCCTGGCGTGAAGGCAGGATCGCCGAGCGCGGTGCGCCGCGCGAAGAGCGCCTTCTCGGCCTCCACCATCGCATGCAGGAAGCGCACGGGCCGGTACCCGCCCTCGCGCGGCACCTCGTGCTCGAGCGCCTGCAACAGCCCGATGGCGATCGCGCCGCCCGCGGAGGGGAGGCCCATCGAGACGAGCCGATATCCGCGGTAGCGCCCCTCGATCGGCGTGCGCTCGCGGACCCGGTAGCGCGCGAGGTCGCCGGCAGCGAGGACACCTCCGTCGTCCTGCGCGGCGCGCGCGATCCGCTCGGCAAGCGGCCCGCGGTAGAGCGCGTCGGGATCCCGGCCGAGGAGCCGGAGCGTGCGGGCGAGCTCGCGGCGCACGATCCGGTCGCCCGGCGCCGGCGGCGAGGGACGGCCGTCGGGGCCGCGGACGAGCAGCTCGCGTGCCGCCGCGGGACGGGCGGCGAGGCACTCGAGGCGCGCGCGCGCGGCGGCGGCGTACCCCGGGGACGCGCGGAAGCCGCGTTCGGCGAGCCGGGCCGCCGGCGCGACGAGCGCCGCGAGCGGGCGTCTTCCGAAGCGGCGCGCGAGCTCCGCGTAACCCTTCACCGCGCCGGGCACCGCCACCGCGAGCCCGCCATCGAGGGAGCGGGACGGTCGGCTCCCTGCGTCTCGGTCCGCCGCGAACATGTCCGGCGACGCCGCGGCGGGCGCGACCTCGCGGAAGTCGAGCGCGTACACCTTCCCGTCGCGCGCCGAGTAGACGAGCGCGAAGCCCCCGCCGCCGACCCCGGACGACTGCGGCTCGACGACGGAGAGGGCGAACGCCGCCGCCACGGCGGCGTCGGCGGCGCTCCCGCCGCCGCGCAGCACCTCCGCCGCGATCTCGCTCGCGAGCGGGTGTGCGGTCGCCACCGCGCCCCGGCCGGAGACGGCGGTCGCGGAGAGGACGAGCGCGAGGAGGATCGGCATCCACCACCTGTACCATCGGCGGCGGCTTTTCCGGGCCGCCGCCCCGGTGCCTGGGCTTGATCCCCACGCCGGGGCGGGCCTAGCCTGCCGCGACATGACGACCCGTTCTCCCGCCCCCCTCGCGGCGATAGTGCTCGCCGCCGGCAAGGGCACCCGGATGAAGTCGCAGAAGGTGAAGGTCCTCCACGAGATCGGCGGCCGCCCGCTGGCCTGGTTTCCCTTGCGGCGGGCGCTCGAGGTCGGCGCCAACCCGGTCGTGGCGGTCGTCGGGCACCAGGCCGAGGCGGTCGAGGCCGCGCTCGCGGCCTCGCTGCCCGGCGCGCCGCTGCGCTTCGCCGTCCAGCGCGAGCAGCTCGGGACCGCGCACGCCGTCCTCGCCGCACGGGAGGCGCTCGGAACGTACGACGGCCCGGTCGTGATCCTCTCCGGTGACACGCCGCTCCTCACCTCCGAGACGCTCGCGCGCGTCGTCGAGGCCCGCGCCGGCGGCGCGACGCTCGCGCTCGCGACCATGAAGCTCGAGAGCCCGCACGGCTACGGCCGGATAGTCCGCGATCCGGAGGGGAACCCGGCGCGCGTCGTCGAGGAGAGGGACGCGACCGACGCGGAGCGCTCGATCGACGAGGTGAACGCCGGCCTCTACTGCGCCGATGCGGCGTTCCTGTGGGACGCGCTCTCGCGGGTGGGGACCGCCAACGCGCAGCGCGAGTTCTACCTCACCGACCTCGTCGCGATCGCGGCGCGCGCGGGCGGCGCGGTCGCGGTGCCGGTACCGCCCGAGGAGGCCTCGGGCGTGAACGACCGCGAGGAGCTCGCCCGCGCCGGGCGCGCGCTCCTGCGCCGGCGGGCGTCGGCGCTCATGCGCGCGGGCGTGACCATCGAGGACCCGGAGCGGTTCGACTGCGACGAGGGCGTCGAGATCGGGCCGGACACGGTCATCGAGCCGAACGCGCGCCTCAAGGGGCGTACGCGCGTCGGCGCGGGCTGCCGGATCGGCGCGGGCGCGATCCTCACCGACATGGCGCTCGCCGACGGCGTCACGGTGAACCCGTACACCGTCGCGCAGGAGTCGACCGTCGCCGCCCGCGCGATCCTCGGGCCGTTCTCGCGGCTCCGCCCCGGGAGCGACATCGGCGAGGAGGCCCACGTCGGCAACTTCGTCGAGACGAAGAAGACGCGGCTCGGCAAGGGCGCGAAGGCGAACCACCTCACCTACCTCGGCGACGCGTCGATCGGCGCGGGCGTGAACGTCGGCGCGGGGACGATCACCTGCAACTACGACGGCGAGAAGAAGCACCAGACGACCATCGGCGAGGGAGCGTTCATCGGCTCCGACTCGATCCTCGTCGCGCCCATCGAGATCGGCGCCGGGGCCTATGTCGCGGCGGGCTCCACCGTCACCGAGAGCGTGCCGCCCGGCGCGCTGGCGCTCGGCCGCGCGAAGCAAGTGACGAAGGAGGGGTGGGTGGCCAGACGGCAGGCGGAGAAGCAGAACAAAGGAGCGGCCGAGGTCGCGCCGCCGCCGCCGACGGGACAGGGTCCGGGGGGGCGGCGAGCGAGCTAGCGGGCGGATCGCGCCCTCCGTGGTAGAAGGCGGACCCCATGTGCGGAATCGTTGGTTACGTCGGGCCTCGACAGTGCGTCGATCTCATCGTCGGGGGCCTCCGGAAGCTCGAGTACCGCGGCTATGACTCCGCGGGCATCGCGGTCATCGGCCCCTCGGGCCTCGCGGTCAAGCGAGCGAAGGGCAAGCTCCAGAACCTGGTGACGATCCTGCGCGACGGCCCACTGCCCGGCTGCACGGGCATCGGGCATACGCGCTGGGCCACGCATGGCCGCCCGTCCGACGAGAACGCCCACCCTCACGCCTACGGCGGCGTCGCGGTGGTCCACAACGGCATCATCGAGAACCACCTCGAGCTCAAGGCGGCGCTCGCCGGGCGCGGGCACCGGTTCGCGTCGGAGACGGACACCGAGATCTTCGCGCACCTCATCGCCGACGCGCTGAAGGACGGCGCGCGCGATCTCCAGGCCGCGGTGCGCGCGGCGCTCGGGGCGGTGCACGGGACCTACGCGATCGCGGTCGTCTCGGAGAAGCGGCCGGGCGAGATCGTCGCCGCGAAGAACGCCTCGCCGCTCGTCGTCGGCTACGGCGAGGGGGAGAGCTTCCTCGCCTCGGACGTGCCGGCGATCCTCGAGCACACGCGCGAGGTGAGCTACCTCGAGGAGGGCGAGCTCGCGGTGCTGACCGCCGGGGGGATCGCGATCTTCGGCAAGGACGGCGAGCCGGTCGCGCGCAAGCCGCGCCGGATCGAGTGGAGCGCGGTGGCCGCGGAGAAGGACGGCCACAAGCACTTCATGCACAAGGAGATCTTCGAGCAGCCGCGCGCGGTGGCGGACACGATCCGCGGCCGGGCGTCGCTCGAGCAGGGCGACGTGGTGCTCGATGGCGTCGAGCTGCCGGAGGGCTACGTCCGGTCGCTCGAGCGGATCGTCATCGTCGCCTGCGGCACCTCCTGGCACGCCGGCCTCTGCGGGCGGCTCATGATCGAGTCGCTCGCGCGGGTGCCGGTCCAGGTGGAGCTCGCGAGCGAGTTCCGGAACGGCGATCCGCTCGTCGACGAGCACGTGCTCTGCCTCGCGGTCTCGCAGTCGGGCGAGACCGCCGATACGCTCGCCGCGGTGAAGATCGCGAAGGCGCGCGGAGCGAAGGCCTATGCGATCTGCAACGTGGTCGGCTCCGCGATCGCGCGCGAGTGCGACGGCGGCACGCTCTTCACCCGCGCCGGGCCGGAGATCGGCGTCGCCTCGACCAAGGCGTTCACCACCCAGCTCGCCGGCCTCTACCTCCTCGCCGTGAAGCTCGGCCGCCTCCGCGGCACGCTCTCCGCCGAGGCGGCGCGCGAGCACCTCGAGGCGCTCCGGCGCGTGCCCTCCTGGATGGAGCAGATGATCCGCCAGGAGGCGGCGCTCATGCCCATCGCGAAGCGCTGCGCCGCCGCGCGCGACGTGCTCTTCCTCGGCCGCGGGAGCCAGTTCCCCGTCGCGCTCGAGGGGGCGCTCAAGCTCAAGGAGATCTCGTACATCCATGCCGAGGGCTACGCGGCGGGCGAGATGAAGCACGGCCCCATCGCGCTCATCGACGAGGACCTGCCCGTGGTGGTCCTCGCGACGCGCGAGCCCGCCTACGAGAAGACGCTCGGCAACATGGAGGAGGTCCGCGCCCGCGGCGGCCACGTGTACGCGGTCGTCTCGGAGGGTGACATGCAGGCGGCGAGCCTCGCCGAGGTCGCGCTCACCGTCCCCCCCGCCCCGCCTCTCCTCGCGCCGCTCGTGTCGATCATCCCGCTCCAGTTCCTCGCGTACCACGTGGCGGATCTGAAGGGGACGGACGTGGATCAGCCAAGGAATCTGGCGAAGAGCGTGACGGTCGAGTAGGGGCGCCCGGGGACGTCGGACCTCGCCTCCGGGGACGCGGACACCCGACGTCGACCCGACCCCGACCCCGACCATCCCCGTCGTCGTCGTGGTCCCCACTCTCGCTCCTCGCCAACCACCGCGCCGTCCGCTACACCTCTCGGCGTGCCCGAGGGCAGGAGCCACCGCCTCTTCATCGCGCTCGAGCCGACGGACCTCGTCCGCCGCCGCATCGCCGCGATCGCCGCCCAGCTCCGCCGGTCCGCGGGTCGGGCCGCCGAGG
>DATIDF010000016.1:0-11698 GCA_035456445.1 Anaeromyxobacter sp.
CGCGCCCTCGCCGCGCGCGCGAGGACGAGCGAGAGCGCCACCGCGATCCCCGACGCGGCGAGCGCCACCGCGGCGAGCAGGTTCTGGCCGGCAGACGAGTCCATCGCGGTAGCCTCGACGGGCCCGATCATAGTGACCGTCGGGCGACGCGCCCCTCCACAGTGTGGGCCGAGGTGGGGCCGGGCGAAATGGACAGCCGCGGATGGGTCGGTATCATGACCCCCCGGAGCGCCCCATGAAGATCACGCCCCTCGACATCACGCAGAAGCAGTTCTCGAAGGCCTTCCGCGGCTCGTCCCCGGAGGAGGTCGAGGCGTTCCTCGCGCTCGTCGCGGCGGAGTTCGAGGCGCTCGTGAAGGAGAACCTCGCGCTGCGCGAGGACAACCAGCGCAAGACCGAGGACATCGCGGAGTACAGGAGCCGCGAGCGCGCGCTGCAGGAGACGCTCGTCACCGCACAGCGGGCGTCGGAGGAGATCCGCGAGGACGCCCGCAAGGAGGCGGAGATCACGATCTCCGACGCGGAGCTCCAGGCGGAGAAGATCGTGCAGGGCGCCCACCAGCGGTTCCTCCGCATCGTCGACGACATCAACGAGCTGAAGCGCCAGCGCGTGCAGTTCGAGGCGAACGTCCGGACCCTCGCCGAGAGCCACCTGAAGCTGATCGAGGCGCTCCGCGAGCCCGCGCGCGAGGAGGCCGTGCAGTACATGCCGGCGCGGCGGAAGGCGGCCGACGAGTAGCGGCCGCCCGCCGTCGCGCGATCCTACTGTTGCAGCGTGACCGCTCCGGTCGCGAGGTCGTACACCCCCGTCACGATCCGCAGCTTCCCCTCCGCGACGAGCTTCGCGAGGATCGGGCTCTCCTTCGTGAGCGACGCCGCGGCGAGGCGCGCGTTCTCGGGGACCGCCGCCTTTGCGCAGGCGTCGGGCGACGAGGCCTTCACCAGCAGGACGGCGGGGCGGATCTCCTCGACGATCGCCTCCACGTGCCCCTCCGCGTGTCCGCCCGCGCAGGTGGCTGCCACGGCGCCGCAGCCGGTGTGCCCGAGCACCACGACGAGCGGCGTCCCGAGATGGCCAGCGGCGTACTCGACGCTGCCGAGCGTGTCCGGCGTGGCGACGTTGCCCGCCACGCGAACGACGAACAGATCGCCGATGCCCTGGTCGAACAGGAGCTCGGGCGGGACGCGCGAGTCGGAGCACCCGAGCACGATGGCCTTCGGATGCTGGCTGCGCACGACCTCGGTGCGCCGCGCCGGCGTCGCCGTCACGAGGGTCAGCTTTCCGGCGACGTACCGCGCGTTGCCTGCGGCGAGCTCCTTCAGGACGGCCTCGGCCGAGGGGCCGGGGGCGGCGGCGTGGTGCGCCTCGGCGGCGAGCGCGGACGAGATGGACAGGACGGCCGCGACGAGCGCCGCGGCGAAGCGGGAGTACATGGTGGAAGTCCTCTTTCGGCCCGCCGTCATGGCGGGCAACCGTCGGACTCTACCGCTTCCGTGCACCCGGGTGTGACGGGCACCGTCGGACCAGGGTCGGGAGGACTGTGACAGCGCGGCTCGGTCGGTCGAACCCGTGAACGCGCCCGAGCCCGAGCCCGAGCCCGAAACACCGGGCGCGGGCTCGGGCTCGTGCACGGGCTCGATCCCACTGCTCGGTGCCATGAGAAGTCGTCGCGGTCGCGGTCAATGAGCTTCTGCCCAGCTGTGCCCCACCCCCACCTCCACGTCGAGGGGCACCTTGAGCTGGGCCGCGCCCGACATCTCGCGGCGCACGATGGCCTCCACGGGCGCGAGCTCGTCCTCGGGGACCTCGAGCACGAGCTCGTCGTGCACCTGGAGGAGCAGCCGGGCCTGGCGCCCCTCGCGCGCGAGCGCGTCGTGCACGCGGATCATCGCGACCTTCACGATGTCCGCGGCGGTCCCCTGGATCGGCGTGTTGATGGCGGTGCGCTCCGCCGCGTTCCGGAGGGCCGGGTTCCGCGCGGCGAGCTCCGGCATCGCGCGGACGCGCCCGAACAGCGTCCGCGACTCGCCGGTCGCGCGGGCGTCCTCCACCGCCTTCTCGACGTAGCGCCGCACGCCCGCGTACCGGGCGAAGTACCGATCGATGATCGCCTGCGCCTCCGCGCCCGGCAGGTCGAGCCGCTGCGAGAGGCCGAACGCCGAGAGGCCGTACGCGATCCCGAAGTTCAGCACCTTGGCGATCCGTCGCATGTCGGGCGTGACCGCGGCGGGAGGGACGCCGAACGTCTCCGCGGCCGTGCGCGTGTGGACGTCCTCGCGCGCGCGGAACGCCTCGAGGAGCGCCGGGTCGTCCGAGTAGTGCGCCAGGATGCGGAGCTCGATCTGCGAGTAGTCGGCGGAGAGGAGGCGGGCGCCCTCGGGGGCGACGAACGCGGCGCGGATCCGGCGCGACAGGTCGGTGCGCACCGGGATGTTCTGCAGGTTGGGGTCGGAGGACGAGAGGCGGCCGGTCGCCGCGCCCGCCTGGTGGAACGTGGTGTGGATGCGGCCGTCCGCGGGATCGATGAGCAGCGGCAGCGCGTCGACGTAGGTCCCCTTCAGCTTCGAGAGCGCCCGGTGCTCGAGCACCAGCCGCGGCAGCTCGTGCTGCTCTGCGAGCTTCTCCAGGACGTCCTGATCGGTGGACGGGCCCGTCTTGAGCCGCTTCAGCACCGGCAGCGCGAGCTCCGTGAACAGCACCTGCGCGAGCTCGCGCGTGGACGCGATGTTGAACGGCCGGCCCGCCGCCGCGTGGATCCGCGCCTCGAGGTCCTGCATGGAGCGGCCGAACTCGACGCTCATGCCCTCCATCGCGCCGCGATCCACGAGGATGCCCGCCCGCTCCATCTCGCAGAGCACCGTGACGAGCGGCCGTTCCACGTCGCGGTACAGGGGCATGAGCCCCTCCGCCTCGAGCGCCTGCTCCAGCGCGGGCGCGAGGTCGAGCAGCGCCGCGGCACACGGCGCGGCCCATGCGGCGACGCGCTCCACCTCGATCCCCTCGACGGGGACCCGCTCACTCTTCCGCGCTGCGTCTCCCCCGCTCGGATCGCGCGGGAGCTCGCAGCCGATCCGCTCGCGCGCGACGTCGGCGAGGGCGTGCTCGCGCCGCGTCGGGAGGAGCAACTGGCTCGCGAGCTCCGTGTCGACGCCCGGACCGCCGAGCGTGACGCCGAGCCGTGCGAACGCGTGCTGCGAAGCCTTGCGGCCGTGGATGTGCTTGGGCCCGTCGCCCTCGAGGAGCGGCCGCAGCGCATCGAGCGCGGCGCCGGGGTCGAGCTGGGCGGGCACGCCGAGGTACTGGTGCCGCAAGGGCAGGTAGAACGCACGCCCGCCGCCCGCGAGGGCGAGGCCGATGATCGGATCGGTGCGCGGCGAGGGCCCTGCGAGCACGGGGCGCAGGCCGACCGCGGGGGCCGCCGAGAGCGCCGCGACCGCGTCGGCGAGCGCCGCAGCATCCGTGACGAGCTCGGCGCGCTCGGAGCGCGGCGTGGGCGGCGGCGCCGGCAGATCCTTCAAGAGGCGCGAGAACTCGAGCTCCGAGAAGAGCGCCCGCACCCGCGCCTCGTCCGGCCGCCGGCGCGCGAACGTCTCGGGCGAGAACGGGAGGACGAGATCGCAGCGCAGCGCGACGAGCTGCCGGTTCTTCCGGATGCGGTCGGCGTTCTGGACGATCCTCTCCTTCACCTTCTCGCCGCCGCGCGAGACGGCGGCCGGGATCTCGTCGGCGCGGCGCAGCATCTCCTCGACCCCGCCGAAGTGGCGCACGAGCGCAGCGGCGGTCACCTCGCCGATGCCAGGGATCCCCGGGACGTTGTCGATCTTGTCCCCGAGGATCGCCATGTACTCGACCACCTGATCCGGCCGCACCCCGAGCTTCTTCTCGACCTCCGCCGGTCCGGTCCAGCCGCCGCGGCCGCTCGCCTCCGCCATCGGGTCGTACAGCGAGAGCTTCCCGTCCACGAGCTGCGCGAAGTCCTTGTCGCCCGTGACCACGACGACCTCGTAGCCCTGCTCGCGCGCGCGGCAGCCCAGGGTGGCGATCACGTCGTCCGCCTCGACCCCGCTCTCCTCGATGCGCGGCACCGCGAGCGCGTCCGCGACCTCGCGCACGAGCGGGAACTGTACCTGCAGGTCGTCCGGCGCCTCGGGGCGGTTCGCCTTGTAGGTCGGGTCGATGTCGTTCCGGAAGCTCTTGCGCCCGGCGTCCATCACGAGGGCGACGTGCGTCGGCGCGTGCTCGCGGAGCGCCTTGAGCAGCATCGTCGTGAACCCGTACGCCGCGTTCGTGGGCGTGCCGCGGGTCGTCGAGAGGTGCGGGATCGCGTGGTAGGCGCGGAACACGAAGCCCGAGCCGTCGATGAGCGTCAGGGTGGCCATGCGGGACGGAACGATAGCCCCGCGGGGGCCCGGCGGCAGCGGGAAAACGCGGGTTGGCGGGGCGGGCGGCCTCCACCTCGTCGCGCCAGGCGCAGGGCCGTCACGCGCGCGATAGGCGCGTCAACGCAGCGTGCAGCTCAGCCGCTCTGCGCACACGAAGTACTCGTCGCCGTCCTCGATCCGCCGGCGCGCGACGCGCTCGCGGCGAAACCAGGTGCCGTTCGAGGATCCGAGATCCTCCACGAACCAGGCGGCGCCCTCGCGCACGATCGCGACGTGCTCGCGCGAGACCTTGGCGCTGTCCACCACGAGATCGCAGTGACGCCCCCGCCCGATGACGAAGCGCTCCTTCGCGACGGGCACCTCGCCCCCGTCGTCGCGGATCAGCACGAGCGACGGCGCGGGCGCGGGAACCGGCGGGGGCACGTGCAGCTCTCGCTCGAGCCGCGCCGCCGTGTCGAGCACCTGCTCCGTGACCGTGGCGCGCTCCGTTCGCTGGAGGACCGGCGGCGCCGGGTCGGCTGGCGCTGCGCCGGCGCGCGGCGGGTCGCCCACGCTGCCGGAGACGACGAAGCCGTTCAGCCGGGCGAAGACGTGGAGCGCCTGGTTCACGAGCGCCTCGCGATCGGAGCCCATCTCCTCCGCCATCCGCTCGAGCGCCTCCCAGAGGTGGTCGGCGATGGCGATCTGCTGGACGGTCTTCACGGCGCCTCCGTGCGCGATGCGCGCCGGCTCGCGCCCGCCGTGATGCTCACCGGATCACCTTCGAGATGTTCACCGGCTCGCTCGGGCTGAAGTCGAGCACGAAGTCGTTCGCGTACGGCACGAGGAACCGGTACCGCTCTCCTTCCTTCCCCTGGATCACGCTGCGGTCGAACGTCGAGACGCCGAGCGGCAGCACGGACGCCGTCGAGGAGCTCGACGTGGTGGGGATCCGGAAGCTCGGGGAGAGCCCGCTGCGCGTGGAGAACGTGACCTGCATGAGCCGCAGGTCCGACCAGAGCGCCTGGTTCTCGGCAGGGAAGAGGTCGCCCTCCGCCTGCGACCCGCGGTACCCGAGCCTGAAGGCGACGACCGGGCCGTTCGCGCGGGGGAACGGGTAGAGAGAGCTGGGCCAGGTCTCCCGGCAGGACGCGTCGCTCTCGGCGGCGGTGCACTGATCGGACACGTGGTAGATGCGACGCGACCTCCGCGCGAGCACGAGCCGCTCGCACGCGAGCCGGCACGTGGCGTCGCACGTCCCGAACTCGGGCGGCGCCGTCTTCCAGTCCGCCGGCCACGGGAGCAGCGGGCACTGCGCCTCGAGCAGATCCTCGTCCTCGTACTGGAGCGCGAACTCGGAGCTCGTGGCGAGCTCGGAGGAGCGAACGACCTCGGGGCGTCCGGCGTAACCGGTCACCGCGCCCACCGCCACCAGCCCGCCCGCGCGGACGGCCGCGAAGAACCCGCTCTGGCCGGTGCCGAGCGCCGCCACGCACGCGGGCCAGTCACGCCACGGCCCGACGCTCCCGTCGGCGTTCTGCTTCGGCCGCGGATCGTCGAGAGCCGCGAGCGCGAGCGCGCCGCCCGGGTAGGCGTCCGTCGGAGGCAAGAGCTCCGCGATCCGCGCCTCGACGTTCCCGTCCGCCGGGCACCCCGCGACGGCGGGCGCGAGGATCTCCACGAGATCTCCGGCGCGCACGCCGAACGTCGGATCGTAGACGCGCGCGACCTGGGTGAAGGGGCCGCCCGGAGCGCTCGCCGGCACTTGCAGGGCGATCCAGGTGCGCGCGTCCGCCGTGGCGCCGCTCTGGGCGCGCCGCGCATCGAGCCCGGGGAGCGGGGCCTGGAAGCTCACGCGCCAGCTGTCGCTGAGCGTGAACCCCGGCGTCACGCGTACGCCGCTGGCGATCCCGGTGCCGCTGAACGCGAGGGTCCACTCCACGCCGGACGACGCCTCCCAGATCCCGAGGATGCGCGGGAGGTCCTCGCCCTGGACCGCCACGCCGAGCGCGAGCCCGTTCTCGACGCGCGTCCGCGTGTTCGAGCGGAGGATCGACTGCTCGTTGGGAACGCCGTAGCGCGCGAGATCGGCGAAGTAGACGCGCCCGTCGCCGGAGGGGATCGCCGCGACGGCGGTCGTCGCGCGGGGGCCGGTCCCCGGCGCGATCTTCATGTACCCGCCCGAGTAGATTGCGTCGTCCGGCGCGAGCACCGCCGGCGGCTCGGAGACGGCGAGCCCGAGCGCGCGCTGAGGAAGCGCGATGGGTGCGAGGTACGGCATGAGCCCGGCGTAGTCCGGGACGAGGCCGCTCGCCGGATCGAGGACGGCGATCCCGCAGCCGATCCGGTGGTCCGGGCCGCACCGCGCCGGGTCGAGCACTGCGTACACGCGATCCACGCTCTGCGGGCCGATCTCGTATCGATCGTCGTATGGCGAACCGGGGACCTGCGGCGGCCACTCCGCGAGCCGCTCCCGCAGGCGCGCCGCCGCGACGAAGCGCGTGGGAGCGCGGGCAGGGATCCCGCGGATCGTCCAGTCGGCGGGCGCCCCGGTCATCGTCAGCTCCGCGACGCCCTCGACGCCGGCGATCGGATCGGGCGACGCCGCGTACAGGTGGAGCGGGTCGTGCGGATTCACCGCCAGCGATACGGCGTCGAAGGGGGCGCCGCCGGCGACGAGCGGCCGGACCGAAAGCTCGCCGCGCACGATCCCGCCGTCCTGCGCCCGGGCGTACTCGACGACGGCGAGGCGCGCGCCGCTGAGCGCGGCCACCACGCGAACGCGGCCCGGGATCTTCGGGATCTCCCCCGTCGCCGTCGGCGGCGTCGCCTCGTCCGGCACCGGGACCGCGATCAGGGCGAGGATGGCGGCGCCCGGAGCGACGGTGCCCAGGTCCGCCTCGTCCACCACGCGAGCCGAGGCGACCCAGGTCTCGACGAGCTGCAGCGCCGGCGTCCCCGAGGACGCGACGACGAGCAGGTCCGGCGTCGCCTGCGTCTCGTCGTCGAAGAGCGACGACGCCGCGAGCAGCGTCGGGCGGGGGTCGGGCACCGGCACCGCGAGCGAGCGCACGATCACCGGAGCGAGGACGGGCGTGTCGTCCGACGCGTCGATCAGCGTCAGGTCGGTGCGCGCGGCGTTCGCGACGGCGAAGTAGGGGCGCAGCTCCGGGTGGTCGGACGTGAACCCGCGGAACGCCACCACCGCGGAGGGCTGCGCGAACCCGACGGTGATCGTCGAGGCTTTGCTGCCGCACGCGGCGAGTCCCGCGAGCGCGAGGAAGGCCAACCGTCGCGTCACGGCGTCACCCCGATCCGCTGGTCCGCGCGCGGGTCCGCCGTCGTCCAGGGCGCGTCGAGCGGGACGTCGACGGGCGTCACGAACCCGTCCTTGAAGGAGGAGACGAACAGCCGGGCGGACGCGCCATCGTCGCGCGCGGCGAGGCCGAAAGGCTGGCGCCCGAGCAGCGGGATCCCGGTGGCCGGATCGCGCCCGATCACGCGCACGAGCGCCTCCTGATCGTCGTCGTAGATCCAGAGGAGGCCGTCGTCGGAGGCCGTGACGGCGACGAGGTCGCCCTTCCCCGCGCGCACGGGCAGCACCTCGACCTCGTTCGCGCCGAGCCCCACGTCGAAGATCCCGGCGAGACGCGGCTCGAGACCGGTGCTGCCCTCCACGAGATCGAGCACGAGCAGCACGCCGCCGACGTCGAACCCCGGGCGTCCGCCGATCGACTCGCCGAGATCCGCGTTGAAGACCCGGGCGGCGATGAATGCGCGCCTGGGCCTTCCAGCCTGGGGGTTCGAGAGCGCGATCCCGCGGAGCTCCGCTCCCCGGACGAAGCTCGCGAGGTCCACGCCGGCGACGGGACAGCCGCCGTCCGCCGTGGCGACGTCGAACGCGCAGTTCCCGGCGAGCTCGAGCCAGCGGAGCGGCGCGATCGAGCCACTTTCGATGGAGGTCATGAAGAGCCGCTCGGTGAGCGCGTCGTACGCGAAGCTGCGCACCGGGCCCGCGCCGACGTCACGCGTCCGGATCGCTCCGGTCCTCAGATCGACCTCGACGAGCTGGCCGCGGTTCGAGGGGGTGCGCAGGAACGAGACGTACGCGCTCGCGCGCGGCTCCTCCGCGGGGGTGGCGCCGGCGCGGCACACGGCCACGACGCCGAAGACGTCCTGGAAGTTGCCGCTCAGCGGCACGCGGCATCGGTCGCCGCACGACAGGGCGCCGCCCGGGCCGACGCCGAGGCGCCAGAGGGAGTTCCCCTCCCGCACGGGCACGAGCGCGAGCGTCTCGGGCAGGCCGCACGCCGTCGCGTCGGCGATCGCGAGCTCGCCCGCGTAGCTCGGGATCCGGACCCCGCCCCCGCGCAGCGCCGGTGGGGAGGCCCCGAGGTCCACCGGGATCACGCTGCCCCCGTCGTCGAGGTCGTAGGTGAGCTCGAAGTTCGAGGAGACGACGAGGAGGTCGCCGCCCGACAGCGCCAGGGCGATCGGGGAGCTGAAGCGGTCGAGCGGCGCGGACTCGGCGGACGGCGGGGGGCCGCAGGCCGAGAGCGCGGCGGCGACCGCGGCGGCGAGGATCGTGGTTCGGAGGTGGGCGGGCACGGGTGGACGCGAACCGTAGCCGCGGGATCGGGAGAGGGTCAAGGCTGGCGTGCCCTCTCACGCCTGCGGCGCGGCCTCCGCCTGGATCTTGCGGAAGTCCGCGACGTCGGCGAAGAGCGCGGCGACGCGGCGCATGAGCCCGAGCCGGTTCGCCCGGACGTCGGGATCCTCGGCCATGACGAGCACGTCGTCGAAGAACCGGGCGACGGCGGGCTCGAGCGTCGCGACGTTGCGGAGGACGCCCGGATAGTTGCGCGTCGATCGCAGCGATGCCGCCTCGGCCTCGACACGCTCGAGCTCGGACAGGAGGTGGCGCTCCGCCTCGTCTCGGAGGAGCCCGGGATTCACCACGGCGCCTGCCGCGGTCCCCGCCTTCTCCTGGATGTTCGCGACGCGCTTGAACGCGAGCGCGAGCGGCACGAAGTCGGCGCGGGCCTTGACCTCGGCGAGCGCCTCGAGCCGGCGCCGCGCGTCCACCACGTCGTCGAACCCGGCCGCGAGCACTGCCTCTACGAGGTCGGCGTCCAGCTCGTCGCTCCACTGCGCACGGAGCCGGCCCCGGACGAAGTCGAGCACCTGCTCGGCGATCACGGCGCGGTCCGCGGAGAGCTTCACCCCCGCGAGCGTGTCCAGCGTCTGCTCGATCGCGGCGGAGAGCGAGAGGTGGTACCCGCGGGCGAGGAGGATGCGAAGGATGCCGATCGCCGCTCGCCGCAGGCCGAACGGATCGGCTGCCCCCGTCGCCTTCTCGCCCACGCCGATGATGCCGACGAGCGAGTGGAGCCGGTCCGCGAGCGCGACGAGCGCGCCCACGTCTCCGCGGGGCATCTCGCCCGAGGCGCCCACCGGCTTGTAATGATCCTCGATCGCGTCCGCGATCTCCGGCTTCAGCCCCTCGAGCCGGGCGTAGTGGCCGCCCATCACGCCCTGGAGCTCCGGGAACTCGCCCACCATGCCGGTCGTGAGGTCCGTCTTCGCGAGCCGCGCCGCCTCGACCACGTCGGCCACGAGGTCTTCGCGCCCGATCGCCCGCGCGAGCGCGCTCCCGATCGCCACGATGCGGTCCGTGCGCGCGAGCTCGCTCCCGAGCCGAGCCTGGAACGTCCGCCGCCCGAGGTCCTCGATGCGATCCCGGAGCGGCCGGCGCTTGTCCTCCTCGAAGAAGAACCGCGCGTCGGCAAGCCGTGCGCGCAGCACGCGCTCGTAGCCGTGGCGGGCGACGTCCGGATCCTTCACCGGCGTGCCGGAGATCGCGACGAACCGATTCTTGAGCCGGCCTTTCCCGTCGACCACCGCGAAGTAACGCTGGTGGTTCCGCATCTCGGAGACGACCACCTCGGGCGGCAGGTCGAGGTTCGACTTCTCGAACTCACCGGCCACGCCGGTCGGGTGCTCGACGAGGTACAGCACCTGCTCGACGAGCGGCTCGTCCGGCCGGATCTTCCCGCCCGCCGCCTTCGCCGCCTTCGCGAGCTCCTGCTCGAGGACCGCTCGCCGCTCGGCCGGATCCGCGAGCACCCTCGCCCTGCGGAGCTTCGCGACGTAGTCCTCGGGCGTTCCCTTCAGCGCGATCGCCTTCGGCGCGGCGAAGCGGTGGCCGAACGTCACCTTGCCCGATACGACCTCGCCGTGGCGAACCTTGAGCGGCCTGCCACCGTAGAGCGCGACCATCCAGCGGATGGGGCGCGCGAAGGTCACCTCGTCGTAGCGCGAGCGCATCGCCTTGCGGAATCGCAGGCCCGCGAGGAGCCGCTCGAGCAGCTCGGGCAGCACCTTCTCGGCCTTCCGCCCCTCCTCGAGCCGCGTCACCGCGAGGCGCTCGCCCTTCGGCGTCTGGGCGCGCTCGAGCCTCGAGACGTCCACGCCCTGGCTCTTCGCGAACCCGAGTGCGGCCTGAGTCGGGTTCCCGGCGGCGTCGAACGCGTGCGCGACCGGCGGTCCGAGCGCCTCCGTCTTCGCGTCGGTCTGGCGTTTCGCGACGTCCCGTGCCCACACCGCGAGCCGCCGCGGGGCACCGACCGCCTTCACCTCGCCGTGGGAGAGCCGCGCGGCGTCGAGCGCCTTCGCGAGGTCCTCCTCGAGCTGCCTGAGCGCCGGGGGGACGAAGCCCGCCGGGATCTCCTCCGCGCCGATCTCGAACAGAAGGTCCGCCATGTCGTCTCTCTCGCCGAAGAAGATCCGCGCCTACCGCGCCCGCTCAGCCTGCGGCCGCTCACCCTGAGCCTGTCGAAGGGCCCGCGCCGCCTCCACCGCCCGCTTCCGCTCCGCCGGCGGCAACAGCGGGAACCCGAGCGCCTCGCGCGAGTCGAGGTAGCCCTTCGCGCACTCGTGGGCGAGTGCGCGGACGCGACCGATGTACGCCGCCCGCTCCGTGACGCTGATCGCCCCGCGCGCGTCGAGGTTGTTGAACGCGTGCGAGCACTTGAGGCAGTAGTCGTACGCCGGCAGCGGGAGCTTCACGGCGAGGAGCCGCTTGCACTCGGCCTCGTACGTGTCGAAGAGCCCGAACAGCATCTTCGGATCCGAGGCGCGGAAGGAGTACTCGCTCATCTCCACCTCGTTCCGGTGGAAGACCTCACGGTACCGGACGCCCTTCACCCACTCGACGTCGAAGACGTTCTCGACGTCCTGCAGGTACATGGCGATGCGCTCGAGCCCGTAGGTGAGCTCCGCCGCGACGGGCTTCACCTCGAACCCGCCCGCCTGCTGGAAGTAGGTGTACTGGGTG
>DATIDF010000017.1:0-10331 GCA_035456445.1 Anaeromyxobacter sp.
GAATGTCGCTCGGCGCTGGCGAGATCGAGGCGGTCGTCCGGGAGCTCGCGCCCCTCGTCGGCTCCCGCGTCGACGCGGTGCGGGTCCACGCCGAGCGCGCGCTGACCCTGGAGCTGTACGGGCGCGCCGGGCCCGTGCTCCTCCTCCTCTCCGCCGAGCCGGACGTCACGCGCCTCCACCTCGTCCGCGCGCGTCCGCCGCAGCCCCACTCGCCGTTTCCCTTCCAGGCCGTGCTCCGCCGCGAGATCGAGGCCGCGCGGCTCGCGGCGATCGAGTCGCTGCCCGGCGATCGCGTCGTTCAGCTCGCGCTCGACACGCCGCGCGGCCCGCTGCGCCTCGTCGGCGAGCTGACGGGCCGCCACGGGAACCTCTTCCTGGTGGCAGGCGACGGGATCATCCGGGCGAGCGCGGGGCGGAACCTCTCCCAGCGCCGCAAGCTCGTCGCGGGCGAGCCCTACGTCGCCCCGACGCCGCCGCAGTCGCCTCGCCCGGAGCAGCCGCGCTTCACCCCCGATGCCTCCGCCTCCTTCCCGCTCTCGGCCGCTATCGAGGCACGCTATGCCGCGCTCGAGGCCGAGCGGCTCGTCGCCGAGGGTCGCCGCCGGCTGCGCGAGCCGGTCCGCGCCGGCGTCGCCCGCTCGTCGCGCGCGCTCGAGAAGCTCTCGGACGAGGCGGCCCGCGTGCCCGCGGCCGAGGCGGACCGGCGTGTCGCCGACCTCCTCAAGGCGAACCTCCGGGCGGTGAAGCGCGGCGCGCGGGAGGTGACGCTCACCGAGTGGACGGAGGAGGGCCCGCGCGAGGTCCGCGTCGCGGTCGATCCCGCGCTCACGCCGCAGGCCAACATGGAGCGGTTCTACCGGCGCTACCGGCGCATCGCGGACAGCGCCGCGCGGGTCGCGGCGCGTACGGCGGAGGTGCGTGACCGCGAGACGGCGCTCCGGGCGCTCCTCGCCGAGATCGACGCGGCGCGGCTCGAGGAGCTGCCCCGCCTCGAGCGCGAGGCGCGAAGGCTCGGGGCGGGCCCCAGGCCGCAGCCCCAGCAGCGTCCGGGCGGCGGCGCCGCTCGCGCGCGGGCACGCGAGGAGGCGCTTCCGTACCGATCGTTCCGCTCCGTCTCGCGTGCCGCGATCCTCGTCGGCCGGGGCGCCGCCGAGAACGATCGGCTGACGCTCCGCGTCGCGCGCGGCAACGACCTCTGGCTGCACGCGCGCGGGGTCGCCGGCGCGCACGTGATCGTGCGACTCGAGAAGGGGCAGGGCCCGGACCAGGACACGCTCCTCGACGCGGCGCACCTCGCGGTGCACTTCTCCGACGCGCGCGGCGCAGCGCAGGCGGACGTCGCGTACACGCGGGCGAAGTACGTCCGGAAGCCGAAGGGCGCCGCCCCCGGTGCGGTCACGTACAGCCAGGAGAAGGTGCTGCTCCTGCGCACGGAGCACGCACGCATCGAGCGGCTGCTCGCCGAGGAAGAGCAGAGCGAGGAGGGGTAGCCGAGCGCAGCCACAGCGCAGCGAGCGCGGCCGCTGCCCCCGAGCCCCCGCTCGCTCCCCCGCCTCCCCCCCGCAAGCCGGCACGTCCGGAGAGCCGCCACTTGATGCGGGGTGCCCCCGTCCGTAGGATCGCCCCCCGAACGTGCCCCGTCCGCCCCGTCCGCCGCAGGCCAACCGCCAGCTCGAGCTGTTCGACGCGCGCCGTGCCTCGCGCGAGGCGAAGCTCTCCGCCGCGAGCCGGCTCGCGGATTCGCTCTCCGGCATCCTGGCGGAGCGCGTGCGCCTCACCGTGCACGACAACCGGTCGACGATGGTGTCGTTTCGCCGCGGGTCGGGCGGGATCCACTACCGGCTCCACCACATGTTCCTCGACGCCCCCGGCGACGTCGTCCGCGCGATCGCCGCGTTCGCGGGGCCGGCTCGCGGCGCGGCAAGGCGGCGGCGCGAGGCGGGCTCGCGGATCGACGCGTTCGTACGGCACAACCGGGCGCGCATCGCCGTCCCGCGCGCCGACAGGCTGCAGCCGCGCGGGCGCACCCACGATCTGCAGGAGATCTTCGACCGGCTGAACGCCTCCCATTTCCGCGACGAGATCGAGGCGCGCATCGGATGGGGGGCCGTTCGCGGCGGGCGGCGCCGGAGCACGGTGAAGACCGGCGTCTACGTGCAGGACGCGCGCATCATCCGGATCCACCCGACGCTCGATCGCCCCGAGGTCCCCGAGTTCTACGTCGCGATGGTGGTGTTCCACGAGATGCTCCACCAGGCGGTGCCCGCGCGCGAGGTGAACGGGCGGCGCATCGTCCACGGCCCGGAGTTCCGCCGGCGCGAGCGCGCCTACCCTGAGTTCTCGCGCGCGAAGGCATGGGAGGAGCGGAACCTCTCGCTCCTCCTCTCGTCGCCCGCCTGATCGCGCTCGATCCTCCGGCCCGGCGTCCCGGGGGATCACGGAGCGAGAAGCCCCAACGGGCCCGCCGCGCTGGGCCCGAAACAACCGGCGTCGCTGACCCGCCTGGGCCATAATCCCGGCCGATGGTGCGCCGCGCCGCCCCCGCGCTCCTCCTCCTCCTCGCGCTCGGCGCCACCGGCTGCCTACGAGGCCACGGCACGGCGAGCGAGCCCATCGTCACGAAGGTCGAGCTCGAGGGCGTGAAGGCGCTCGACGCCGACGACATCAAGGCGAAGCTCGTGACGCAGGCGCCCACAGCGCCCGGCGGCGTCACCGGGCTCGTCGTCCGGCGGGGCTTCGCGCTCGATCCCGACGCGCTCGCGGTCGATCGGCGCCGCGTCGAGGCCTACTACCGTGACCGCGGCTACTACGAGGCAAAGGTCGAGGACGTGAAGGTCGTGCCCGACGGCGATGGGCGCGCCCGGGTGGTGATGCGGATCTCGGAGGGAGCACCGGCCCGGGTGACGGAGCTCCGGGTGAGCGGGCTCGAGGACGCGCCCGACGCGCGCGTGCGGCTCAAGGAGCTGCCGCTCAAGGTCGGCGACGTCTTCCGCGTGTCCGCCTACGACGCCACCAAGGCCGCCATCACCCGGGCGCTCCGCACGACCGGCTGGGCGAACGCGGAGGTGACCCAGACCGCGCAGGTGCTGCCGCTCGAGCGCAGCGCGCTGGTGACCTACGAGGTGAAGCCCGGCGGGCGGTTTCGCTTCGGCCCCATCTTCATCGCCGGCACGTCAGCGGTCTCCCGCGACCTCGTTCGCGAGCAGGCGTCGCTCGAGGTGAAGAGCGGCGAGTGGTTCGACGAGTCGAAGCTGGCGAAGGCTCAGAGGCGCGTGTTCGATCTCGGGGTGTTCGCCGGGGTGCGCGTGACGCGCGGCACGGCGAGCGCCGAGCGCGGGATCGTCCCGGTGGTGGTCGCCGTGCGCGAGGCGCCGTTCCGCACCGTCCGCGCCGGCCCCGAGCTCGGCATCGAGGCGACGCGCTGGGAGGCGCGCGCCAACGCGGGCTGGCAGCACCGCAACCTGTGGGGCGACGTGCGCAAGGTTGGGGCCGACCTGCGCTTCGGGTACGCGTGGCTGCCCACGCCCTTTGGGCCCCAGCGCCAGGGTGTCGTCGGGCTCGTCGGGTTCGACTACCGGCAGCCCGCCGCGATCGCCAGCCGCGTAGACGTTGCCGGCCGGTTGGAGGTCGAGCGCGGCATGGAGCAGGCCTACGACTTCTGGTCGGAGCGTGTGCAGCTCGGCCTGCCGATCCGGATCGCCACGCGCTGGACGTTCGTCCCCTCTTACAACCTCGAGGTGTATCAGCTCTTCAACGAGACCCAGACCACGACGCCGCAAGGCGAGATCCCGCCGGATATTGAGGAGCGGCCGCTCCTCGCCGGGTGCCCGAGCAGCGTCTGCCTGCTCTCCTACCTGGAGCAGCGGCTCACGTGGGACGGCCGGGACGATCCGGTGAACACGCGGCGCGGTTATTACGTCGGGCTCTCGGTGCAGGAGGGCTTCCGCATCGCGAGCGTCGGCTACCGCTACCTGCGCGTCCTGCCGGAGATGCGCGGCTACTGGCCGGTGTCCCGCGGGCTCGTGTTCGGTGCGCGGGCGCGGGTGGGCGCGCTCGTCCCGTTCAGCGAGCCGAGCGAGCCGCCGATCGTCGCGCGCTTCTACGGGGGTGGGCCCCTGTCGATGCGAGGCTATTACACTCGCCGCCTCTCCCCGATGGTCCAGGACGGCAAAGAGTGGGTCCCGGTCGGCGGCAACGGGCTCATCGACGGGGCCCTCGAGCTACGTTACGCGATCTCCGGTAACTGGAGCGGTGCTCTCTTCCTCGACGCCGGCAACGTGGCGCCGCCGGACAAAACCGGCACCGCCTGGCGTGAGGCGCTCGACCTGGGCGACATCCAGCTCGCGACCGGCGTCGGCCTGCGCTACGGGACCCCGTTCGGCCCCATCGGCGTCAGCGTGGGCGTGCGGCTCCCGACCGACCTCTCGGCAGGGGTCCCCTTCAACCATCGGTTCCCCCCGGTGCCCCCGAACCCGAACGCGGTCCCGTCGGTGCCCGAGCACCGCGAGACGATCGCGGCCGTCCATATCACCATCGGTGAGGCATTCTAGTGCGCGTGCTCGCCGCCGCGCTCCGGTTCGCTGGCTTTGCCCTGCTCGGGCTCGCGGCGATCGCCGGCGTGCTCGTCTCGGCGGTGACGCTCTTCGCTACCTCGTCCCCCGGCAGGCGGATCGTCGCGCGGGAGGTGATCCGGCTGCTCGACGGTGCCCTCGCGGGGAGCTTCGAGCTCGCCGAGATCGCAGTTCGTCCGGGCGGCGTGGAGATCCGCGGGCTGCGCGTGCTCGATCCCGATGGGCACCTCGTGCTCGCAGTGGACCGCGCCCGCCTGTCGATCGAGCAGCTCGAGCTACGCGACCGCACCGTCGGCGTCTCGGTCGCGCTCGACGGACCGGCGGTGCTCCTCGAGGAGGAGGAGGAGGGGGGCGGGCTCTCGCTCGCGCGTGCGTTCGCGCCGGCGCATCCCGCGGCGCCGAGGGCGAAGCCGCCCTCGCCGGCGAAGCCACGCGAGCCGTCCGGGGATGGGTTCATGGTGCGGGTGACGGCGCTCGCGATCCGCGGGGGAAGCGTTTGGTGGGTCGACAGTGACGGCGCGACGCGCCTCGAGGCGCGCGACGTGAACGTCGATGCGCGCGGCGCGTGGGGACCCTCGGCCGCGGAGGTCGAGCTCCGGCTGCGGGGCGCGCTGGACCTCCCCGTCGCGGCGCCGGTCTCGGTCGACGCCCTTGCGTCGAGGAACGGCGACCGCGTGCGCGTGCCGCTGTTGCGCGCGGACGTGGGCGGCACGGCGGTATCGCTCGTGGGGAATGTGAACGCAAGGACGCTCGAAGGCCGCGCCGCCCTGACGCGGCTCGACGTGGCGCGCGCGCAGGTCCGGACGTTCGTTCCCCAGGTCGGCGGCGGCGCCGATCTCGCCGGGACCGTCTACGCGGAATCGGATGGCGCGCTCGTGAGCGCGGCCGCGCAAGTCTGGCCCGAGGCAGGTCCGAGCGCCGCGGCGGGGCGGCGCGCCCACGCCGCCGTCGCCCTGCGGCTCGGGGGCGCGCGGTCGCTCGGGTTCGACCTCGCCCTCGAGCGGATCGATCCCGCCAGCCTTCACTCGGCTGCTCCTCGCGGCGACGTGTCGCTCTCCGGCCGCGGCGCCCTCGCGGGCCGCTCGCTCGAGGACCTCCGGGCGGACGTGGTCCTTTCGATCGCGCGCTCGCGCCTCCGAGGGGGGGAGCTCGGCCCGGGCGAGATCGTCGCCCGCGCCGATCGCGGCGCCTATGACGTGCGCCGCCTGACGCTCCGGGCGCCCGGGCTCGCGCTCGATGGCGCCATGCGCTGGCGCCCGAGGGGCGCCGTGTCCGGACGGCTCGTCGCAGACGCCGCCGACCTCGGCGCGGTGAGGCGCAACCTCGGCGCGCTCCTCGGGCGGAAGCTGCCGGCCGTCGCCGGCAAGGCGCGCGTCGAGGCGGCGCTGTCAGGGACGGAGCGTGCGCCGGCCTTGCGCGCGACAGGCGCCGCCCCGACGCTCCGCGTGGGCGGGGTCGCGCTCCAGGGCGTGCGGCTCGTCGCGAGCGCGTCGGGGCCGCTGCGCCGCCCGCTGGTGGACGTCGAGGGCGGAGCCGCTTCGGTGCGATCGGGTGCAGAGGAGATCGCGCGCGCTCTCTCGCTCCGCGCCCGGCTCGAGAACGAGGAGGCGAGCGTCTCCGCGTCCGCGGCGCTTCCTGCGGTCGGCGACAGCCCGCTCGCCATCGACGCCCGCGGCAGGCTCGGACCGCGCCGCGATCGCTTCGCGCTCGCGGAGCTGACGCTCGCGTACCCCGGCGCCCGCTGGAGGCTCGATCATCCGGCGACGATCCGCTTCGAAGGCCCCGCCACGGACCGGCTGGAGCTCCTGACGGGCGAGCAGCGGATCTCGGTCGAGGGGGGCCTCGGCGCGCGCGGAGCGCTCGACGCTCACGTCGAGCTCGTCCGGGTGGATCTCGCGCGCCTGCCCCCGGGCTTCATCCCGCGCGACCTCGGCGTTGCAGGGGTCTTGAGCGCCGACGCGCGCGCAACCGGCACGACGCGGCGTCCCCGGCTCGCAGCGCGCTTCGAGCTCGAGGGGGGCGCGGTGCGCGGGCTCGCCGGGCTCCACGGCGCGGGCAGCGGGAGCTGGGACGGGCGGACGCGGCGCGCCAGCGCGACGCTCGCGGTCGAGCGCGCTGGCGGGGGCGTCGTGGACGTCTCCGCGGACGTCCCCCTCCCGCTCGATCGCTCGCCGGCGGCGCCGCTCAACGTGCGCATCCGCGTGCAGGCGCTCCCGGTCGCGCCCGTCCTCGCCGCGGCGGGGGAGGCCACCCCGCTCGAGGGGATCCTCGCTCTGGAGGCGACGCTCGCCGGGACCGCCGGGGCGTCGCGGCTATCGGCCCAGGCGTCGCTCGAGAAAGGCGCGTACCACGAGCTCCGACCGTTCGCGATCGCCGCCACGCTCGAGAACCCCGGAGAGCACGCCGAGCTCCGCGCCACCGTGACATACGACGCCGCGCCCGCGCTCGAGCTGAAGGCGGCGGCGCCGCTCGACCTCGGGGACGTGATCGCCCGTCCCGCGGTGGCGATCGGGGCCTTGCGGACGGCGCCGGTCCAGGCGAGCGCCATCGTGCCGGGCCTCGACCTCGCGCCGCTCGCCGGCGTGCTCGGGCTCCCCGACGAGCTCCGTGGGACGGTGGACGTGCGCGCGACGCTGACGGGCAGCGCCGCAGCGCCGCGCGGGAACCTCACCGCCAGCGTCGCGCACGGCGCGATCGCGGGCTACCGCGACGTGGGCCTCGAGATCGGCGTCGCGCTCGAGGCGTCGCGGGTGAGCGTGAGCGGCCAGCTCGGTCTGGGGACGGACCATGTGCTGCAGCTCGACGGCGCGATCGCGGCGCCCGTCGAGCAGCTCCTCGCCGCGGATCGGCTGCGCACCACGCCGCTCCGCATCGACGGCGTCGTGCCGCGCGTGGAGCTCTCGCGTGCGGCGGGCGCGGACGTGACCGTCCCCCTCGCCGGGGTGATCGAGGGCCGTCTGTCCGCGTCGGGGACGCTCGCCGCGCCGGTCATGCAGGTCGACCTCGACGGCAGCGGCATCACCGTGGACGGGCGCCCGCTCGGCGACGTGACCCTCCGGGCGCGCCACGCGAGCGCGCGCACCGAGGCGCAGGTGGCGATCCGCGCCACGGCCGGCGGCGAGGTGGACGTGACCGGAACGCTCGACGCCCCGCTCGGCGTCGGCGCGAGAAGGCCGCCCCTGCGTGAAGCCCCGCTCGACGCCCGGCTGGTCGCGAGCGCGCTCGACCTCGGCGTCCTGCCCGCGCTCCTGCCCGGGATCGTGCGCGCCGCCTCGGGCACGATCACCGCGAACGTGACCGCGCATGGCCCCCTTGCCCGGCCGCGGCCGAGGGGCAAGGTGGTGCTCGACGGGCAGCGCGTGGCGATAGCCGAGTACGGCGAGTGGACCGACGTCGCGCTCGACGTGCAGGTGAACGACGACGCCCTCGAGCTGCGCAGGCTCACCGCCCGCCGCGGGCGCGGGAAGCTCGAAGCCTCCGGGTTCGTGCGCAACCTCGCCGAGCCGAGCTCGCCCGCCGAGCTGCACATGACGGCGGAGTCGCTCGGGATCAACCGGGCTGGCCAGGAGCTCGCCAAGCTCGACCTGCGCGTCGACGCCAGTGGGACCTACACCGCGGACGCGCTGCGCGTCGAGGTGAGGATCCCGGGCGGCACGCTGCGGTTGCCGTCGAAGACGCCGCGCGAGCTCCAGTCGCTCGAGCAGCGGCCGGACATCGTGGTCGGTCGCCGCGCCATCCGCGAGCGGCGCAAGGGCGCCCCGGGCGCTGCCGCGAAGCCGGGCTCCGCGGCGGTCGGCCCCCCCGCGAAGCCCTTCACGCTCGCCGTGCACGTCGTCGCCCCCGGGCAGCTCTTCGTGAAGGGCGACAGCCCGCGGATGAACGTCGAGCTCAAGGCGGACGTATCGTACGAGCTCGGAGGCGGCAGCGACTACGCGTCGGGAGACGTATCCGTGGTGCGAGGCTTCGTGGAGCCGATCGGCGGCCGCCACTTCGACATCGGACGCGGTCGCGTGCAGTTCACCGGCGGCCCCCTGAAGGCGGCGATGCTCGACGTCGAGGCAACCTACGAGAACCCGACGGCGACTGTCACGGTGACCGTCGCGGGGCCGGTGAGCGATCCGGAGATCAGGCTCTCCTCGAAGCCGCAGCTGGACGAAGGACAGATCGCGATGCTCATCGCGACCGGACACGCCGAGATGAAGGTTGGCTCGGGCGAGGCGGGCGCGCTCACCGGAGAGGAGGCGGGCAAGGCCGCCCTAGGAGCGGTTGCGACGCAGGCGTTCAAGGGCCTCGTGGCGGACAAGCTGCCGCTCGACACCATCGCGGTCGACTCCGGCGCGGTGCGCGCCGGCAAGTACGTGACCGACAAGATCTACGTCGGCTACGTCCGGCGCTTCGACGCGGACGTGGAGCGCGGCGAGAACGAGGACGAGATGCGGATCGAGTACCGGTTCTCGCCGCGCTGGACCGCCGAGTCGCGCTATGGCACCTCCGGCTCGGGCGGCGCGAGCCTCGTGTGGTCGAAGGACTACTGAGGGCGTGATGAGTCGAGCCCGTGCACGAGCCCGGGCCCGCGCCCGCGCCCGAGGCGAAGCCGGGCTCGGGCTCGGGCTCGTTCACGTTCACGGGATCGTCCTCGAGCGCTGCCACGAAAGCCCTGCTCGACCCCGCCGTCGGATGGGACGAGGCGGAGAGCGCGGTCAGGGATCGCGGCCTCGCGCCTCGCGCCACAGCTCGCGCGCGATGAGCGCTGCGAGCGCGAGCCAGAGGAGCGTCCGGACGACGGCGGTCGGGTGGAACAGGTGATCGCGGAACCACGGCTCCCACCGCCGCGCGCGCACCTCGAACGCGACGTGGAAGTCCCACAGGGACACCGCGGTGAGCGCTGCGAACAGCGCCGCGGGCCCAGCGGCAAGCGCGCCGGCGAGGAATCCGTAGAGGGCGTACTGCGGGCTCCAGATCTTGTTCGTTGCGATCCAGACGACGAGCGCGAGCGCCGTCGCGAGCCGCGCCGCGCGCGCGGCGTCGCCCCCACGCCTCGCCGCGAGGGCCGTCGCGACGGCGCCGGCGAGCGCGGACGCGGCGAGGGGACCCGCCGAGAGCGCCTCGAGGAGCGGCCCGCGCGGGATCGCGAGCGCGTCCCAGATCGAGTTCTCGGCGCCGCGCCCCGCGTTGAAGCGGAAGAACCAGCTCCAGCGCTCCGGAGCGGCGAGCGCGAAGGGGAGGTTCACCAGAAGGACGAGCCCTCCGAAGGCGGCCGCGTAGCGGAGGAGCGCGCGCGGCCGCGGAACCGCCGCGAGCGCGGCGAGCGCGGGCGGGACGAGCGCCGCCGGGAAGAGCTTCGCCGACACGCCGAGGGCCGCCGCCGCGCCGCTCGCGCCCGTGCGGCCGCGCTCCTGGGCGAGCGCCGCGACGGCGACGAGCGCGATGGGGAGGAGGTCCCAGTTCAGCCCCGCGTAGAACACGAGCGCGGGCGTGGCGCCGAGCCACCACGGCCGCGCACCGGGGAGGCGCGCGAGCGCGAGGAGCGCGCAGGCGAGGCACGCCGCGAGGAAGAGATACGTCGCCGTGAAGTGCCCGAGCGCGCCGCCCGGCGCCCACGACGGCAGCCAGAGCGCGAGGCCGAGCAGGACCGGGTACTCGATCCGATCCTCGAGGTAAGGGAGCGGGTGCGCGCCCCCGAGGTAGCGGTCGCCGTGAAGCGCGATGATGTCGGAGTAGCAGTGGTGCTGGAACGACCAGAAGCGATAACCCGCGCCT
>DATIDF010000018.1:0-3873 GCA_035456445.1 Anaeromyxobacter sp.
TCGGCCGCATCCCCGGCCCGAGCCGCTCGCCCGGTCGGAGCCGCCCGAGCTTCCGGAGCGCCTTCTCGATGAGCGGCCGGTTCGCCGGATCGCCCCAGCGGAGCAGCGCCTTCTGCATGCGCTTCTCCTCCATGTCGCGCGTCACGTGCACCGGCTCGCCGGTCGTCGGGTGAAGGCCCGACCAGTACATGTCCGACGCGAGCGTCATCGGCGTCGGCATGAAGTCCTGCACCTGCTGCGGCTTCCAGCGGTTCGCCACCAGGTAGTCCATGAGCTCCGCCGCCTGCTCGAGCGACGCGCCCGGGTGCGAGGAGATGAAGTACGGGACGAGGTACTGCTCCTTGCCCGCCTCGCGCGAGTAGCGCTCGAAGTCCTTGCGCAGCCGCTCGAACGACGCGACGCCCGGCTTCTTCATGAGCTTCAGCACCGGCTCGCAGACGTGCTCGGGTGCGACCTTGAGCTGGCCGGACACGTGGTGCTGCACGAGCGTCTTCAAATACCGCGCGCCGTTCTTCGCGTCCGCCTGGGCGAGGTCGTAGCGGACGCCCGAGCCGACGAAGAGGTGCTTCACGCCCTTCACCTTGCGCGCCTTCTCGTAGAGCTCGACGAGCGGCCCGTGGTCCACCGCGAAGAACTTGCAGACGGTGGGGTGCACGCACGAGGCGCGCCGGCACAGCGCGTGCGCCTCCGCGTCCGTGCACCGCATCCCCCACATGTTGGCGGTCGCGCCGCCCACGTCCGTGATCGTCCCCTTGAAGCTCTCCTTCGAGGCGAGGGTGGCGAGCTCGCGCAGGACGCTCGCCTCCGATCGGCTCGCGATGTCGCGACCCTGGTGCTCGGTGATGCAGCAGAACGCGCAGCCCGCCGCGCAGCCGCGCAGGATCTGGACCGACCAGCGGATCTGCTCGAGCGCCGGGATGTGCGCGCCTCGGTAGGAGGGGTGCGCCTCGCGCACGTAGGGCAGCTCGGCGATCCGGTCGAGCTCGTCGGTCGTGGGCGCGCGCATCGGCGGGTTCACGACGACGAAGCGGGCCTTCTCGCCGCGGCCGTGGCGCTGCACGAGGATGCGCGCGTTCTCGCCGTTGTGCTCGAGGTGGTAGAGCCGGCTGAACTCGGCGAAGCGCCGCCGGTCGAGCGCGATCTCCTCGTAGGCGGGGAGCTCCACGACCTTCCGCTCGCGCGCCTCGAGCATCGCGAGCGAGAGATCCGGCACCGCGAGCGCGGTCCCGGGGACGTCGACGAGGCCGCAGATGTCCTCGCCCGAGGCGAGCCGGCGCGCGATCTCCAGCACCGGCTTCTCTCCCTGCCCGTACACGAGCAGATCCGCGCCGGACGGGATGAGCACGGACGGCAGCACCCGGTCGTCCCAGTAGTCGTAGTGCGCGATGCGCCGGAGCGAGGCCTCGATCCCGCCGAGCACGATGGGCGTCGTCGGCCCGAACGCCTGGCGACAGAGCCGCGCGTACACCGTGGTCGCGCGATCGGGCCGCTTCCCCGCGAGCGCGCCGGGCGTGTACGCGTCGTCGGAGCGGCGGCGCTTGTGGGCCGTGTAGTGGTTCACCA
Source organism: Anaeromyxobacter sp. (assembly GCA_035456445.1). GTDB lineage: Bacteria > Myxococcota > Myxococcia > Myxococcales > Anaeromyxobacteraceae > Anaeromyxobacter. Next base: position 1,564 of record DATIDF010000018.1, read on the forward strand.
TCGAGTCCATCGCGCCCGAGGTGACCCCGACGAAGAGCCGCGGCCGTCCCATGCGCAACACGTCCGCCGTGCTCCGCCAGTCCGGCTGCGCGATGATGCCGACCTCGTAGCCCTGCGCCTCGAGCACGCGCCCGATCACGGCCGCCCCGAAGCTCGGGTGATCGACGTACGCGTCCCCGGTCACGAGCAGCACGTCGAGCGCGCCACCGCCGCGCGCTCGGAGCTCGTCGGCGCCGGTGGGCAGGAACGCTTCGGGGCCGGCCGCTGGCGGCTTGGCGCGGCCGTTCTGGACCACCGGCAGGGGGCTCATGAGCGCGCCATACATGGCCGCCAGGGCTGGGGAAATCAAGGAGGCCTCGCCTTTTGTGGGCTCCGCCCGCCGAGGTATCATCCCCCGTCTCGCTCGGCCCCTCCCGGCCGGCTCCTCCCCGGAAGGCACGATGCCCGATCCCCGCAGCGTGATGCAGGAGTTCCGAACCCTGGACGCGAAGCGGCTCGCGAAGGGCCTCTCCCCCGAGGAGGAGCGCCGCTTCGCCGAGCTGCGCGACCTCGTCGGCGGCGAGGCGGGCGGAGGCGCGCCGCGCGGGGGCTTCGACGTGAACGCGGCCGCGGCGCGGCTGCGCGAGTCGCTCCTGCCCGCTGGCCTCCGGAACCGCCCGCCGCCGCCGCCCGAGCTCTCCCCGGAGCCCGAGCCGGAGCCGTTCTTCCCGGCCCCCCCCGCGCCGGCCGCGCTCGACGATGCGGCGGCTCTCGCACCGCCGGAAGCGCCCCTGTTCTCGGACTCCGACGCCGACGCGCTGTTCGATCCCGCCACCCTCGGCTGGGAGGGCGATCCCGCCGCCGCAGAGCCACCCCGCGATCCCGGCGCGCCGGAGGCGGCTGCTTGGGACGCAAACGCAGGGTGGGATCCGAGCGCCGCGAGCGCGCAGGGATGGGATCCGAACGCGCTTCCAGGGGACGTCGCCGCGTGGGATCCGGCGGCAGCGCCGATGGACGCGAACGGGCAGCCCTGGGATCCGGGCGCGCAGCAGTGGGATCCGAGCGCTCTCTCGGGCGATCCGAACGCCCAGCCTTGGGACCCGAACGCCCTCGATCCAGGCGGCCAGGCGTGGGATCCGAACGCCGTCGCCTGGGACGCCGGCACCGCGGGCGGCGATCCCGCCGCGGCCGTGGGATGGGATCCCAACGCGCTGGCGCTCGCTGATCCCGGGGCGCCCACGCCCGACGCCGCGTGGGACGACGTCCTCGCGGCCGAGGTCGAGCCCGAGCCGACCCGTGCCCTCGCGCTCGGAGCCGAGGCGCCGCTGCCGATCGGCACGCCGCGCGAGGTGCCCGCGCTCGACCTCGACGCGGGCGCCTTCGAGCTGGAGCCGATCGACGACGCCGCGCTCGTCGCCGACGGCGGCGGACTCCCGCCGGCTCTGGCGCCGGAACCCACGTCCGCGGGGTGGACCGTCCCCGCGCTCGACGCGCTCCCGGACGGCTTCTCCTTCGACGACGCGGCCGCGCCCCCCGAGCCGACCGAGATGCTGGGTCTCGCGACCGAGCCGGAGCCGACGCAGGCACTGCCGCTCCTCGCGGCCGACCCGGCGCCACTGCCGCCCGATGGCTGGGACCCCTTGCCCGCGCCCGCCATGGCCGAGCCCGGCGCCGCCTTCGGCGCCTACGACGAGCTCGCCGCGGGCGGGGCGGAGCTCGCCTCCGGCGACGGCCTCGAGCCGATCGATGGGCTCGGCGCCGGGATCGACACGACGCTCTTGCAGGATCCCTCTTCGCCGCTCGTCGCGCCCGCCGCGGGCGAGCTGGGCGAGTACGACGACACCGCGGGGTTCGCGCCGGGCGCGGTGTTCGAGCCGCCCGCGGATGGCGGCTTCGAGACGGGCACGCCGCTCGGGCTCGGCGCGGAGGCGTCGCCCGCCCTGGACGGCACTGTCGGATGGCCGGCCGACGACGGCGGAGTCGACCCGGGCTTCGCGCTCGCGTCAGGCGGCTCGTTCGAGGCGGCGGCGGACGCCGCCTCCAGTTGGGCGACCGCCGAGCCCCCCGCACCCTGGGAGATGGCGGCCCCGGACGCGGCGCCGGAGCCGCTCTCGCTCGACCTGCCGGCATTCGAGCTCGATCCCGACCCCGTGACGGAGAGTCACCCGCTGGCCGCGGCGAGCCCTGCGGCCGCGGCGAGCGGGGAGGACGACCTCGCGCTCCCCGAGATCGTGGAGGAGATCCCGACCGTCGAGGGCGAGGAGATCCTCGAGGAGATCCCCGCCGACGAGGCGGCCCTTCTGCCGCCGTCGCTCGACTTCCCCGCGGCAC
>DATIDF010000019.1:0-2553 GCA_035456445.1 Anaeromyxobacter sp.
GAAGTCGAGGGACGAGGCGCTCCTTCTCTTAGAGCCGCGCACAGCGGCGCCTGTTAGTGCGCCGCAGGCGCAAGGAGCGAGGACGCCGTCGCGTAGGGCGCCTTCGCGAGAGGCGCCCGTAGTCGAGGGACGCAGGCCCGGTATCGTGCGCCGCAGGCCCTGGCGCCGCGCCCAGTGAGCGGCTACGGTCCCGCCGTGACGGATCGCCTGAAGCTCACCGCCCTCGTCCTGCGCGCCGTGGACTACGGCGAGTCGGATCGGGTCGTGACGCTCCTCACGCGCGAGCGAGGGAAGGTGTCCGCGTTCGCGCGCGGCGCGCGCGCCTCCCGGCGGCGGTTCGGGGGTGCGCTCGAGCCGTTCACGCTCGTAGCCGCCGAGGCACGCGAGCGCGGCGGGTCCGACATGCTCGGGCTCGATTCGGTCTCGGTCCTCCGCGCCCATGGTGCGATCCGCGGCGACCTCGCCCGCATCGCCTGCGCGGGCTACGCGGTGGAGCTCGCGCGCGAGCTCGTGCGGGACCACGAGCCGCACGCGGAGCTCCTCGCGCTCCTCGTCGACTACCTCGGTGCGCTCGACGCCGGGCCGGCCCGGCCGGCGGCGCTCCGTGCCTTCGAGCTCGGCGCGCTCCGCGCAGCGGGGCTCATGCCGCGTCTGGACGCATGTGCATCGTGCGGCAAACCGCTGGAGGCGGAGGGACGCGTCCGATTCGATCCCGGGCAGGGAGGGACGCTCTGTGCGCGATGTGCTCCCGCCGCCGCGCCCGGCGCCCCGTGGGTCTCCGCATCCGCCGCCGGCGTCCTGGCCCGGCTGCAGGCGGAGGGGCTGGCCGGCGCGGACGCGCCCATGTCGCCGGCGATCGGCCGCGAGGCGCGCGACGCGCTCAGCGCGTTCATCGAGCACCACCTCGGCCGGCGCCTCGCGGCGCGCCGATTCCTCGAAGAGGTCGGGCCGCTGCTCGGAGACTAGCGATGGCGCGCGATCTCGACGTCGTCTGCCTGGGAGAGGCGCTCGTGGATCTCCTGCCCGAGCGGCGCGGCCGGCTCGAGGACTGCGATCGCTTCGAGGCCTGCGCGGGCGGCGCGCCCGCGAACGTCGCGACCGGGCTCGCGCGCCTGGGCATTCCGGTCGCGTTCCGGGGCGTCCTCGGCGACGATCCGTTCGGCCGGATGCTCGTGCGAAAGCTCGAGGCGGAGGGCGTTCGGTGCGCCTTCCGGCTCACCCGCGAGCGGCCGACGGGGATGTGGTTCGTCGCGCTGGACGCGCGCGGGGAGCGGACCTTCTTCTCGCCGAACGCGCGCTTCTCGGCGGACAAGCTCGTCCGGCCCGACGACGTGGATCCGGCGCTCCTCGGGCGCGCGAACTGGCTCCACGTGGGCTCGTCCGCGCACGTGCTGCCGGAGGGGCAGGCCGCGCTCCGCGAGGCGGTCGCTGCCGCGCGCACGCTCGGGATGCGCGTCTCGTTCGACCCGAACGTGCGCGCGCACCTCTGGGACGATCTCGGCGCGCTCCGGCGCCTCTGCGCGGAAGTCGTGCCCGCGTGCACCCTCGTGAAGCTGTCCGAGGACGAGGCCGAGGTGGTGACGGGGGAGGCGGATCCGGCGCGCGCGGCGGCGCGGCTCGTCGCGCTCGGCGTGCCGCTCGCGTGCGTGACCCTGGCCGAGCGCGGGGCGCTGGTACGGCGCGGGGAGGACCTCCTCCATGTCCCGGCGGAGCGGGTGGAGGTCGTGGACACCACCGGCGCGGGCGACGGGTTCGTGGCGGGGCTCCTCGCCGCCCTCGTCGGCCGCGGCCCCATCGAGACGCTCCCCCGCGCCGATCTCGAGCGTGCGGTCGCCTTCGCGAACCGCGTCGCCGGGAGGGTCTGCACGCGCGTCGGCGCCGTCGCCGGGCTCCCCCGCACCGGCGATGTTTCGGTTTGACATCCGCACCCTTACGGCCCTACCGTCGCCCGCTCCGGTGACGGGGCCGCGCGCTTTCTACACGCGCCGGTCGAGGAGGCGCGCGCGTGTACTTCCAGGATCTGATCTTGAAGCTCCAGACCTACTGGGCGAGCCGGAACTGCATCCTCGCCCAGGGGTACGATCAGGAGGTCGGGGCCGGCACGATGAACCCCGCCACCTTCCTGCGCGTGCTCGGGCCCGAGCCCTGGAACGTGGCGTACGTCGAGCCCTCGCGCCGCCCCGCGGACGGGCGGTTCGGCGAGAACCCGAACCGCCTGTACCAGCACCATCAGTTCCAGGTGATCCTGAAGCCCAACCCGCCCGACGTGCAGGAGATCTACCTGGGGTCGCTGAAGGCGATCGGGATCGATCCGCTCGAGCACGACATCCGCTTCGTCGAGGACGACTGGGAGAGCCCGACGCTCGGCGCCTGGGGGCTCGGCTGGGAGGTCTGGTGCGACGGGATGGAGATCACCCAGTACACCTACTTCCAGCAGGCGGGCGGGTTCGAGGTGAAGCCCGTCGCGGCGGAGCTCACCTACGGGCTCGAGCGCATCGCCATGTACCTGCAGGACGTCGAGAACGTCTTCGACGTCGAGTGGGTGAAGGGCGT
>DATIDF010000020.1:0-7290 GCA_035456445.1 Anaeromyxobacter sp.
CCGCCGACCTCGCCCATAGCCGCACCCGGCTCGTGCAGGCCGAGCGGATCGCCGCCTGGCGCGAGGTCGCGCGCCGGCTCGCGCACGAGATCAAGAACCCGCTCACGCCCATCGCGATGAGCGTCGAGACGCTCCGCGACGCGCACGCGCGCGCCCGCCCCGACTTCGACGAGATCTTCGACGAGGGCACGCGGGCCATCGGCGAGGAGGTCCGGCGGCTGAAGCGCATCGTCGACGAGTTCAGCCGGTTCGCGCGGCTGCCCGCGCCCGAGCGGACCCCGGTCGCTCCCGACGAGCTCGTCCAGTCCGTCCTCGCGCTGTTCCCCGCGCCGCCGGAGGGCGTGACCGTCGCGCGCGAGCTCGAGCCCGGGCTCCCCTCCGTGCTCGCCGATCGCGACCAGGTCCTGCAGGTGCTCCTGAACCTGGTGCGGAACGCGCTCGACGCGATGCCGTCGGGCGGCACGCTCGGGCTCCGCGCGCGCCGCGCGGGCGGCGCGGTGGCGTTCTCGGTCTCCGACACCGGGGCGGGCATCCGCCCGGAGGACCGGCCGCGCGTGTTCGAGCCCTACTTCACCACGAAGGAGGGCGGGACTGGCCTCGGCCTCGCGATCGCGCAGCGCATCGCCGAGGAGCACGGCGGGGCGCTCGAGCTCTCGTCGGCGCCCGGCGAAGGCACGACGTTCACGCTCACGCTCCCGGTTGCGACGTAGTTCAACGAACGGGAGTCGCCTTCAGGGCCGCCTTGCCGTCCTTGACGTAGACCTGGAAGCGGACCGTCCGGCACGAGTACTTCGCGACGAGCGTCGCCTTGTTCGAGGCGAGCTTCTGGGCGAACCGCTCGAACGTGAGGCCGCTCGCGACCTCGCCGCACTCGCCGCGGATGCGCAGGAAGTCGGAGAAGACCTGCCGCCAGTGGGCCTGCTCGTCGTCGCCGGCCTCGTCGGGCGGGGTGGCCTGCGCGGCCGCCTGGAGGAGCTCGGCGGGGGCCGCGAGCGGCTCGTCGGCGGCGGGCGGCGGCGGCACGATCGCCGCCGGACGCGGCGGCGTGGCGGGCTCCGGGGCGGGCGGCGCCGGCAGGATGGTGTCCTCTCCTCGCGCCGTGGCCAGGGCGGCGCCCCAGGCGGGCTCCGGCGGACGCGGCCCGAACTCGAACGCCGACGGGTCCGCCTCCGCGGGCCGCGCCGCACGCGCGAAGAGGTCCTCGGCCGGCGGCGCCAACGGCGCGGGCACGGTCGAGGCGGCCTCCGCGGCGCGGTTGAGCGCAGCCGCGACCATACCGAGCTGGCCGGCGAGGGCGGGGACGCGCGCGGCGAAGTCGCCCTTCTCGATGCGGGTGGCGGCGGAGAGGAGCGGCTCGGGCAGCATGGGCGCGGGCTCGGCGGCGCGCACGAGGAGGCCGAACAGCACGGCGAGCACCAGCGCGACGGCGAGGCCGGCCACGACCTGCCACTGCAGCACGGCGATCGGCGCCAGGCGGGGAGCGGTCGCCGCCGCGGCGATCACGGACGCGCCCCTCACCCCCTCGAGCGCGACGGAGTGGACGCGGTACGCGGGCGCAGCGCCGCCGAGCAGTGGCACCTTCGGGAGCGTCACCCCGGCGTTCAGATCCACCGGGCCGAGCCGGCCGGCGTCCGACTTCACACCGGAGATCCGTGCGGCCTTCACGATCTCGGGCACGTCGGCGGGGGACAGGCTTCCGGCGACGACGGGCTTAGCCTCCGGGACGACGAGGAGGACCGGCACGCCGGACGCCGCCGCGACGCCGCGCGCGAAGGCGTCGCCGACGGGCGCGAGGACCAGCACGCCGTGGCCCTCGCCGGCGGGAGCCGCCGCTGCATAGAGGAGCTTGCCGTCCACGAGGACGTGACCGCGCGGAGAGGCGCCGTCCACCGCCGCGCGCAGCAGCGGCGCCGCGTCCCCGAGCGCGCCCTCGCGCGCCGCGAGCGTCTCGCGCGTCGCGGCCACGACGGTCGTGCCGTCCGGCAGCCGGAAGCCGAGCGCGCGCTCGGCAGCGCCCAGCGCGGACCGCGCCGCCCGCTCCGAGGAGGTCTCCTCGGCAGCGGGATCGGCCGCGGGGGGGACGGGCGCGCCGCGGGCACGGCGGCCGCGCGTGGGCTCCCCGGGCGACCCGGGGAGCGCCTGCGCGAGCCCAGGATCGCGCGCGACGACCGCAGCTGCGCCGGCGGCGTCGTGGGCGAGGGTGGCGCTCGCGGCGATGACCTGCTGGGCGGCGGCGTCTAGCCGGGCGTCCACGGCCGCGAGCGCGTCCGAACGGAGAGTGCGGGTATGGAGATGCACCGCAACGCCTGCCGCCGCGACGACGACGAGCGCGAAGAGCCAGAGCTTGAGCCGGTTCATTCCCCTCGGCTTATAGGCCGGCGGTCGAGGGGGTGTCAAAACAACGGACGGGCGGGGGGGCGGCCGCTATCGCCCGGAAGGACTGATGAAATCGGCGGATTCACAGCGGTCGACCACGCGGCGGATCCCGCGCGCGAACTCGGGCGGCGGGGTGAGCAGCGACACCACGAGGTACCCGGGCCGGTCGAAGTCGTAGAAGAACCCAGGCTGCACCACCACGCCGTCGTCGAGGAGCGCGAGGCAGAGCGACTCCTCGTCCACGGTCTCGCCGATGCGGAGCACCGCCGTCCAGCCGCCCGCGGAGGCGAGCGCGGTCGCCTTCGCGTCGCGAATCCCCGCCAGCGTCGCGCGGTTCGTGGCGAGCCGGGCGCGGAGCGGCGCGAGGAACCGCTCGCGTCGCGCGAGGAGCGGAGGGAGCGCGAGCTGCGCCGGACCGGACACGGAGAGGTAGGCGTCCGCGATCACCTCGAGGCGCGCGAGCGCGGGCCCCACCCGCGCCTCGGGACCTGCGGCAGCGATCCAGCCCGCCTTGAGCTGCGGGAGCCCGCAGACCTTCGAGAGGCCGGAGAGGTGGAACGTGAGCGCCTCGCGGCGGTCCGCGACGACGCTCGGGCAGGGGCCGAGCGCGGTGTCGGCGAACACCTCGTCGCCGAGGAGCGCCAGATCGTGCGCCGCGCAGAGCCGGTCGAGCGCCGCGAGCGCTTCTCCGTCGAGCACGGCGCCGGTCGGGTTCGCCGGCGACACGGCGACGAGCGCGCGCGTGCGCGGGCCCACCGCCGCCTCGACCGCGGCGAGGTCCACGTGCCAGCTCCCGTCGTAGCGCAGCGGGTATCGCACGAGCCGGACCGCGTCGAGATCGGCGAGCAGATCGAGGAGCGGGTACGACGGCGCCGGGACGAGCACCTCGTCGCCCGGATCGCAGAGGAGCTTGAAGAGCAGGGCGTAGGCCTCGCTCGTCGAGGCGGTGAGGAGGATCCGGTCCGAGTCGACGGGCGCGCCGCGCGCGGCGAGGTACTCCGAGACCGCCGCGCGCGCCGCCGGGAGCCCCTGCGGCGTCGGCTCGTAGGTCGCGGCGCGCGGATCGGCGAGGATCGCCGCGAGCTCACCGGAATCCCAGGCGAGGCCGGCGCGGGTGGGGTTCGACTCGGCCAGATCCAGGACCGGACGGCCGCTCTCGCGCAGCGCGTCGGTGCGCGCGGCGAGCGCGTTCGCGGCGAGGTCCCAGGCGGTGCGGGAGGAGAGCACGGCGTCGATCGTACCGCGGCCGGGCGCGGCGAGGGCGCTCGGGGTCGTGTCCCTCGCTTCCTTGACTCCCTCCCCCGCCGGCCCTATGAGCCCGGCCACCGGGGCCGTCGCCCCGGCACGCTCCCGGAGGAAACATGAAGAGCCTGGTCGTCGCGCTCGCCCTGCTCTCGCCGCTCGCCGCCGCGGCGGACGAGGGCATGTGGACGTACGACGCGTTCCCCAGCGACAAGGTCGAGAAGACGTACGGGTTCCGGCCCAGCGACGCCTGGCTCGAGAACGCCCGGCTCTCGTCGGTGCGCCTCGCGGGCGGCTGCTCCGCCAGCTTCGTCTCCGAGAACGGCCTCGTCCTGACGAACCACCACTGCGCGCACGAGTGCATCGAGCAGCTGTCGACGGCGCAGAAGGACTTCGTGAAGAGCGGCTTCTACGCGAAGACGCTGGCGGACGAGGTGAAGTGCCCGACGGTCGAGGTGAACCAGCTCGTCCGCATCACGGACGTCACGCAGCGGATCCGCGCAGCGACGAAGGGCCTCGAGGGCGAGGCGTACCACAAGGCGCTGCAGGGCGTGATGGCGAACGTCGAGAAGGAGTGCCAGACCTCGGCCGAGCTCCGCTGCGACGTCGTGACGCTCTACCAGGGCGGCGTCTACGATCTCTACGAGTACCGCCGCTTCCAGGACGTGCGCCTCGTGTTCGCGCCGGAGTTCGCGATCGCGTTCTTCGGAGGCGATCCCGACAACTTCATGTTCCCGCGCTACGACCTCGACGTGTCGTTCCTGCGCGTGTACCAGGGCGGCAAGCCGGCGAAGATGAAGAACTGGTTCCGCTGGTCGCCGAAGGGAGCGGAGGCGGGCGAGCTCACGTTCGTCTCCGGCCACCCCGGCGGCACAGACCGGGCGCTCACCACCGCACAGCTCGCGATGCAGCGGGACGTCGTGCTCCCGGACCGGCTGCAGAGCCTCGCGGAGCTGCGCGGCCTCCTCACCGGCTTCCAGCTGCTCGGCCCCGAGCAGAAGCGCATCTCGAACGCGCACCTCTTCTACGTGGAGAACAGCTACAAGGCGCTCCGCGGCCGGTTGCTCTCCCTCCAGGATCGCGCCTTCTTCCGCTCGCTCGTGGCGAAGGAGGACGCGCTGAAGGCGCAGCTCGCGAACGACCCGCGCGGGAAGGACGCGCTGCTCGCCTTCGACGCGATCGCGAAGGCGCAGGAGCGGGTGCTGCAGCTCCGTGACGAGTACAACTCGCTCGAGAACGGGTTCCGGAACAGCACGCTCTTCGGGATTGCGCGCGACCTCGTGCGCGGCGCGGCCGAGCGAGGGAAGCCGAACCCGGACCGGCTGCGCGAGTACCGCGAGTCGAACCTGCCCGCGCTCACCCAGGAGCTCTTCAGCGAGGCGCCGATCTACCCCGAGTTCGAGCGGCTCCTCCTCGGCCACTCCCTCTCCAAGATCCGCGAGCGGCTGGGGCCGGATCACCCCGCGGTGAAGAAGCTCCTCGGCAAGGAATCGCCGGAGGAGGTCGCGAAGCGCGTCGTCGAGACCACGAAGCTGCGTGACGTCGCGGCCCGCAAGCAGCTGTGGGACGGCGGCGAGGCGGCCGTGAAGGCGTCGAACGATCCGCTCCTCGCGCTCGCCGCCACCGTCGATCCGGACGCGCGCGCCGTCCGCCGCACGTTCGAGGACGAGGTCGATTCCGTGGTGAAGAAGAACCAGGAGCGGATCGCCGAGGCGCGCTTCGCCGCCCAGGGTCGCACGACCTACCCCGACGCGACGTTCACGCTCCGCCTCTCGTACGGCGCGGTCGAGGGGTGGAACGAGAAGGGAAAGCCGGTCGAGCCGTTCACGGTGTTCGCGGGGGCCTTCGAGCGAAACACCGGCCGCGAGCCCTTCGCCCTGCCGGAGAGCTGGCTTGCGTCGAAGGACCGGCTCGACTTGAAGACCCGGTTCAACTTCGTCACCACGAACGACATCATCGGCGGCAACTCCGGCTCGCCCGTGATCAACAAGAACGCGCAGGTCGTCGGCCTCGTCTTCGACGGCAACATCCACTCGCTCGGCGGCGACTACGGCTTCGATCCGGCGGTGAACCGCACGGTGGCCGTTCACTCGGACGCGATCATCGAGGCGCTCACGAAGATCTACGGCGCCGACCGCGTCGTGCAGGAGCTGCGGCCGGCCGCCTCGAAGGGCGGCAAGCCGTCGCGGACGGCGAGCAAGTAGAGGAGCCACGCCGGATCCGGCCCGGGTCGCCTCTCGACGGGCGCCCGGGCCGGCCTTTTCGGCGCTCGCCCGACGGGGGCCCTGTTATCCTCCGCCGCCTCCCAGTGGCCCTACCCGCAACGAGAATGGACATGACCCCGAACCGCGAGTCCGCCGCCTCCGCCGGCGCCCTCGACCGCTTCTTCGGCCTCACGGCGCGCGGCACCACGGTGCGCCGCGAGATCCTCGCCGGCGCCACGACGTTCGTGACGATGGCGTACATCCTGTTCGTGAACCCCGAGATCCTGCATCGCGCCGCGGGTGGCCCGCAGATGTTCGGCGCGCTGCTCACGTCCACGGCGCTCGTCGCCGCGATCGCGACGCTCGCGATGGGGCTCGCCTCGAACCTCCCGCTCGCGCTCGCGTCGGGCATGGGGCTGAACGCCGTGGTCGCGTTCCAGCTCGCCGGCGCGATGAAGCTCTCCTACGCGCAGGCGATGGGCGTCATCGTCGCCGAGGGCCTCGTCATCACCGCGCTCGTCGCGACCGGCCTGCGCCAGGCGGTCGTCCGGGCGGTGCCGATGGGCCTCAAGCGGGCGATCGGCATCGGCATCGGGCTCTTCCTCGCCATCATCGGCTTCAAGAACGCCGGGTTCGTGTCGGCGGGCGGCGGGCTCCTCACGCTCGGCGAGCACGGCCGGCTCTCGGGCTTCCCCGTCCTCCTCTTCGTCCTCACGCTCCTCTTCACCGCCTGGCTCCTCGCGAAGGACGTCCGCGGCGCGCTCCTCATCGGCATCGCCCTGTCGACGCTGATCGCCCTGATCGCGAAGGCGGCGTTCGGCGGCGCCGGCTTCGGCCCGCACATCGCGAACCTGCCGACCTCGGTCGTCGCGATGCCCGACTTCTCGCTCGTCGGCACCGTGGACTTCTCGTTCATCGCGGTGCTCGGCGCGGTCCCGGCGGCCCTGGCCGTGTTCTCGATCATGCTCTCCGACTTCTTCGACACGGTCGGCACGGTCGTCGCGGTCGGGCAGGAGGCGAAGTACCTCGACGAGGACGGCAACTTCCCCCGCCCCAGCGCGGTCCTGCTCGTCGACTCGCTCGCCGCGGTCGCGGGCGGCGCCGCCGGCGCGTCGTCGGCGACGACCTACATCGAGAGCGCCTCGGGCGCCGCCTCGGGCGGCCGCACCGGACTCACCTCGGTGGTGACCGGCCTCCTGTTCGCGCTCTGCCTGTTCATCTCGCCGCTCGCGGGCGTGGTCCCGCCGCACGCCACCGGCGCCATCCTCGTGCTCGTCGGCTTCATGATGATGCGCGAGGTCGGCGCGATCGGCTGGGACGATCCCACCGAGGCGATCCCGGCGTTCCTCACGCTCACGGTGATGCCGTTCACCTACTCGATCACGAACGGCATCGGCGCGGGCTTCGTCTCGTTCGTGGTGCTGAAGACGCTCCGCGGCCGCGTCCGCGAGGTCCACCCGCTCATGGC
>DATIDF010000021.1:0-6024 GCA_035456445.1 Anaeromyxobacter sp.
GCCGCGCCGCCGAAGCCGCCGCCCGGTCCGCCCGCGCCGCCGCCGCCGAAGAACCCGGGCATGGTGACGGCGACCATCGACGGGCGCGAGGTGGTCGCGAAGCCGGGCACGACCGTGATCGAGGCCGCGAAGGCGCTCGGGATCGAGATCCCTTACTACTGCTACCACAAGCGCCTCTCCATCGCGGCGAACTGCCGGATGTGTCTCGTCGAGATGTCGAACGCGCCCGGCGGCAAGCTCATGCCGGCCTGCCAGATGACGGTCGCCGAGGGCGTCGCGGTGAAGACCGATACGCCGCGGGTGAAGGACCAGCAGCGCGCGACGCTCGAGTTCCTGCTCTTGAACCACCCGGTGGACTGCGCGATCTGCGACCAGGCCGGCGAGTGCAAGCTGCAGGACTATTACATGAAGTACGACCGGCAGCCCTCGCGCCTCGACGTCCCGAAGGTCCAGAAGGGCAAGCGCGTCGTGCTCGGACCCATGGTCGTCATCGACCAGGAGCGCTGCATCCTCTGTACACGGTGCGTCCGCTTCATGCGAGAGGTCGCGAAGGAGCCGCAGCTCGGCGTGGCGGAGCGCGGGAACGAGAGCTTCATCACGACGTTCCCCGGACAGCCGCTCGACTCGAAGTACGCCGGGAACGTCGTCGACATCTGCCCCGTGGGCGCGCTCACCTCGACGGACTTCCGGTTCCGCGGCCGCGTCTGGTTCATGAGCGCGGCGCGTTCGGTGTGCACCGGCTGCGCGCGCGGTTGCAACACGTTCCTCGACTACCTGAACGACACGACCTACCGTTACCGCCCGCGCGAGAACGACGCCGTCAACCAGGAGTGGATGTGTGACGACGGCCGGGTCTCGTACAAGTACCTGAACCACGAGCGGGTGCTCGTCGCGCGCGAGGGGCGAGGCGCCCAGGCGAAGACGCTCGGTCGCGAGGCCGCCATCGAGCGCGCCGCTGCCGCGCTGGCGCCGCACGCGCGCGCGGGCAGCCTCGCGGTGCTGCTCTCTCCGCTCGCGTCGGTCGAGGACCTGCTCGCCGCAGCGACCGTCGCGAAGGAGGCGCTCGGCGTCGCCGAGGTCTTCGTCGGGGGACGGCGAGACGGCTGGCAGGACGACTTCCTGAAGCGGGCCGACGAGAACCCGAATCGCAAGGGGCTGGAGCTCGTCGCGCAGGCGCTCGGGCTCGCCGTTCGCCCGTTCGGCGATCTCGCCGGCGCGGTGGCGGCGGGCAAGGTCCGCGCGGTCTGGGCGGTCGGCACCGAGGTCCCGGATGCGGCGGCCGCGGCCGCGCTCGAGGGTGCGGAGGTGCTCGTCGCGCAGGCCTACGGCGACGGCCCCGTCGCGCGCCAGGCGACGGTTCTCCTGCCGGCGTCGCCGCACTCGGAGAGCGACGGGACGTTCGTGAACTTCGAGGGTCGGGCGCAGCGCTTCGAGCTCGCGTACTACCCGCGGGGCGACTCGCGGCCGCACTGGCTGCTCGCGTCGGAGCTCGGGCGCGCGCTGGGGCTCGGGTACCGGTTCGCCGCGGCCCGCGACGTGTTCACGGAGCTCGGGAAGCGGCTCGGCGCCGCGCTCGGCGAGTTCCGCTGGGACTCGCTGCCGTCGACGGGCCGGCGGCGGGGCCTCATCCCGCTCGCGGCCGGCACCGTGGACGGTCGGCTCCCCGGCTACCGGGAGCGCGTTCCCCCCGAGACGTCCGAGGACGCTCGCCGCGCCCTCGCCCGCACGACCTAGGAGGAGGGCAAGTGAACCGTCTCATCGGGATGGTGGTGTTCTTCGGCGCGCTCCTGGCCGGCCTCGCCGGGCTGTCGGCCCTCTTCTACCTGGCCGCGGGCGGGCTCGCGTACGTGTTCGCCGAGTACCTCGGCGCGCCGCCCTCGTTCGGCGCGGCGATCGCGAACGTCCTCACGCTGATGCTCGTCGTGATGATGATCTCGGGCTCGCTCCTCACGGTGGCCGAGCGCAAGTGGTCGGCGATGATCCAGAACCGGATCGGCGCGAACCGGATCAAGGTGTTCGGGTCCGCGCTGGGCGGCATCCCGTACCTAGCCGCCGACGCGCTCAAGATGCTCACCAAGGAAGGCACCCAGCCGCGCGGTCGCACGCGGGTCCTCTTCGAGCTCGCGCCAGCGCTCGCGTTCGCCCCGGTGTTCGCGCTGTTCGCGATCATCCCGGTCGGCCCGGCGATCCCGCTCGGCAGCATGTTCGAGGGCGCCGCCGGGGCGCTCGGGAGCGCCGCGGTCGCGCTGCAGGTCGCCTCGATCGACACCGGCCTCCTGTACATCTTCGCGATCTCGTCGCTGGCGGTGTACGGCACGTCGCTCGCGGGCTGGGCCTCGAACAACAAGCTCGGGCTCCTCGGCGGCGTCCGCGCCTCGTCGCAGATGATGAGCTACGAGGTGTCGCTCGGCCTGTCGCTCGTCGGCACGATGCTCGCCTATCGCACGCTGCGGCTCGACGAGATGGTCATCGCTCAGGGGACGCCGGTCATCGGACCGATCCCCGCGATCGGCCTGCTCCTGCAGCCCATCGGCTTCCTCATCTTCTTCGCGAGCGCGTTCGCCGAGACGAAGCGCGCGCCGTTCGACCTTCCCGAGGGCGAGAGCGAGATCGTCGGCTACTTCGTCGAGTACTCGGGCATGAGGTTCGGCCTCATGTTCCTGGCCGAGTTCATCGAGATCGTCGTGCTCTCGGCGATCGTCACCGCCGTGTTCCTGGGCGGCTGGCACCCGCTCGTCGTCCCGACGGAGTGGCTGCGGCAGACGGTGACGCCGCTGTGGTTCGGGGCGATCTGCGCGGCGGCGTTCCTCGCGAAGATGATCGTGATGATGTGGCTGCAGCTCACGATCCGCTGGCTCCTGCCGCGCTTCCGGTTCGACCAGATCCAGAAGTTCTGCTGGAAGATCCTGTTGCCCGCCGCGCTCGTGAACATCTTCGTCACCGCCGCCGTGCTGCTCATCGACCCGTCGATGCGGCTCCTCGCCTGGATCGGCGTCGCGACGCTCGTCATCATCGCGGCCATCACGGCCGCGGTCGGCCGTGCTCCCGCCCGGGAGGAGCACGCCGCCGCTCACGCCGCCGCAGGACACTGACCATGCCCTACCAGATCGAGAACCGCCCCCCCGACCTGCGCGAGCAGATGTACTTCCCGGAGATCTTCCGGGGCATCGGCGCGGTCACCAGGCACGTCCTCCGGAACCTGTTCTTCACGCGCGACAAGAACCCCGACATCCTCGAGCGCCGCCGCGGCCAGTTCGGGTGGGCGGACAACGTGACGCTGCAGTATCCGGAGGAGCGGGCGCCGTATCCGCCCGGCTACCGCGGCCTGCACCGGCTCGTGCCCCGCGAGGACGGCAAGGCCCGCTGCGTCGCCTGCTACATGTGCGCGACCGCCTGCCCGGCGCAGTGCATCTACATCGAGGCGGGCGAGTACCCCGACGATCCCATCGAGAAGTACCCCGTGAAGTTCATCATCGACGAGCTCCGCTGCATCGTCTGCGGGTTCTGCGTCGAGGCGTGCCCGAAGGACGCGATCCGGATGGACTCGGGCGAGCACACGCCGCCGTCGTACGAGCGCGGCGCCCAGATCTGGGACGAGAAGCGGCTCCTGCGCGGCCCTCCGGTCTCGTACCAGTACGACCCGTGGCTCCGCCGCGGCTCGCCGTCGATCCCGGCGGACAAGCTCGAGGAGATGCGTGCCCGTGCTCGGCCCTTCCCGTCCGTGGGGACGGACGAGTACGCGCAGACGCCAGGCTTCTCCGTTCGCGTGCTCGCGCAGGAGGCGAGGGAGCGCGCCGGCCGCGCGAAGTAGCGCCCAGCGACGTGCGCGGCTCCTCGCGGGCGCGGCGCTCGGCGTCGCGCCCGCGGTCGTTCGGGGTCAGGATGGCCTTGCGCGAGGTCGTGGCGACGATCGGCCCGAGCACCGGGGTGGAAGGAGAGGGTGTGGAGGGCGGCGGCTCGGCGTGGGCACGGCGGCGCGGCGCGATCCTCTTCGCCGCGCTCGCGGTCGCGGCCGCCCTCGTCGACCTCGGTGGCTTTCACCGCCTCGAGCAGGCCGACTCGATCGTCCCGGTGCTCGTTTCATTGCAGCGCTGGACGCCGTTCTTCTGGGACCAGGAGCGGTTCGGGATGCTCGTGCCGCTCCTCGCGCTGCCGGTGCGGGATCCGCTCGGGAACCTGCTCCTGCAGCGCGCGCTCACGGCGTTCGCTGGCCTCGCCGCGGTCGTGCTGCTCGCGCGCCACGTGCTCGCGGGCCGCGACTGGCCGCTCGCGGGAGCGCTCGCGGCGGGGGCGCTCGTCGCGCTCGCGCCTGCGCCGTGGCTGTTCGAGTACCTCGCGTCCCAGCCCTATGGGCTCTCGCTGACGCTCGCGCTGGCGGGGCTGGTCGTCGCGGAGCGGTCAGGGCGAGGGCCGGCCTCGGGGCGCTCGTCACGGCTCCGCATGACGGTCGCGCTCGCGCTCGTCGTCGCCGCGCACTGGGTGAACGCCGCGATCGGGGTCGTCCTCCTCGGGCTCGCCGCCGCCCGTGCGGGCGCGGAGCTGCTCGAGGGGGCTCCGCGGCCGGTGGTCCGCGGGCGTCTCGTTCGCGACGCCGCGCTGCTCGGTGCCGGCCTCGCCGCGGGGTACCTGTTCCTGCGCCTCTACCCGCTCCTCACCGGCCATCGCCTTCGCCTCGAGATGGGGGCCCTGCCGGTCGAGCGCTGGCCGGAGGCGTGGGCCGCGTTCTTCGCGGTCGCCTGGCGCGACGCCGCGCGGTGGGGGGCCGGGCTCATGGCGATCGCGGCCGTGGGCGTGGCGCTCCTCGTCACGCGCCCGCTCAGGCCGTTCCTCGCCGGCGCGCTCGTCCGGGCCGGTGCGCTCCTCGCGGCCGCCCTCGGCTACGCCCTCTTCACGGGCGGGCTCCGCTGGGTCGAGGCGAACGCCTTCCACTGGCGCTACCTCGCGCCATCGGCGGTGCTCGTCCACCTCGCGGCGGTGTCGCTCCTCGCTGAGCCGCTCGCGCGTCTGCCCAGGGTCGCGCCCGCCGCCGCGGGTGCCGCCCTCGCGCTGTTGCCGGCCGCCGCGCTCGCCGCCTACGGCGCGCCGTCGCTCGCGCGCGTCCGCGCGGACCTCGACGTCGCCACCGGCGCGCGCACGGAGGACGTGCTCGCGGCGGGATGCGATCTGGTCACGGGGGACTACTGGTCGGTGTGGCCGACGGTCTGGCACGCCGCGCTGGTCTCGCGCGAGCGCGGCCTCGAGCGGCGCGTGTACGGCGTCACGCACCGCTCGAACCCGACCGTCAGGGAGTGGAAGGGGCGCGCCCCGGAGTCCTTGCGGATCTGCCGCGCCGCCGGAGAGGAGGAGCACGCGGAGCGCTGGCTCCGCGCGTTCCACCTCTGGCCGGTCCGGGTCGTGCGGCCGCGCGGGACCGTGGAGGTGCTCGTCCCGGTCCGCGACGGCGAGACGGGGATTACAGACGGAACGACGCCAGCAACATCGCGCTGAGCGTCGTGTCGTCGTAGTCGCCCGCGAAGTACGGGTTCACGCCGAGCTCCGCGCCGAGCTGGAACGTGGGAGTCACGAGGAACTTCGCGCCGGCTGCGAGCCGCATCGCCACGCCGAGCTCGCTGTCGGAGTAATCCTCGGCGTACCCGTAGCTGCGGAAGTCGCGCTCGTACGAGAACGTCCCCACGTAGAGCCCGAGGCCCGCGTCGCCGTAGAGCCCGAACCGCGGCGCCACGTCGAAGGAGAACCGCGCCGCCGGGATCAGCTTGAAGAGGTTCCAGCTCCACTCCTCGCGGTAGTCGTCCGGCACGAAGTAGAAGGAGTCCGAGAAGCGGGTGAAGCCGAGCGACAGGACGAGCGACAGGTCTGCGTTGGGGGCGAGGCGGGTCGGCATGAACTCCATGTCGCCGCGGAGGGCGAAGCCGCTCTGCGGGCCGCCATCCTCGAACCCGAGCAGCACGCCGGCGTTGGTGAGCCCGCTGGAGCTGCGGGCCGTCGAGCGGCCCTGAGCCAGCGCCGTGGCGCCAGAGAGCAGCA
>DATIDF010000022.1:0-5936 GCA_035456445.1 Anaeromyxobacter sp.
CGTCGGCGAGGGGCAGCGGTTGCTCGAGGATGACACGATCCGCACCGGCGCCGGCGCGAGCGCGACGCTCCTGATCGGCGACCGCTCGCGCGTCACGGTGTCCGACGCGACGCAGCTCACCGTGCGCGAGATCACGGTAGCTGCGCAGCGGCTGCGGCTCTCGCGCGGCAGGATCTCGGTCGATCACCAGCCCGACGGCGCGCGCGTGATCGTCGTCGAGAGCGAAGACGGCGGGAGCGTGGCGCGCGCGGGCACCGCGCGGTTCAGCGCGCTCGCGAGCGGGAAGTCCCTCGCCGTGGCCACGGAGACGGGCGTCGTCCGCCTCCAGGCGGGGGGTGGCAGCGTCGACGTCGGCGCCGGCCGGCAGGCGGTGTCGTTCCGCGGCGAGGCGCCGGATCCGACGACGCCCATCCCGCCTGCGCTCCTTCTCAAGATCGCGAGGACGGCGCGAGGCGAGGGCGTCTGCATCGTCGACGGCGTGGCGGAGCGCGGTGCGGAGGTCCGCGTCGAGGGGCGCCTCGTCGAGGTGGGGAGCGATGGGCGGTTCTCGATCCGGTTGGCCGCGCGAAGCGTTGCGATGCACGCGACGGTCGTCACGCGCGACGCGGCGGGCCACGCGGCGGAGCGCCGCGTCCCGTGCGCGCCGATCGTTCCGGAGGAGGACGTCTCGGACTTCGCAGTGCGCTGGGGTCAGGATGCCAGGCCGCGTCCTCGCTAGCTGCGCCGCCGCCGCGCTCCTGGCCGCGCCCGCGGCAGCAGCGGAGGCGGGCCTGTCGCTCCGGGCGGAGCCGGAGCGGCTCGTGCTGGGTCCGGATGCGCGAGCCGCGATCGAGATCATGGGGGTCGGCGACGCGCCGCCCTCGGTCACCGTGAACGTCGGCCGCGTCGAGGGCCTGCGTCCCGCCGGCGCGGGCAGATTCGTCGCGGAGTACGTCCCGCCCGCCGAGCGACACCCCCAGGTCGCCATCATCGCGGCGAGCGCCGGCGATGCCTGGGGCTGGACGGCCATCCCGCTCGTGGGTCGAGGCCTCGCGATCGCGCGCTCCGCCCCGCACGCGCGCATCCACGTGACGATCGGCGACGCGTCGTTCGGGCCGGTGACGGCGGACGCGTCCGGTGAGGCACGCGTCCCGGTCGTCGTGCCGCCCGGCGCGCGGTTCGCTTACCAGCGCGAGAAGCCGCTCGCCCTCAACGTCCCCCCGGTGCTGCACGTCCACCTCGCGCTCGGTCGCGCCGAGGCACGCGCCGACGCGTCGCACGGGGTGCCGCTGCGTGCCTTCGTCGTCGCGCCGTCCGGCGCACCTCGCGGCGGCGCGCCGCTCCGGCTCGAGGTCAGCGAGGGCCGCCTCGTGGAGCTCGCGGAGGTCGCCCCGGGCAGCTGGGCGGGCACGTGGCGGCTCGCGCCCGGGCACGCAGGCGTCGCGAGGGCCTCCGCGATGCTCGCAGACGAGCCGGGGCTCGCGGCGGCCGTGCAGCTCCCGCGCGCGGCCGGCGTGCTCGCGCGGCTGGCGGTGCAGCCCGCCGAGGCGCGCGTCGCCGCGGACGGCGCGGTCCTGCTGCGGGTCGTCGCGACGGACGCGGCCGGGAACCCCGTCGAGGCCGCGCCGAAGCTGGAAACGTCTCTGGGCGAGATCTCGAGGCTCACACCGGTCGCGCCCGGAACCTGGGAGACGCGCCTTGCCGTCCCTGCCCGGGTCGGCGCGATCCGGCGGCTGCAGGTCGTCGCGCGTACGGGCGCCGTCGAGGGCCACTCCTACCTCGAGGTCGCCGCGGGACCTCCGGTGGAGATGGAAATCTCGGCGGGGTCGGCGACGCTCGTCGCGAACGGCAACGCTTCGGCGCGCGTGCGCGTCCTGCTGCGCGATCGCTTCGGAAACCCCGCGGAGGGCCCGGCGCCCGACGTCGCGGGGACGCGGCGGGCGGACATCGCGGTCGACCCGGACGGGCCCGGCGCGTGGATGGTCCGCTACCGGCCGCCGCGCGCGCGAGAGGACCGCGCCGAGGTCCTGTCGGTACGCGCGGGCGAGCTCGAGGGCGAAGCGCGGCTCGCGCTCGTGGCGCCGGAGCGCCGGCTGGGCGTTGCGCCGAGAGTCGGAATCGCCGTTTCCACGGGCGGGCTCACCACGCCGTTCGCAGCAGTGGAGGGTACGTACCGGCCCGCGTCCTTCGCCCGTCGGCTCGCCTTCGCCCTCGAGCTCGGGTGGTTGACCCGAGATCGGGTCGACACTGCGCACGTGGGCGACGTCGCGGTCGCGATCGACGGACGCGCTCGCTACCTCCCGGCGCTCTGCACCGCGCGCTGGGAGGTTCAGGTCGGGGCGCGGCAGGCGCTCTGGGCGGTCGCGGGCATCGGCGGCGCGCACGTCCGCTCGGAGGTGTCGAGCGACGGCGGGCCGTCGGTGGTGGAGCAGGGTTTCGTTTCCGTCTTCCACGCCGGCGTGGGATGGGCGCTGCGAAAGGGCCATGGCGGCCCGTTCGTAGAGGCGCGCTTCGCGCGGCATGGGGATCCGCAATTCGAGGCGCTCCGGGGGTCGCTCACGGCGCTCCTCGTCGGAGTGGGGTATCGCTATGACGCGTACTGAGCACACGTATCTGGGCATCGCGCTCGCTGCCGCCCTCGGGTGCCAGGCGGCGGGGCCGTCCGGCCCGCCCCGCCCGACAGAGGTCGTTCCCCCGCAAGGCTACGAGGGCGCGGAAACCTTGGTCGAGATCCTGGGCAGCGACTTTCACGTGCGCGCCGTCCAGCAGACGGATTCGTCCGACAGCAGCGTGGACGCTGGATACCGCGCCTCGATCGGCGGCGTGGCGCTCCAGGACGTCGTCTGGGTCGACAAGACGAAGCTGCGCGCGCGTGTGCCGCGCGGGCTCCCGGTGGGCCGTCACGACGTCACGGTCGAGGGGCCCTTCGGCGGCGGCTCCGCCCCGGGCGCGTACGAGGTGCTCGCCGGTGCGCCGCCGTCGCTCACCGTGTCGCTCACGGCGCCGCGGTCCGTGAGCGTCGGGCAGGAGGTGGTAATCGGCGTCACGGTCAAGAACGCTGGCGCATCGATCGTCCAGGGAGTTCGGCCCGAGATCGGCATCACGGGGGCCGGCTCGCTTGCGCTCGTCGCCGGGGCAACCCCGCAGGATCTCGCGCCCGGCACCTCACATCTGTTCGCGTCGTCGTTCAGGGCCGAGCAGCCCGGGGACGTGTCGCTGTCCGTGACGGTAACCGGCACCGACTCCGGAACCGGCGAACCGCTGCCCTCGGCGAGCGCGGCCGGGCATCTGCTCATCGAGCGTCCCGCGGCGCTGACCGCGTCGCTGACCCTGCCGGAGGGGCCGATCCCGGTGGGCGAGTTCCCGGTGACCATCACGGTGACGAACACGGGCGAAGCTACGGCGGTCGGGGTGCTCCCGGCGGCGCTCGCGGATGGCGGCTCGACGGCCGTCTTCTCCTCGGTCGCGCCGCCCGCCCAGCCGATGCCCCTCGCGAGCGGCGCGAGCATCGCGTTCACCTGGTCGTGCCGTGCGGTGGTGTCCGGGAGCCTGACGCTGACCGCGAGCGTCAGCGGCTACGACGCGAACGACGGACGGGCGCTCACCGCGATCGCGTCCGCGTCCGGCTCCGTCCCGCACACGGCGGCGATCATCGCAGAGGATCCGTTCGCCGACGGGAGCAAGTTCGCGTTCGTCGCGCCGTACCGCGGGGCCGTGTACGTCGGCCCGAGCGGCGAGGGGACGGGGATCCTGCGAATGCAGCCCGACGGCACGGCTCCCGAGTCGCAGCCGATCGCGCTCTCGTTCCCACGCGACTCGTCGGGCAACGTCATGTCGAGCTCGGGCCCGTGGCCGCACGCGTCCATCGGGTTCTACGGGTGCGCCCCGGCCGCGAAATGCGGGCCGAACGGCGAGAGCGGACGCGGCCTCCTCACCTCCGTCTCGTTTGCGGGCGACGAGTGGCTGGTGCTCGGCGGCGCGAAGTCGGGGAGCTCCGGCGACCTCGACTACGTCTACCTGAGCCGCGCCTCCGCGTCGCCGCTCGAGTTCAGCTACGTGGACGTTTCGGACATCCACCAAGCCAGCACGCGTGGGTTCTCCGCCGCGCACGCCGCGGGCGGACGGCTCTACCTCGGGTTCCCGGACAACGGGGGCGAGCGGCCGTTCGGCGTGGCGCTCCTCACGGCGCCGCCGACCCCCGGGCTCGACGCAGTGAAGGGTCGGGACACGCTCGACCTCGGGCTGCACGACGCCTTCGTCACGGCGTATGGCGACACGTTCACGAAGAGCAACGACAACGTCGCGATCGTCGACGCGATCGCCGACCTCGGCGAGCGCGTCTACTTCTTCAACGACGTGGGCTGCCTCGTGTCGAAGAGCTCCACGCCCGCGAGGAAGGAGGACTTCCGGGGCTGCTCCCCCGCGGCCGCCGCCGGCTACGTCCGGAGCGAGTCCGTGGCGCCGCCCGCGCGCCAGCATGACCTCGAGCCGCGCGACAAGGCCTGGCCGCGGGCGCTCGCGTGGAACGGCCGCCTCTACGCGATCCGGAACACCACGACGGGGCCGCAGCTCTGGTCGTGCGACCCGGCCGGCGGGGCGGACCCGGTCGCGTGCGACCCGGGCGACTGGACGCTGCTCGCCGCCGACGCGGCATACCGAACGAAGCTCGGGAGCGACACGGTCGGCTCCGCCTCGATGCTGCTCGCGACCGCGACGCACCTCTATCTCGGGCTCGACGACGACATCCGCGGGCTCCGCGTGTTCCGCACGCGTGCCGAGCTCCCTGGGATATCCGATTTCACGGGCCGGGATGGGTGCGTCGCGGGCACTGAGGGTTGCGAGGGGCTCGGCGGAGACGGCTTGGGCGACGCGGCGTACCTCACGCGCGTCTTCGACGCGAAGGTCGTCACCGGCCCGAACGGACACGTCGACCTGTTCCTGACCGCCGGGAACGGGAGCTCCCCGTTCCGCCTGATCCGCATGGACCCGTAGCGGCTCGCCGGCCGCACCGTCGGAACGCGCGGAGCGCCTGCGCGGAAGGTGGCCCAGCGGCTCTTCTCGCGCCTGGTCGCTCGCCGGCCGCACGCACGCCACCACGCGGCCGGAGCCCCACGCGGACCCGCCGTCCGGCGGCTGCTCCGGCCGTTCCCGTCGGTCGCCGGAGCCGACCCGTCCGTGTCGACGATGGCCCGAGGTGTGCTAGGTTCCCCGCCCCATATGCCGCGTCGCACCGACATCCGGAAGATCATGATCGTGGGCTCCGGGCCGATCGTCATCGGCCAGGCCTGCGAGTTCGACTACTCGGGCACCCAGGCCTGCAAGGCGCTCAAGGAGGAGGGCTACGAGATCGTCCTCCTCAACTCGAACCCGGCGACCATCATGACGGATCCCGGGTTCGCCGACCGGACGTACGTCGAGCCGATCACGCCGGAGGTGGCCGAGCAGATCCTCGCCCGCGAGAAGCCGGACGTGCTGCTCCCGACCCTCGGCGGCCAGACCGCGCTGAACCTCGCCGTGGCGCTCGCCCGCAACGGCGCGCTCGCGCGGCACGGGGTCGAGCTCATCGGCGCCCAGCTCGAGGCGATCGAGAAGGCCGAGGACCGGCTCCTCTTCAAGGACGCGATGGAGCGCGTCGGGGTGGAGCTGCCCAGGTCCGGCTACGCGAAGAGCTGGGAGGAGGCGCGCGCCATCGCGGAGGACATCGGGTTCCCGGTCATCATCCGCCCGTCCTTCACGATGGGCGGCGAGGGCGGCGGCGTCGCCTACAACTTCGAGGAGTTCGAGCCGCTCGCGCGGCGCGCACTCGCCCTCTCCCCGACGCACACGCTCCTCTGCGAGGAGTCGATCATCGGGTGGAAGGAGTACGAGCTCGAGGTGATGCGCGACCGGAACGACAACGTCGTCATCATCTGCTCCATCGAGAACTTCGACCCGATGGGAGTCCACACCGGCGACTC
>DATIDF010000023.1:0-3089 GCA_035456445.1 Anaeromyxobacter sp.
GGAGGGCTTCCGCATCGGCACGACGAGCTTCGAGTTCATTCCCGTCGAGGTGACGAAGCCCGGCCGGATGAAGCTCACGCTGGTCGCGCTCGACCGCCCGACGCCCGCCTTCGCGGCGAAGTTCACCCGCAACGCCTTCCCCGGCGCGCCGGTCGTGGTCGGCCGACGCCGCCTCGACGCGCCGGCGCTCGGCGGGATCGTGGTGAACACGAAGATCGCGAACGTCTGCGCGCCGGGTGGCGTGGAGGCGGCGGAGCGCGTCTCGGCCGAGGCGGCGCGGCTGCTCGGCGTCGCGCCCGGAGAGGTGTTGCCGTCGTCGACCGGCGTCATCGGCTGGCAGCTCCCGGTGGACCAGATGATCGCGGCCCTGCCAGGGGCCGCCGCCGCGCTCCAGGCGCGCACGATCCTGCCCGCGGCGGAGGCGATCACGACGACCGACCTCTACCCCAAGGTGCGGCGCGCCGCGCTGGGGGAGGGGATGCTCGTCGGGATCGCGAAGGGCGCGGGGATGATCGAGCCGAACCTCGCGACCATGCTCGTGTACCTGCTCACCGACGCCGACGTGCCCCGCGAGGCGCTGCGCGACGCGCTCGACGCCGCGGTCGAGGTGAGCTTCAACTGCATCTCCGTGGACACGGACACGAGCACGTCCGACACCGTCGTGCTCGTGTCCTCGCGCCGGAAGCCGGCCCCGCCGCCCGGCGCGCTCGCAGCCGCGCTCGCGCAGGTGTGCGGCGATCTCGCCGAGGACGTGGTGCGCAACGGCGAGGGCGTTCACCACGTCGTGCGCGCGAGCGTCACGGGCGCGCGCACGTTCGACGAGGCGCGCGCGATCGGAAAGTCGGTCGTGAACTCGCCGCTCCTCAAGGCGGCGGTCAACGGGAACGATCCCAACGTCGGGCGGCTCCTCTGCGCGGTGGGCAAGCTCGCCGGCGCGGCCGGGATCCCGCTCGACCCGGCGCGCGTCACGATGCGCGTCGGCGACGACGTCGTCCTCGAGGGCGGGGCGATGCGGCTCGACCCGGCGAAGGAGGAGCGGCTCGTCGCGCACCTCGAGGCGGCGGAGCTCTACGCGAGCGCGCCCACCGCGGACGGGCTCTTCCGCCCGCCGATCGACTACCCGCCCCATGAGCGGAGAGTCGAGATCGGGATCGATCTCGGGATGGGCAGCGCGGCGTGTGCGGTGCTCGGAGCGGACCTGTCGCACGAATACGTCACGGAGAACGCGGACTATCGGAGCTGAGGGAGCGGCGTCGACCGTCGGCGCCGACCGGACCTCGAGAGGCCGTTCATCCCGAGCGTAGCGTCTCCGCGACAGCGGAGACGCGAAGTCGAGGGACGACCTCGACCTCGACCTGGAGCCAGCGACCGCGGCGAGCCCGACACGTCCGCGCGGCGTACCTTCGGGCACCGGGTGTCGCGGAATCAGCCCAATCCAGGCGAGGCACCGACCGTGCATTGTCGCGCGCACGTGCGCGACGGCGCGCGGGAGGCCGCGATGAAGGTCGCCGAGAAGGGCGCGACGAACCGGGACACGAGGATGTCGGGTGCGCAGCGGTTCAAAGAGGCACTCCACGATGCGCGGTGCCGTGCGCGCGCTCCGAAGCGTCGGGACGCAGGGGGCGTCGAGCGCGCCGGCGAGCCCACCGTGGCGCTCGGTACCCGCCGCGCCTCATCGGAGCGCGCGAGCGGGATGCTGCGCGAGCGGCGCGAGGTCTTCGGAGAGGCGGAGCGCCAGGCGCCCGCCCCAGCTCCGGCGATGATGCAGCCGCAGCCGCCGGCGCCGGTCCGCGTCGAGGGGACATCGGAGCTGCGCGCGGTCGTCCGGACGCTGCCCGTCGCCATCGAGGCGGCGCGGGTGCGCGAGGGTGAGCCACTGTCCCTCTCGCTCGGACGCGCGCTCTCGGTCGATCTACGCCGCGGCGCGGGAGGCCTGGAGGTCGTGCTCCGCCCACACGCGACGCTGCAGCGCGCCGCCGCGGCCGAGCTGCCCGGGCTCCTCGAGTCGCTCCGTGCGCGGGGCATCGCGGTCGCGCGGGCGGAGGTCCGATCGCAGCCGAACGGCGACCCGGCTGCCAGGCGCTCCGCGCGTTGACGCCGTCCCAGCCCTCCGCTACAAAGGCGCCTCGGTACGGCACCGTCGCCAAGTGGTAAGGCCCGGGTCTGCAAAACCCGTATTCGGCGGTTCGAATCCGCCCGGTGCCTCTCTCGGAAGGGCTCGAAACCGCACCGGTTTCGGGCCCTTCGTGTTCTCCTGGCCGACCGCGTTCGTCTCGTTCAGCCTCACGTCCTCGAGCGTCGTCGCAGCTCGTCTCGAATGGCGGCGTGCAGCGGATCGGATTCCGCCCTCAGTATGGGTCGCGTCGCCTCCCCGTTGCGGGGCGCGCGTCCCCTCGGAGCCGCGGGGTAAGCTGGCGCCGGTGTCCACGGACGCGATAGCGCCTCGCTCGCGCATTGCGGCGGCGGGCCGGCCCTTCGAGGACGCCGGGTGCGCCGGGTGCCGGCAGCTGGGACTCCTGCGGGCGCTGCGGCGCGCGGGGCTCACCGTGCAGGGTGGACTCGGGTGCGCGCCGCCGGTCGCCGCCGATCCCGGAGCGGCTCCCGGTCGCGTCGCTCGGCTCGCCGGCGCGGTCGAGGCGCTCGTCGACCCCGGTTCGCTCGTCGCCCAGGGGCGAGCCGTCGCGCTGCTCGCCGTCGCGGATCGCGGCCCGCACCGCGCCGTCGCCGTCTCGGACGCACTCGCGGCGGCGGGCGCGAGCGTTGTCGCCCTTCCCGTCGACGCGAGCGCCACGGACGCCGAGCGGGTCGTGTCGGAAGCTCTCGCGCGTGGCCCCGTGGCGCTCGTCGCCCTCGCCGAGTGCGCGCGGCACGAGGCGCCCAGGCCTCCATTCCTGGTCGAGTCCGCGCGGTGCAACCGGTGTGGCCGCTGCCTCGATCTCGGCTGCGTAGCGCTCTCCGATCCGGGGGGCGACTCCATGTCGATCGATCCGGAGGGCTGCGTCGGCTGCGGTCAGTGCGCCCCGCTCTGCCGCAGCGGCGCCATCCGATCGGTGGGACTTGTCGCGCGACGGACGGCCGGTTAGGCGAGG
>DATIDF010000024.1:0-7657 GCA_035456445.1 Anaeromyxobacter sp.
GACGCGATCGACGGCCAGCAGCGCCAGCGCCTCGTCGGCCGAGGCGGCGCACACCACGTCGTGCCCGTCGTCCCGGAGCGGCTCGGCGACGGCCCCGAGCGGCGTCGCCTCCGCGCCCACGACTAGGATGCGCTTCGGCGCGAGCGCCCCGGCCGCGACGAGCGCCGGCGCCGACGTCGCGCCCCGGAGCAGCGCCTGCAGCCGCGCGAGCACGAGCTCGTTCCCGTCCTCGTCCTTGCGGACGTAGGCATCCGCACCCGCGTCGAGGGCGCGGAGCTCTCCGACGGACCCCGACGCGGTGAGCAGGATGCAGGGCGTCGTGCGGAGCGCCGCGTCGGCGCGGATCTCCCGGATGAACGTCGCGCCGTCCATCCCGGGCATCACGCCGTCGACGACGATGGCGCGCGGGAGGCGCTCGGCGGCGAGCCGGAGCCCCTCCTCCCCCGAGCCCGCCGTCAGGACCGCGAACCCTGCCAGCTCCAGCTCCGCCCGCAGCTCCTCGCGGGCGGTGACGCTGTCGTCGACCACCAGCACCGGGCGGGCGGCGACGCCCGGACCGACGAAGCCGGCGCGGCGGCGGACGAGCTCGCGGGCTCGGGCCACGACGTGCGCGGCGTCGTACGGCTTGCCCACGTACTCGTCCGCGCCGGTCTGGAGGCCGCGGACGCGGTGCTGGACCTCTGCCTCGGTGGAGAGGAGCACGACCGGCGTGCCGGCGTGCTGCGGCGAGCGCTTGATCTCGGCGAGCAGCTCGAGCCCGTCGCCGTCGGGGAGGAGCACGTCGAGCACGGCGAGCGCGAACGGCCTGGCGTCGAGGGCGCGGCGCGCGCTCGCGACGTCGGCGGCGAGGACCGGCTCGAACCCCGCCGCCGAGAACGCCTCCTCGAGGTGCATCCGTACCGTCAGGCTGTCGTCGACGACGAGGACCGCGGTCATGGCGGCCTCCCGGCCGCGCCGCCGCGCGCGGCGATCGCCGCGCCGATCTCATGGACCGGCAGGACCCGCTGCGCCGCGCCCAGGAGGATGGCCTCACGGGGCATGCCGAACACCACCGACGTCGCCTCGTCCTGGGCGATCGTGGCACCGCCCGCCCGGCGGATGGAGAGGAGGCCCTGCGCGCCATCGCGGCCCATCCCGGTGAGCAGGCATGCGAGCGCTTCGGCGCCGCAGTCGCGCGCGACGGACTCGAACAGCACGTCGACGGACGGCTTGCAGCTGTGCCGCTCGGGACCGTTCTCGAGCCGGAGGGCTCCACGCTCGACCACGAGGTGCCGGCCCGGCGGCGCCATGAGCACCGTCGCCCGCCCGCGCTCCGAGAGGCGCTCGCCGTCGCGCGCGTACCGGACACGGACCGGGGAGAGCCCATCCAGCCAATCGGCGAAGGCGGCGCCGAACGGCTCGTTGATGTGCACGACGAGCAGGATGGCGTGCGGGAAGTCCGGCGGGAGGCGGTGGAGGATCTCCACGATCGCGCCGGGCGAGCCGGTGGATCCGCCGATCGCGACGAGGGACGTCCGCCCCACCGATTCCACCGACGGGACGGACGGGGCGCCCGGACGCGACAGGGCGAGCCGCGCGCGCGGGTGCGTGATCACCTTGATCTTCGAGACGAGCTTCACCGTCCTGCGGAGCCGCTCCTCCCACTCGCCGTCGGGCTCCGTCCCGACCGGCTTGTCGAGCACGTCGATGGCGCCCGCCGCGAGCGCGTCGTAGGTCCGGAACAGCTCGCCGCGGTTCGTCGACGCGGACACGACCAGGATCGGCGTCGGGCAGTACGCCATGATGTACTCGGCCGCGGCGACGCCCGTCATCACGGGCATCATCATGTCGAGCGTCACGACATCGGGCCGGATCCGCTGGCAGAGCTCGATGCCGCGCCGCCCGTCCTCCGCCTCGCCGACCACCATGAGCTCGGGATCCGACGAGAGCACCTCCACGAGGCGCTTGCGGACGGTGAGCGAGTCCTCCACGACGAGCACGCGGATCGGCTTCACTGGAGGAGCTCCTCGATGGTCGCGAGCAGGCGCCCCTGATCGAACTCGCTCTTCACGATGTACGCGCTCGCTCCCGCCCCGAGGCCGCGGGCGCGGTCCTCCGGCGCGCTCCGCGAGGTCACGAGGATGGCGGGGGTCGACGAGAGCCTCGGCTCTGCGCGCGTGACGCGGACGAACTCGAACCCGTCCATCCCGGGCATCTCGACGTCGACGAGGAACAGGCCGAACCGGCGCGCCCGCGCCTTGTCGAGCGCCTCCTCCGCGGAGACGGCGACGTCCACCTCGTAGCCGGCGGACTCGAGGATGCTCTGCTCCAGCATGCGCGTCGTGAGGGAGTCGTCGATGACGAGGATCGGGGCGCGCGGCGCGGGGGCCTCCTCCTCGCCCGTGGCGCGCCCTCGCGCCGCCGCGACGAGCCCCGCCGGATCGAGCACGAGACGCGGGTTCCCCTCGCCGTCGAGCACCGCCGCCGCCACTCCGGGATCGAGCTGCATGAACCCGGGCAGCGGTTGAACGACGACCTCCGCGGTGCCCACCAGCCGATCGGTCCCGAGGACGACGCGGCCGCCGGGAGCCTCGACGACGACCGCAGACCAGGCGCGCCGGGGCTCTGCCGGCGGGGGGCGCCCGAGCACGCTTGCGAGCGTCACGAACGGCACCAGCGCGCCTCGGTAGGCAACGGCGGCGCCCTCCGCCGTCCGCGTCACCTTGCTCGACTCGAGGAACGTCGCGCTGCGGACCGCGTCGAGCGGCAGCACCGCCACCGCACCCGAGGCCTCGACCTGCAGCGCGGTGAGGGCCGTGAGCGACACCGGCACGACCACCTCGACGTCGGTGCCGCGCCCGCGCTCGGTGCGCAGCGCCACCTCCGCCTGGAGGCGCGCGGCGACGTCGCGCACGACGTCGAGGCCGACGCCGCGCCCCGAGACGTCCGTGACGGTGGCGCTGGTCGAGATGCCGCCGCGCAGGAGGAGCGCGGAGAGCGCGGCGTCGTCGAGCCCGGCGGCCTCGCCCGCGGTGACGAGCCCCTTGCGCGCGGCGGTGGTCCTGACCGCCTCGAGGTCCACGCCGCGGCCGTCGTCGCGGCAGCGGAACACGACGCGGGTTCCCCGCCGCTCGACCTCCACGCGGACGCGGCCCACCGGCGGCTTCCCGCGGGCGGCGCGCTCCGCGGCGGGCTCGATACCGTGCGCGACGGCGTTGCGGACGGCGTGCAGGAACGCCTCGCGGATCGCGGTGAGGACGTTCGCGTCCACGCGCACGCCGCCCCCCGCCATCTCGAACGTCACCTCGCGGTCGACCGCGCGCGCCGCGTCCCGCGCGGCGCGCTCGAGCGGACCGGAGATCGCCCGCGCCGGCAGGAGCCGGAGCCGGTCGGCGGCGCCCCGGATCTCCCCGAGCTCGCGCTCGGCCTGATCCGCCCGGGTCTCGAGCGCGCGCTGTGCGCCCTCGAGCGCCCGCGAGAGCTCGTCCACGAGCGGCCGCAGCCGGGTGACGGACGCCGCCCCGTCGCCGTCGGCGCGCCGCGCCGAGAGCTGATCGGCGATGGCGCCCGCGATCTCCTTCGCATGATCGAGCCGCCCGAGCTGCCGCCGGAGCGTCGCGACGTGGACGCTCGCCTCGAGCGCGGTCTCCACCACGGCGTCCACCTCGAGGAGGTCGACGCGCACCGTGCGGATCGGCTCCTCCACGCGCTCGGGCGCCGCCACGCCGCCGGCGGACCGCGGCACGGCCGGTGCCGCCTGCGACGGCAGATCGAGCGCCGAGACCGCCGCCGCCATCTCGTCCACGAGCCGCAGGAGCTCGTCGGTCCGCTCGCGCGGCACGGGCGGGGCACCCTCGTCGCGGTGCGCGGCGAGCGCGTCCTCCGCTGCGTGCGCCCGGTCGCCGATGGCCTGCTGCTGGACCACGCGCGCTGCGCCCTTCAGCGTGTGGGCGAGCCGCAGCAGGCGCGCAACCACCGCCCGATCCGCGGGGGACCGGTCGAGCTCGAGGAGCCCGCGCGAGAGCCCGTCGAGCAGCTCGCGCGCCTCGATGCGGAAGTACTTGTAGCGGTCCTTGGCCATCGCTCAGGCGGCTTCGCGCGTCTGGACCAGCCGGGCGAGATCGCGGGACATCGTGGCGAGCTCGGACGCGGTCTGGAGCGACTGGCCGGAGCTCGCCTCCGCCTCGCGCGTCGCCTGCGCCACGTTGGCGATCGCCTCGTTCACCTGCTCGACCGCGGTGGACTGCTGCTTCGTCGAGAGCTCGATCTCGCGCGCGGAGTCGGTGGTCATCCCGACGAGCCGCGCGATCTGCGAGAACGCTGCGGCGAGATCCGTGAACTGGCGCGCGCCCGCCTCGGCCGCCTTGGAGCCGCTCTCGGTCGCCATCACGGTGGTGTTCACCGCCGCGCGGATCTCGTCGACGAGCACGCGGACGTCCTTCGTTGATCCCGCCACCCGATCCGCGAGCTTGCGGATCTCCTCCGCGACCACCTGGAACCGCTTGCCCGCCTCGCCCGCCCCGGCCGCCTCGATGGTGGCGTTGATGGCGAGGATGTTCGTCTGCTCCGCGAGCTCGTTGATGATCTCGACCACTCCGCCGATGTGCTGCGACTTCCGGCCGAGGTCGAGCATGTGGTTCACGATGAGCTCCACCTGGCGGCGGATGCCCCCCACCGCCTCCTGGCTACGCTGGACCGCGTGATCCCCCGTGCGCGCCGCGGACGCGGTGTCGGAGGCGATCGACGCGACGCGCTGCGCGCTCTCGGAGATCTGGCGAGACGTGGCGAGCAGCTCGTTGATGGTGGTCGTGATCTCGGCCATCGCCGTCGCCTGCTGCTTGGCCCCCGTCGCCTGCTGCCCCGCCGCGGCCTTGAGCTCGGCGGAGGAGGTCTCGACGTGCCGCACCGCGCCGGCGATCTGCCGCGCGAGGGTGCGCCCGAGCAGGAGCGCGACCACGGCGGCGAGCACAACGCCGGCGACGGAGAGGAGCACGACCATCCGGATCGCGCTCGACGCCGCCTCGGTGGACTCTCGCCGCTGCGCCTCGAGCACCTCACGCTCGTGGGCGACGTAGGTCGCCACCCCGGCGTTGAGCCGCTCCCGGAGCGGGCGCACCTCCCGCTCGATCCGCGCTGCCGATACTTCGGGCTTCGTCCGGGGCGCCTCCGCGATGATGACATCCACCGCGCCGCCGTGCTCCTCCTCGATGCGGCCCACGTCCTCGAGCTGGCGGCGCATCTGCGGGTCCTCTTCCCTGGCGAGCAGCTCGTCGAGGACCCGGCGCATCTCGGCGCGCGCGCTCCGCATCGCCTCCAAATATCGAACGTCGTTCGTCATGAGATACGCCCGGGCCTCCGCCGCTTTCCTGAAGCTCATCGCGTTGAGACGCTCGGCGTTCACGAGCCGCTGCGCCTCGAGATCGATGACCGCGTCCTTTCGCGCCACCACCTCTCGCAGCGCGAAGACGCTGACCCCCGCGATGGCGAGCGCGACGGCGACCACCAGGGCGAACCCCAGCGCGAGCTTCTGCGTGAACGTGAACCGTCGCTCCATGGCACTCTCCCGTCAGTGTCCCGTGATGGCGCGCAGGAGCGATGGGATGCTCACCACCGGCCGTCCTGCGCCGTCGATCTCGACGATCTCCGCGAGGTGGCCCACGCCCTCCCCCGCGGCCCGCTGCAGCGCCGACGGCGCCACGAGCACGTGCCCGTCGAGCGCGGCGAACGCCAGGCCGACGCGCTCCTCCCGGCCGGCGAGCAGCAGCCAGCGCGGAGCCTCGCCGGCGTCGGTGCGACCGAGCAGCCGGGCAAGGCTGAAGACCGGGAGGACCGCCCCGCGATGCCCGCAGACGCCGAGCACCTCGGGGCGGCGGCTCGGCACTGGCACGATGACCTTCCCGGGGAGGAGCCCCGCGGTCTCGAGCACCCGCACCGCGACCGGGTCACCGCCGGCGCGGATCGCGAGCAGCGGGACGAGATCGCGTCGCGCGCCGCGAGGCGGGGCAGCGAACGCCGCGTCGAAGGCCGCGCGCAGCACCTCCACCTTGCCTGCCCGCCCCATGTCGTCGCTCACGTCGTCCCTCCGGAAGCGCCGAGCTCCGCGCGGCAGACCTCGAGGAGCGCGTCGCGCGTGAACCCGCCGCCGAGGAGCAGGATACGCGAGCCTTCCTCCCCTGCGAGCAATACCAGCGCCCGGGAGAGCTCGCGGCGGGCGAGCTCGAGGTCGCCGGCGCGCTTCGCGAGGAGGCCGAGGTGGAGGCGCGGCATCGAGAACGTCGGGTCCAGGTAGAGCGCGTACCGGTCGTGATCCGCGGCCGCGGCGACGTCGCCCGCGTGCTCGCGGCAGAGCGCACGCAGGTAATGCGCCTCGGCGTTGAGCTCGTCGCGCTCGAGGATGCGCGCGCAGACGCGCTCGGCGCCGGCGACATCTCCGCTCGTCGTGAGGAGGACCGCGCGCAGGAGCAACGCGTCGATGTCCTCCTCGCCGGATGACGCCCGGGCGCCGAGGGCGGCAAGCGCGTCGCCGAAGCGCTCGCGCTTCAGGAGCTCGAGGGCGAGCGCGACGCGCGCGCCGTCGTCGAGCGCGGGCGGCGCGGCCTGGGGCACCGCCTGACGAGCCGCCGCCGTGACCTTCGCGACGCGCTCGGAGGCGTCATGGATCGCCTGAACCCAGGACGCCTGGCCGTCCTGCGCAGTGGGGGCGATGGGCGCGGGCGTCGAGGGGACGTCGGCGGGCGGCGCGGCGAGCGCGGGCTCGAGCGCGCCCTCTTCGTCGCCGCGCGACTGATAGTAGAAGGTCCCGTGCGACTGGCGCAGGTGGTACTCGTTCGAGACGCCGCGCAGCGTCTCGGCGTGGCCGAGGAACAGGTAGCCGCCCGGCACGAGCGCGCGCGCGATGCGCGCGACGACCTGACGGATCACCTCGGGCGAGAAGTACATCACGACGTTCCGGCAGAAGACGACGTCGAAGCTCCCGGCGGCCCAGAGATCTGGATCGTCCTCGACGAGGTTCCTCTCCTCGAACGAGACGAGCGCGCGCACCTCGTCGACGACGCGGAATTCACGCCCCTCGTCGCGGAAGAAGCGCGCGCGCAGCGCGGGCGAGGTCTGCCGGAGCGACCACGCGGAGTAGCGGCCTTCCCGCGCGCGGGCGATCGCGGCGGGGTTCACGTCGATCCCCTGGATGCGCACGTCCCACGAGGCGAGCTGGGGCGCGGAGCGCACGAGCATCGCGAGCGTGTAGGGCTCCTCGCCCGAGGCACACCCCGCCGACAGGATCCGCAGCCGCCGCTCGGCTCCCCGCCGGCGCGCGAGCTCCGGCAGCACCGCGCCCGAGAACGCGTCCATGTCGTTGGCGTTGCGGAAGAAGTACGTCTCTCCGACCGTGAGCTTCTCCGCGAGCGCACGGACCTCGTCGCCGTCCGCGCCCGCCGCGAACCGCCCGACGTAGGCATGCAGCGAGCGAGCCCCCGTCGCCCGGACCCGCTCCTCGGCGACCTCGGCGAGGAGCTCGAGCTTATCGTCCTCGAAACGTAGGCCGAGCCGGGCGCCGAGCGCGCGGCGGAAGCGCTCGATCAGCTCGCGGTGCGCGTCGGCGTTCACGCGTCGTCCTCCCGGCCCGCGATCGCGCGCCACGCATCCTCCGGGACGATCCGGGCGGCGCGGAGCACGACGACGA
>DATIDF010000025.1:0-7214 GCA_035456445.1 Anaeromyxobacter sp.
GAATGAGAGATCGTACGGGGCCAGTGTTGGCCCCGGACCCCGGCCAGCTGAGCTACGGGCGCGTGAAGGTCGCCGGTACCTTGATCACGAATGAGAGATCGTACGGGGCCAGTGTTGGCCCCGGACCCCGGCCAGCTGAGCTACGGGCGCATCCGCCTTTAGGCAAATGGGGTGAGTAAAGGGGCTCGAACCCTTAACCCCCGGATCCACAGTCCAGTGCTCTACCGATTGAGCTATACTCACCGTAAACAACGAAATTGGCGCGCCCGGAGGGAATCGAACCCCCGACCTGCGGCTTCGAAGGCCGACGCTCTATCCGACTGAGCTACGGGCGCGTGAAATCGAAGCGTCACCTCGCCTGGCAGGCCGAAGATCGTACGGGGCCAGTGTTGGCCCCGGGCCCCGGCCAACTGAGCTACGGGCGCGTGAAATCGAAGCGTCACCTCGCCGGCGGGCGGAGGATCGTACGGGGCCAGTGCTGGCCCCGGGCCCCGGCCAACTGAGCTACGGGCGCGGGCGCGAAACCTATGCTCCTCGCGAGCGAGCGCCATGCTGCGTTGGGACCGCCGCGAGCTGCCCGGCGGTCCCGGCCATCCCATGCTGTCAAAGATCGGGGCGGCGGGATTCGGACCCGCGACCTCCTGCGCCCAAGGCAGGCGCGCTACCAGGCTGCGCTACGCCCCGGGAACAAGAAGGAGCCCGAGGCCCCCGCGTCTCCGAGAACGGCAGTCTCTAGCCTCTCGCCGCCGCGCCGTCAAGCGCCGCGCGCGAGCTGCTCGAGCACGGGGCGGATCTTCCGGAACGCGGCGCCGCGGTGCGAGATCGCGTCCTTCTCCTCGGGTGAGAGCTCCGCCATCGTCCGCCCGCCCTGCCCGTCGGGGACGAAGAGCGGATCGTAGCCGAACCCGTCGGTCCCGCGGCGCGCGAGGCCGATGCTCCCTCGACAGGTCCCGGTCACGCTTGCGACGATCGCGCCGTCGGGGCGCGCCACCGACAGGACCGCCTGGTAGGCCGCGCGGCGCCGCTCGCCGGGCAGCCCGGCGAGCGAGCGGAGCAGCTTGTCGTTGTTCCGCTCGTCCCGCGCCGCGCGGCCCGCGAGCGGCCCGAGCTCGGCCGCGGCAGCCCCGGCGAGCTCGCACACGGCGCTCGCCGGCACGGGCCCGGGCTCCTCGTCGGACCAGCGCGCGGAGCGGACCCCGGGCGCGCCGCCGAGGGCGTCCACGGAAAGGCCGGAGTCGTCGGCGAGCGCGTGCATCCCGGCGAGCCGCGCGTACGCGGACGCCTTCTTCTCCGCGTTCTCCTGGAACGTGCCGCCGTCCTCGTCGACGTCCGGCAGCGCGCGCGAGAGGTCCTCCGGCGACACGACGCGGATCGCGAGCCCGGCCACGAGCCGGCGGAGCTCGCGGAGCTTGCCGGGGTTCGTCGTCGCGAAGAGCAGATCCACCCGCCTACCCCCGCAGCGCCTGCTCCTGGCGCTCCTTGAGCCGGCCGATCGCCTCGAGCGCCGCATCGACCATCCGATCGAGATCGGCGCGGCGGAATGGCTTGCCCTCGGCGGTGCCCTGCACCTCGACGAGCGCGCCGTCGCCGGTGGCGACCACGTTCATGTCCACCTCTGCCGTCGAGTCCTCGTCGTAGTCGAGATCGACGCAGACCTCTCCCTCGACGATGCCGACCGACACCGCCGCGACGCTCCGCACCATCGGGTTCCGCGCGATCGTCTTCTTCTGCTGGAGCGCCCGGACGGCGAGGGCGAGCGCCACGTAGCCGCCCGTGATCGCCGCGGTGCGCGTTCCGCCATCGGCCTGGATGACGTCGCAGTCGAGCGTGATCGTGCGCGTGCCGAGCGCGCGCAGGTCGATGGCGGCGCGCAGCGCGCGGCCGATGAGCCGCTGGATCTCGAGCGTCCGCCCGCCCTGCTTGCCGCGCGCGGCCTCGCGGGCCATCCGCTCGTGCGTCGAGCGTGGCAGCATCCCGTACTCCGCGGTGACCCAGCCCGCGCCCGTGCCGTAGACGTGCGGCGGGACCTTCTCGTCGATCGACGCGGTGCAGAGCACGTGCGTGTCGCCGAAGCGCGCGAGGCAGGAGCCCTCCGCGTGCTTCGACACGCCGGGCTCGAGGACGACGTTCCGGAGATCCCGCTGGCCGCGACCGTTCGTGCGCATGGGCCGGCGAGATAGCACGGGCGCACCGCCGCCGCCACGCTTCCGGGGCCGGAACGGTCGTGCTGAACGGTGGCCGCGCCGGCGAGCGAAGCGAGCCCGCCGGGGCGCCACCGCGTTCGCGGCGAAGCCGTCCGCGGTGGCGCACGGGACCCGGCGAGCGGGGGGGGTAGCGCGAGCGCAGGCGCAGCCGGATGAGGCTGCGCCGGAGCGAGCCGGGGGACCGGGGGACGCGTCGTTGGCGTCCCCCGGCAAGAAGCCCGGGGACGCAGTCCCCGTTCTAACGACTCGCGCGACGCGACGCGTTCCGCCAGGCGACGACGCCGTCCGCGACCGCGGCGGCGATCCGCTCCTGGTACTCGGGCGCGCGGAGTCGCGCCGCCTCGGCCTCGTGCGAGATGAAGCCGACCTCGAGGAGCACCGCCGGCATGCGCGCGCCGGCGAGCACGTAGAACGGCGCCTGCTTCACGCCGCGATCCTCCGCCCCGAGCCCGGCGACGAGCTTCTCGTGCACCGCGTACGCGAGCCGCGACGACCCCGCGAGCGCGTCCTGGTCCTCGAGGTCCTGCAGGATCGCCGCGACGGGATCGGCGGGGTCGAGCTCGGGCTCGCCCGCGAGGCGGTCGGCGTTCTCGCGCGCGGCGACCGCCGTGGCGGAGGCGTCGGTGGCGTCGGCCGAGAGGAAGTAGGTCTCGACGCCCGTGGAGTGCTTGCGCGCCTCCGCCGAGGGCATCGAGTTGAGATGCACCGAGACGAACAGATCGGCGCGGAGCGCGTTCGCGACGGCGGCCCGGTTCGCGAGCGGTACGGCGATGTCGCCGGTGCGGGTGAGGATCACCTTCGCGCCGATGGCGCGCAGCCGCGCGGCGACGCGACGGGCGATCGCGAGCGCGACGTCCTTCTCCCGGTCGCCCGCGGGCGAGAGCGCTCCCTCCTGATCCCCGCCATGGCCCGGGTCCACGACGGCGACGAACGCGGGCGCGCGCGGCGCGGCGGCGAGGAGGAGCGCGGCGGCGATCCCGGCGAGCATCGCCGCGGATTGTAGCAGACGGGCGCTCGGCGCCCCGAAGGCGGCGCCTAGAGGACCTCGATCCGCGGGGGCTCACCCGCGACCACCTCGCCGATCTCGACCGCGGCCACGCCGGCGGCGCGGAGCGCCTCCAGGAGCCCGCCGGCGCGGGCGCGGTCGACCGCCGCGAGGAGCCCGCCGTTCGTCTGCGCGTCGGCGAGGACGATGGCGGTCGCGGGGTGGAGGCCCTCCGCGACGAGCACGTTCGGCCGGACCCAGCGCAGGTTCGCGCGCGAGCCGCCCGGCACCACGTCCTGCGCGGCGAGCTCGCGGACGCCCGGGATCACGGGGATCGCCTCGGCGCGGAGCCGCAGGGTGACCCCCGAGCCCTCCGCCATCTCCCATCCGTGGCCGAGGAGCCCGAACCCGGTGACGTCGGTGAGCGCGTGCACCGCGCCGCTCGCGGCGAGGAGCTCCCCCGCCGTACGGTTGAGCGCGCTCATCACCTCGATGGCGCGATCGACGAGTGCCGCGTCGGCCTTCTCCGCCTTGATCGCGGTGGTCGCGATCCCGCTCCCGAGCGGCTTCGTGAGGAGGAGCACGTCGCCCGCGCGCGCGCCCACGTTCCGGAGGACGCGGTCGGGGTGGACGATGCCGGTGACCGCCATCCCGTACTTGGGCTCGGGGTCGTCGATCGAGTGGCCCCCGAGGACGGGCGCACCGGCGAGCCGCGCCGACTCCGCGCCGCCGCGCAGGACCTCTCCGAGCAGCTCCATCGGGAGCTTCGCGACCGGCCAGCCGACGAGGTTCAGCGCGAAGAGCGGCCGCGCGCCCATCGCCCACACGTCGGAGAGCGCGTTCGCCGCGGCGATGCGGCCGAACCAGTACGGATCGTCCACGACGGGCGTGAAGAAGTCGACCGTCTCGACGATCGCCTCGGTGTCCGAGAGCCGGTACACGGCGGCGTCGTCGCGCGTCTCGGTCCCGACGAGCGCGCGCGGGTCATCGATCCTGGGCACGTGGCGCAGCACCTGCGCCAGATCCGCCGGGCGGATCTTGCAGGCTCAACCCGCGCCGTGGCTGAAGCTCGTGAGGCGGATCTTCTTCTCGGGCTCCATGCGCTCTCCATACCCGCGCGCGCACCCGGGGGCAACGCGCTCGGGCAGCTCTCGGTTGGAGCGATCCCGTGAACGTGAACGAGCCCGACCCCGAGCCCGGTTTCCTCTCGGGCGCGGGCGCGGGCTCGTGCACGGGCTCAACTCGAGTGATCGGCGCCGTCACGCCCCCGCGACCTGGAGGTACAGCTCCGCGTTCCGGTTGCCGGGCGAGATCTCGAGGACCGCGCGCCACTGCGCGATCGCGTCGTCCTTGCGCCCCCCGCCGTAGAGCGCGAGGCCGAGGTTCAGGCGCGCGAGCACGTAGGACGGGTTCTGCCGCACGACCTCCTCGTACTCGCGGATGGCCGCCTCCCGATCGCCGCCGTCGCGCAGCGCGCCCGCGAGCTTCGCGCGGAGGTCGCAGAACGCGGGGCCGAGCGCGAGCGCGCGGCGGTACTCGGCGATCGCCTCCTCGTGGAGCCCGGCCGAGAGGTACACGTCGCCGATGTCGGCGTACATGTTGGCGAGCTTGCCCTGCACGTACCGATCGAGCTTCCCGTGCGAGGCGCCGGAGCGCGAGAGCGCGTGCCGGTAGGTCTCCTGCGCCTCGCGGTACTTGCCCGTGTCGTTGTAAGTGACCGCGAGGTTCAGCGCGGCGTCGGTGTACCCGGGGTTGAGCCGCAGCGCCGCCTCGAACGCCCGCAGCGCCTTCTGGTACTGCCCCTGATCGTGGTAGACGACCCCGAGCATGTTGTAGACGTCGGCGAACGCCGGGTTCGCCTCCACGACCTGCGTCAGGTACGTCTCCGCGAGGCCGTAGTCCTTCTTCAAGTAGTACGCGCGTCCGAGCGCGAACGCCTGCTTCAGGGTGTCGTCCACGAGACCCTCCCGGCCGCGCAGCCTAGCACGGCCACCGCGGCTGACAGCGAGCGAAGCGAGCCGGCGGGGCGCCAGCGTGTCCGGCGGCGACATCAGAGTCCGGACACGATCGCCCAGCGCTCCCCCTCGCGCGCGAGCTCGTACCGAGCGCGCAGGGTGCGCGGAGCGTCCTCGCCGATCGTGAGCTCGTAGTCCTCGCCCACGATCGCGCGATCCCGCTCGACCCGGATCTGCCAGGCGACGATCCGCACGCGCGCCGGCGGCCCGTCGCGGAGATCGTCGCGCAGCCGGGCGACGAGCGCCGGCTTCCCGCCGGCTCCGGAGTAGCGCTCCGACACGAGCCGCTCGTACGCCTCCGGGTCTCGCCCGTTGAACGCGTCCTCGCGGCGAAACAGCGTCGCGAGCACGCCCTTCACGCCCGCGAACTGCCGCCCGTCGGCGCACCAGCCGGCGGCGCTGCAGCGGCTCATCTGGAACGCCTCGCGCCCGACGTACGAGAGCCGCGCCCGCTCCTCCTGCCACGCCACGTCGCCCTCCGCCTCGACGAGCGCGACGACGCGCGCCGTGCCGCCGTCCATCGAGATGGCCACGTCCGAGTAGCTCACCGAGCGCATGGACGCGGTGCCGCCGGCGCGGAAGCCGTAGACGTCCGGCACCCGGGCGCGGTCCTGCCGCGCGAGCGCGGCCTTCACCTGCGTCTCCGGGCTCGACAGCGCGAGCCCCGCGTCGCGGCAGGAGACCTTGCCCCAGAGCGCCCAGGCGGCGAGCGCGGCCGCGAGCGCGAGGAGCGACGGGACGAGGTGCGGGGCCCCGACGCGCGCCGCTCGCTCGCGACGGCCGCGGGCGCGCTCGCCGAGCTCCGGCGGCGGCGCCGCGGCCGGCGGCTCACCGGATCGACGCAAGGAGCTTCTCCGCCTCCGGTCGCCGCGGGTCCTGCGGGTGCTTCACGATGAGCTTCTGGAGGGCCGTGCGGGCGCGGTGCTTCTCGTCGATCTCGAGGTAGGAGTGCGCGAGCTTCATGAGCGCCTCCGCCTCGTGCCGGGACCCCGGGAACTTCGAGACGAGCGCCTCGTACCGACCCGCCGCGCCGGCCCAGTGCTTGCGCTTGAAGTAGTACTCGCCGACGTACCACTCGTGGGCCGCGAGCCGCCCCTCCGCCTGGGCGAGGAGCCGCTTCCCCTCGGGCGAGTACTTCGAGTCGGGCTTCGCCTGCACGAAGTCGCGCAACGCCCGGGCGGCCTTCTCGACCTGGCGCTGATCCTTCTCATACGAGGGAGGGAACAGCGCGAAGTCGCTCGGGGCGTCGCGCAGGTGGGAGACGCCGACGCGGAACTCCGCGTAGTCGACCTCCTCGTGCGTCGGGTGCATCGTGACGAACTGCTGGTACGCGTCGGCGGCCTCGACGTACCGATCCTGGTCGAACTTGAGATCCGCGAGCCGCAGCTCCGAGAGCGGCGCGTACTTCGAGAACGGGTACTTGGTCTTCACGTACTCGAAGAACTTCACCGCCTCGGCGTAGTTGTCGTGCTTCAGCTCGTCGACGCCGGCTTCGTAGTTGGCCTCGGCGGTCGCGCCGTACTTGAGCTGGCCGGAGAAGCTGACGCGCTTCGAGCCGCACGCGGCGAGGAGGACCGACAGCGCGAGGGCAGCGGGGAGGCGCATGAGGCCGGGGAGGATAACAGAGGCCCGCCCGGCGCGCAGCCGGGAGAGACGAGCTCGCGGCGTCCGCCGATTCCTTCGCGAGCTGTACGGCGTCCGTCGCTTGCGTGGAGCCGTCGCGAGGCGCGCGATGCCGTCGCCGAGCCGGGCGCCCCGAGGAGTGAGCACCGCAGGCGTGCCTGTAAGGCACGTCGAGGAGCGCAACGACGAGGCCGCCCGGCGCAGGCAGGCAGCGCGTGCCGCAGCAGGCCCCATGCGAGCGGGTGACGCCGTCATACGGTCAGGAACGCCGCCGCGAGCGCGCGCCAGCCGGACTCGCCGATGAGCCAGGGCGCGGGCGCGACGAGCTCGCCGCCGTCGGCAGCCGCGAACCCGAGCTGATCCTCGAGGAAGTGGTTCCAGCGCAAC
>DATIDF010000026.1:0-32559 GCA_035456445.1 Anaeromyxobacter sp.
GTGAGCGCGTTCGATGCCGTCGCGTTCACCTCGCCGAAGCGCGCGCCGGCGAGGACGCACTCCGGTCCGACCGCGGGATAGGCGAGGCAGGTCTTCCCCTTCAGGACCCCGGCGGCGGCCAGGATCTGCGCGCCATGGCAGATCGACGCGATCGGCTTGTCGGCGCGCGCGAACGACTGGACGATCTCGATCACGCGCGGGTTGAGCCTCAGGTACTCCGGCGCACGCCCGCCGGGGATGACGAGCGCGTCGTAGTCGCCAGGGCGGATCTCCTCGAACGTCGTGGTGACCGCGAAGCGGTGCCCCGGTAGCTCCGTGTACGTCTGGTCTCCGACGAAGTCGTGCACCGCCGTCTTCACCGTGTCGCCGCCCTTCTTCCCCGGGCAGACGGTGTGGACGGTGTGACCGACCATCGTCAGGATCTGGAACGGCACCATCGCCTCGTAATCCTCGACGTAGTCGCCGACGAGCATGAGGATCTTCTTCGCGGCCATGACCTTCCTCCTCGGGAGCGGGATGGCGCGAGTCTGACTCGGTCGCTCCGGACGGGCGCGTGCCTGTTGGGGGCCGGCACCCCGCCGGCGAGAACACCGGCCGCTCGGTCAACCGCCGGGCGGAGCATCCACCGCGAGCTTCTCAGGGATCGCGAGCCGCTCCGAGAAGCCGCTCGACCTCGAGCACGTCGCGCCAGGCGCCGTCGAGCCTCGCGGCGCGCGTTCCCACGGGTGCCCCAGCCTACCCGAGCTTCT
Organism: Anaeromyxobacter sp.; assembly: GCA_035456445.1. Taxonomy (GTDB): domain Bacteria; phylum Myxococcota; class Myxococcia; order Myxococcales; family Anaeromyxobacteraceae; genus Anaeromyxobacter. The sequence continues at coordinate 750 of DATIDF010000026.1, forward strand.
CCTCGAGCACCTTCCGCACGAGCGCCGCGTCCGCGGCGCCGCCGGTCTCGCGCATGGCCGCGCCGACGAGCACGCCGAAGAGCTTCTTCTCGCCGGCGCGGTAGCGGTCCGCCTCGGCCCGGCGCGCCTGTAGGGCGCGCACTACCGCCGCCTCGACGGCCCCGCGGTCGTCCACCTTCTCGAGGCCGAGCGCCTTCATGCGCGCCTCGGGGTCGCCGCCCTTCTCGACGAGCTCGGCGAGGAGCGCCTTGCCCGCCGCCGGCGTGAGCCGGCCCGCGTCGACGAGCGCGACGAACCGGCCGAACTCGGCGGGCGCGAGCGGGAGCGAGCCGAGCTCGCGATCGCGCGCGGCGCCCGAGAGATCGTTCAGGAGCCAGCGCGCCACCGAGCGCGCGTTCGGGTGGACCGCGACCGCCGCGTCGAAGTACGTTGCGAGCGACGCGTCACCCGAGAGGAGGTCGGCCTCGTCCTCGGAGAGCGCGAGCGGGCCCGTGTAGCGCGCGAAGCGCGCGGCGAGCTCCGGGTTCGCAGCGCGCGCCTCGGCGCGAAGCTCGGGGCGGCCCTTCCGCGTGGCCGTCACGTCGCCGCCGCCGCCCGCCGCACCGTCGGTCGCGCGCGGCGCCGGTGCGGGCGCCTCCTTCTTGCCGGCGCTGCGGGTGTCGCTCGCGGCCGCCTGCCGTGCCCACGTATCCTTGAGCGAGATGGTCCGGTTGAACGCCGGCGCGCCCGGCCGCGAGTCGACCGGGTCCACGAAGAAGTAGCCCTGGCGCAGGAACTGCCAGCGGGTGCCCGGCGCCGCCTCGGCCAGCGCGGGCTCCACGCGCGCGCCCTTCGCGACGACGAGCGAGCCGGGGTTCAGCGCGGCGAGGAAGTCGGGCTCCGCGTCCGGCTGCTCGACCGCGAAGAGCCGGTCGTAGAGCCGAACCTCCGCGGGCAGCGAGCGCGTCGCGTGGACCCAGTGGATCGTGCCAGAGACCTTGCGCCGCTCGCCGCCGCCGCGCGAGGCGGGATCGTGCGTGCAGCGGACCGCCGTGATCGCGCCGGAGGCGTCGCGCACCGCCCCCTCGCAGCGCACGACGTAGCCGCCGGCGAGCCGTACCTCGCGCCCCGGCGCGAGCCGCTTCCAGTCCTTCGGCGGCTCCTCCGCGAAGTCCTCGCGCTCGATGACGAGCTCCCGGCCGAAGGGGACCTTGCGGCTGCCGCCGCGCGCCGGCTCGGCGGGCCACCACGGGACGTCCAGCTCCTCGATCTGGCCCTCGGGCCAGCTCTCGACGACGAGCGGCAGCGGGTTCAGGACCGCGAGCGCGCGCGGCGTGCGCCGCTCGAGATCGCCGCGGATGGCGAACTCGAGCTTGCCGATGTCGACGACGCTGTTGTTCTTCGCGACGCCGATGAGCTCGGCGAAGTCGCGCAGCGCCTCCGGCGTCACGCCGCGCCTGCGCATCCCCGCGATCGAGGGCATGCGCGGGTCGTCCCAGCCCGAGACCCGCTTCTCGTTCACGAGCTGGAGGAGCTTGCGCTTCGACATCACCGTGTAGCCGAGCGCGAGCCGCGCGAACTCGTACTGGCGCGGCCGCGGATCCCACGGGCCGAGGTTGTCGAGCACCCAGTCGTACAGCTCGCGGTTCGACTCGAACTCGAGCGTGCAGATCGAGTGCGTCACGCCCTCGAACGCGTCCTCGAGCGGGTGCGCGAAGTCGTACATCGGGTAGATGCACCAGGTGTCGCCGGTCCGGTGGTGGTGCGCGTGCCGGATCCGGTAGAGGAGCGGATCGCGCATGAGCACGTTGGGGTGCGCCATGTCGATCCTCGCGCGGAGCACGGCCGCGCCATTCTCGAGCTCGCCCGCGCGCATGCGGCGCAGCAGGGCCAGGCTCTCCGCCGGCGGCCGGTCGCGGAACGGGCTGTTCACGCCCGGCCGCTCGAAGCTGCCGCGCTGCTCGCGGATCTGGTCCTGCGTCTGCTCGTCGACGTACGCCTTCCCCTCGCGCACGAGCCGCTCGGCGCACCCGTACATCCGCTCGAAGAAGTCCGACGCGTAGTAGAGGTGCTCGCCCCACTCGCACCCGAGCCAGCGCACGTCCGCCTGGATCGCCTCCACGTACTCGGTCTCCTCGGTGACCGGGTTCGTGTCGTCGAAGCGCAGGTGCGTGCGCCCGCCGTACGCCTGCGCGAGCCCGAAGTTGAGGAGGATCGACTTCGCGTGGCCGATGTGCAGGAACCCGTTCGGCTCGGGCGGGAAGCGCGTGACCACCCGGCCGCCGTTCTTGCCGGCGCGGAGGTCCGCCTCGACGATGTCGGCGAGGAAGTTCGAGGGGCGCGGGGCGTCGCTCATGCAGTCGGAGGTGGTATCCCAGCGTGGCCGCCCTCGCAACCTCGCTCGCTCGCGGGGGGAAACGTCGTCGCGTGCGCGGCCCGGGCAGCGCCGCGCGACGTCGGGGGCGGAGCCCGCGCCCACGTCGGCCCGCGCTACCGGTGATCGCCCGGCGAGGACGCGGGCGTCGCGTCCGCGCGGGGGCCTATCTCCTCGCCACGGGCTGCGTCCTGCTCTGCGACCGCCTCTTCCTGCAGGGCGATCGCGAGCGCGCCGCCCGCGATTGCCGCGCGGCCCTCGCGCGCGGCCCGGGGTTCGGCTGCGGGCCCCGGCGCGGGCGCGCCGGTCGCCGGCGGAGCCTCGCGCGGCTCGCACACGCACCCCGCGGCACTGCGGATGAGGACGACGGCCCCGAGCCGCATGCCGAGCCGCTCGCAGTGCGCCTCGCACTCGAGACGGGTCTCGGCCCGGACCTTCGTGCCGGGACCTACCGCCGGCGCGGTGGCGCAGCCGGTGGCGAGCAGGATGGTGGTGGCGAGCGCGATGCGCATGGCGACCTCCGGACGCTGGGAGGCTCGAGCATGCCCGATGTCGCGCTGTCGATGAAGCGCGCGGAGCGGCGATCACCCGATCAGGCGCACGGCGTCGTCGAGCCGCTTCAGCGTCTCTTCCTTCCCGAGGATCTGCACGACGTCGTACATCCCGGGCGACGCCGTGCCGCCGGTCAGCGCCACGCGCACGGGCTGGGCGACCTTGCCGAGCCCGAGCCCGCGCTTCTCCGCCTCCCCGTGGAAGAGCTTCTCGATCGCCTCGGTCTCGAGGCCATCGAGCGCGGCGATCCCGGTCCGGATCGCCTCCAGCATGGGCTTCGTGTCCTGGGTGAGGAACTTGTCCTTCGCCTTCGGGTCGAGCTGCACGGGCGCGTAGAAGTAGCGGAACTGCTGCACGTACTCGCCGAACGTGCGGGCGCGCTCGCGCGCGACGGCGCAGACGTGCCGGAGCTTCGCGTCGTCCGCGGCGGGGAGGCCGGCCGCCTGGAAGTAGGGCAGCGCGCGCCGCGCGAGCTCCTCGTCGGACAGCTTCTTCAGCCACTCGTGGTTCACCCAGGCCATCTTGTCCGGGTTGAACACGCCCGCGGTCGCGCCGACGTCCTTGAAGTCGAAGAACCGGACGAGCTCCTCGCGGGTGAAGATCTCCTGGTCGCCGTGGGACCAGCCGAGGCGCACCAGGTAGTTCACGACCGCCTCGGGCAGGTAGCCCATGTCGCGGTAGGCGGTCACGCTCGTCGCGCCGTGGCGCTTCGAGAGGCGCGTCTTGTCCGCGCCGAGGATCATCGGCAGGTGCGCGAACTGCGGGACGGGATAGCCGAGCGCCTCGTACATGAGGATCTGCCGGGCGGTGTTGTTCACGTGATCGTCGCCGCGCGCGACGAGGTTGATCCGCATCGTCACGTCGTCGACGACCGCGCCGAAGTTGTAGAGCGGGACGCCGTCGCCCCGGAGGATCACCTCGTCCTGGAGCACCTCGTACGAGGTCTCGATGGGCCCCTTCACGAGATCGACGAACGTCTTCGAGCCGGTCTCCGGGACGCGGAAGCGGATGACGTGGGGCTTCGACGGCTCGTACGGCAGGTTCCGGCAGGTCCCGGGATAGCGGAACTGGCGCTTCTCGGCCTCGGCCTGCTTCCGCTGCGCGTCGAGCGTCTCCTTCGTGCAGTAGCAGGCGTACGCCTTGCCCTCGCGGATGAGCCTCTCCGCGTGCGTCTTGTAGATGTCGAGCCGCTGGGTCTGGTAGTACGGTCCGTGCGGGCCGCCGACCTCCGGCCCCTCGTCCCAGTCGAGGCCGAGCCAGCGCATCCCGTCGAAGATCGCGTCCACGGCCGCCTGGGTCGAGCGCTCCCGGTCCGTGTCCTCGATCCGCACGACGAACGTGCCCCCGGTGTGGCGCGCCCAGAGCCAGTTGAAGAGCGCGGTGCGAGCGCCGCCGATGTGCAGGTAGCCTGTGGGAGAAGGGGCGAAGCGAACGCGGGGCGTGTCCATGGCGGGCGGAACCTAGCATGGGTAGAATCGCGCGCGTGCCGAGACCACTCGCCGCGCTCCTCCTCGCCTCCCTGCTCGCCGCCGTGCCGCGCTCGACGCACGCCGCGACGTTCCTCGAGACGAGCGTGGAGGAGACCGCGCGCACCTCGCAGGCCGTCGTGCGCGGCGTCGTCGAGCACACCCGCTCGCGGTGGGCCGGCACGAAGATCATGACCGAGGTCGAGGTCCGCGTGACGAGCGCGTGGAAGGGACAGCCGGGCGAGCGGCTGATCCTCCTCGTGCCGGGCGGGACGGTCGGCGATCTCGCGCAGACGGTGGACGCGGCCCCGACGTTCGAGGAGGGCGAGGAGGTCGTCGTGTTCGCCGGGCGCCGCGGCAAGCGGACCTGGCGCGTGAACGGCCTCGCGCTCGGGAAGTACCGGATCGAGGGTGACGTGGCGACGCCGGGCACGGCCGACGCGCGCTTCGAGCGGCGCGCGATCGCGGCCGGGGAGCGCGCCGTCGGACGGATGTCGGTCGCGGAGCTGGAAGAGCGCGTGCGGAGCGCGAGGTGAGCGCTCGCACGCTGCGGCTCGCGGCCGCGCTCGCGGCGGCGCTCGCGGCGACCGGCGCGAGCGCTTACGTGCGCACCACGAGCAGCCTGGGCGCCTGCTTCTACTGGCAGGAGCGTTCGATCCCCTTTCACATCAACGCGGCGCGCGTCGCGAGCTCGGTCAGCTGCGGTGACCCGGCGCAAGTCGCGGACGCCGCGGCGATCCAGGCCGTGCGCGAGGGCTTCCGGGAGTGGACGGGCCCGGCAGTTCAGGGCTGCACGGATCTGCAGCTCGTCGACGCAGGCGTCAGCACCTCGCGGAATGTGGGGTACGACCAGCGGAGCGGGGCCCAGAACGAGAACCTCGTCGTGTTCCGCGCCGGCTGGTGCTCGCAGGTCGCGGAGGGCGGCTACAACGATCCGTGCTGGGACGTGGACCCCTTCGCGACCCCCGCCGCGCTCGGCGAGACCTGCGCGAACAAGTACAACTGCTTCGAGGACCCGCAGCCGGCGGACCGCGCGACGATCGCCATCACCACGGTCACGCACGATCCGCGCAGCGGCCGCATCCACGACGCCGACATCGAGCTCTCTGACTGGACCGGCCAACCCGGCCCGCTCAACTCCAGCCAGCCGCCGGAGGGCTGGTACTTCACCTGCACCGACGACACCAGCACGCAGTGCGCCAGCTACGGGCAGGACGCCTGCGCGTACATTGATCTCCAGTCGAACGCGACGCACGAGGTCGGGCACTTCATCGGGCTCGCTCATCCCTGTGCCATCAACGATTCCGACTGCGGCCTGAACAGCCCGTACAGGAACGTGGTCATGTTCCCATCGGCGAGGCTGCGCGACACCTCCAAGCGCGTGCTCACCGCCGATGACCGCGAGGGCCTCTGCACCATCTACCCTCTGGGCGGCCCCACCTCGACGTGCGCCGCGCAGAGGAAGAGCAGCGGCGGCTGCGGCTCGACGGGCGGTGCGTCCGGGATCATCTCGGCGCTCCTCGCGCTCGCCGCGCTCGGCCGGCGCGCTCGCCCGTGAACGAGCCCGCGCCCGCGCCCGAGCCCGGCTTCACCTCGGGCGCGGACTCGGGCTCGGGCTCGGGCTCGGGGGGTGCAATTTCAAGCGTCCGTGTCCTCACACCACCGCGATCCCCGCGTACCCGACCACCGAGTCGTCGTCCCCGCTCACCTCGCCGGAGTGGCCGTACCGGACGAGCTCCGCGCGCGTCGCGCCCATGAGCCGCGCCGCGACGAGCATGACCGTCGTGGGGATGATCCCGCACATCGAGATGTCCTCGGCGTGCACGACGTCGTAGAGCCCCTGCGGATCGAGGGCGAGGATCCGCTCGATGGCGCGGTGGTCCTTCCGGTCTGCGACCGCCGCGGGGATGTAGTGGCTCATGTCGCTCGACGCGACGACGAGCGCGCCCTTCGCGGACGCGGCGGCCGCGACGGTCCGCCCGATCTCGACGCAGTCCTCGTAGGCGAGGTGCGTGAGGCAGAGCGCGGCGATCGAGACGCCGGGCCGGGCGCGCTGCAGGAAGGGCACCTGCACCTCGAGCGCGTGCTCGAGCCGATGCGCGCGCGTGTCGGGCGTGACGAGCGAGGACGCTGCGAGCGCGGCGGTGAGATCCGCATCGACCGGGACGTCGCCGAGCGGCGTGCGCCACGCGCCGCTCGCCGGCCACAGCGCCGCGGCCGCGCCGATCCCGGTGTGATTCGGACCGAGCACGATGACGCGCGCGGGTACCTCGATGCGCGCGTAGACCGCGCCCGCGATCGCGCCGGAGTAGACGTACCCCGCGTGTGGCGCGACGATCCCGCGGGCCTGGAGCTTCTCCCCGCCCGCGGCGAGGAACCGGTCGAGCTGCCCCGCGAGCGTGGCGGGATCGTCGGTGTAGAACCGGCCGGCGACGGCGGGCTCGCGGTCCATGGGCCGAGTATAGGACTCCGGCCGAGCGGGATCCGGCCCCGACGTGCTCCGGTGCCGGCCCTCGCGCGCTCGCCGTGATGCCGCCCGGGCGCTCGGCCGGGGGAGGCGAACGGGGGACGACGGGTGGGACGTGCCGCGCGCCCGAACGCGCACGCGCACACACGGTGGGTTGACGCTCCGCGCGACCCGTGCGATCCCCGCCCCGTGCCGACGACGTACGCCGACCCGCGCGCCGCCGCGACGCTCGCGCCGGCCCTCCCGCCCGATCCGCCGCGTATCCTCGTGCGCACCTGGCTGCTCGCGGTCGGGGGGCTGGGCCTCGCGAAGCTGCTCTCGTACCTGGATCCGACCGGGATCCTCGGCGGGAACCTCGCCGGGGTCGCGGCGTTCCTGTTCATCGCCCTGCCCGACGGACGGCTCCGTGCGCGCAACGAGTCGTGGCGCGCGTACGGCGCGCCGCCCCGGACCTTGCGTGACGCCCGGACGTGGCGGACGATCGGGCGAGGGACCCGGCAGGGCGTGCTCGTCTGCGCGGTCGTGTTCCCCTTGTTCGGAGCGCTGTTCTGGGCGTACTCGCAGGTGCTCCCGCACCTCCCCGGCGCGCTCGCCCGCATCATCGCGCCGTACGGCGTCGCCCCGCGCCTCGCGTTCCGGCTCCCGGATCGCGTGCTCCTGCTCGTGCTCGTCCAGCTCCTCGTCGTCGCCGTGCCCGAGGAGCTGTTCTACCGCGGGTGGATGCAGACGAGCTGGGCGCGCTCCGCGCCGGAGCGCGGGGTCACGCTCCTCGGCGCCCGGCTCGGCGCCGGGTTCGTCCAGACGCAGGCGCTGTTCGCGCTCGGCCACCTCGTGGTGCTCGAGCCGTGGCGGATGGCGACGTTCCTGCCCGGCCTCCTCTTCGGATGGGTCCGCGAGCGCACCGGCGGGCTCGTCGCCCCGGTCGTGGTGCACGCGCTCTCGAACGTGTTCCTCGCGACCCTGGAGGCGAGCTTCTACGGGTGACAGGCCCGATCCCGGGCGGTAGAAGACCCGCATGTCCGGGACGATCCGCGAGATGCTCGAGGACCTCGAGGAGCGGACGCTGCACCCGCGCGCCGCGCGCGCGGCGCAGTCCCGGGGCCGCGAGCGGGCGGAGCCGGACGACGACGAGCGCCCGTCGTTCCAGCGCGATCGAGACCGGCTCGTCCACACGAAGGCGTTCCGCCGCCTGGCCGGCAAGACGCAGGTGTTCCTCGCGCCGCGGGGCGATCACTACCGGACCCGGCTCACCCACACGCTGGAGGTCGCCCAGGTCGCGCGGTCGATCGCCCGCGCGCTCCGCCTCAACGAGATGCTCGTCGAGGCGATGGTGATGGGTCACGACCTGGGCCACACGCCCTTCGGGCACGCCGGCGAGCGGATCCTGAACGACCTCCTCGCGGGCGGGTTTCACCACGTCATCCAGTCCGTCCGCGTCGTCGACGTCCTCGAGAACGACGGCCGGGGGCTGAACCTCACCGCCGAGGTGCGCGACGGGATCCTGCGCCACTCGAAGGGGAGGGGGAGGGTGCTGCTCGAGGGGAACGCGAAGGCGCTGACCCTCGAGGCGGAGATCGTCCGGCTCGCGGACATCATCGCCTACGTGAACCACGACCTCGACGACGCGCTGCGCGCCGGCCTGTTCACGGAGACGGACGTCCCGCCGGCGATCCGCGGCGTGCTCGGCGAGGGCGCCACCCCGCGCTATCGCACGCTCATCCGCGACGTGATCCGCCGCTCCGACGTGGACGGCGGCGGGCACATCGAGATGTCGCCCGAGGTGCACGAGGCGCTGCTCGCGCTGCGCGACTTCCTGTACGCGCGCGTCTACGAGAACCCGATCGTGCACGACGAGTTCGTGAAGGCGCAGCGGATCCTGCGCGACCTCCACGGCTGGTGCCTCGAGGACATGACGCGCCTGCACGAGCGACACGGCGTCGTCGCGCGCGAAGGCGACGCGCCCGAGCGCACGGTGACCGACTGGCTCTCGGGTATGACGGACCGCTTCGCGATCGGCGTCTGGGAGGCGATCTTCGTCCCGCGCCCGTGGAGTGTGGTGTGATGCGAGCCGTTGAACGGAGTCCCGTGCCCGAGCCCGGGCCCGAGTCCGAGCCCGTCTTCCTTCGGGCACGGGCGCGGGCTCGGGCTCGTTCACGGGGCGCGTGAGTTCGGAACTGCGTTCACGGCCCGTTCAGGCTCGACACCGACACCTGCAGGGAGCGGCTGACCGCGACGACGCTCCCCTCGGGCACCTCGATGAAGCCGTTGGGGGCGAGGAGCCGCGTCGCGAACGCGACCGCCTTCACGCGCCGATGCGGCCGCACGCGCGGATCGCTCTCGGGCGCGTCGGCGCCGATCTCGTCGAGGGCGCACGGCACGATGCCCTCGTACAAGGCGTAGAAGAGCGGCCCGGCGCGCCGGGTCGCGACCATGATCCGGCCGTTCGTCGCCACGAACACGAGCGGGCTCGGCTTCTGCTCGCCTGCGTCGCGCGCCCACGCCTCGAGCTGACGCACGGTCTTCGCGAGCGCGCGTCCGGCGGTCGCCGCGTCGAGGTCGAGATCGTCGAGCCGGCCCTCGTCCTTGAGGTTCTTCGTGAACACCATGAACGCGTGCTCGGAGGGGCTGTCGCCCGCGATCTGTCGGCGGAGGTGGTCCGGGAGCGCTGCCACGAGCCTCGGCCTGACGTCCTCCCACCCGCCGATCGTCCCCGCGTGCGCGAACAGCCAGCGGTGGTAGCGGAACGGCTGGGTGTTCTCGTCCTTCGTCGCGAGGCCGGGCGAGAAGCGCGCGTGCACGAGCAGCGCCTCCGAGTCCACCTTGCCGACGAGCTCGGGCAGGGAGAGCGGTGTGGGCGCTCCCGACGGCCGCTTCCCGAGCAGCACGTTACCCGCGGCGTAGTAGCCGAAGCCGTACGCGAGCGGCAGCGGATCTCCCTCCCCCTGCAGCGACACGTGCGACCTCAGCCGCTCGAGCTGGCACCGCAGCAGGCTGTCATCGGTCTGCAGAACCGCGACGAGCGCGCCCATGAATCCGTTCTCCTCGCTTCCCAGGGCCATGGACGGCGACGCACCGCCCACACCCGACACTCTAATAACCGGGTCCGTCGCTCGGGGCCGGGCAGCGGCCGGGGAGCGGCGCCGCGAGGGGGGGGTCGCTCGTTTGACAGCTCCGGGAAGCGGCCGCTAGGATGCCCTAACCCGGCGAAACCGCTGGATAAGCGCATGAGCGACGACATCGCGGTCGGAATCGATCTCGGAACCAGCTACAGCGCCGTCGCCGCCGTCTCCGAGGCTGGCGCGCCCCCGCAGGTACTCCCCAACGAGTGGGGGGAGCGCACTCACGCGTCGGTCGTGTCGTTCCTCGAGGACGGCTCCGTCCTCGTGGGGAACAACGCGAAGCGCAACATCATCACGAACGCCGAGAACACGGTCTACTCGGCGAAGCGGCTCATCGGGCGCTTCTTCTTCTCCGACGAGGTGAAGAAGGCGCAGGCGGTGATGCCGTACCGGATCGCCGAGGGGGCGAACAACTCGGTCCGCCTGCAGGTCCGCGGTCGCGACTTCGCCGTGCCCGAAATCTCGGCGCTCGTCCTGAAGGAGATGAAGGCGATCGCCGAGACCGCCCTCGGGCGCGAAGTGACGAAGGCGGTCGTCACCTGCCCCGCGTACTTCAACGACAACCAGCGCCAGGCGACCAAGGACGCCGGCCGGATCGCCGGACTCGAGGTGCTCCGCATCATCAACGAGCCCACCGCGGCGGCGCTGGCGTACGGCTTCGGCCGGGACATCTCGCAGAAGATCTGCGTCTACGACCTCGGCGGCGGCACCTTCGACGTCTCGATCCTGGAGATCGGCAAGGACGTGTTCGAGGTGCTCTCGACCGCCGGCGACACCTACCTCGGCGGCGACGACTTCGACGATCGGATCATGACCTGGCTCGCGGACGACTTCCTGGCGCGCCACGGGCTCGACCTCCGCCAGAACAAGTTCTGCCTGCAGATGCTCAAGGAGGCCGGCGAGCGCGCGAAGATCGAGGTCGGGCGCGACGGCGTCGCGAGCATCCAGGTGCAGGGCATCTGTCAGTCCCCGGAGGGCGAGGTGCTGGATCTCCAGGGGAAGCTCTCCGCCGATCAGTTCAACCGGATGGTGATGGACCTGGTGCAGCGAACGTTCAAGGTCTGCGACGAGGCGCTCCAGTCGGCGCGCCTCACCGCTGGCGACGTGGACGCGGTGATCCTCGTCGGCGGCCCGACGCGGCTGCCGATCATCCGCAACAGCGTCCGCCACTACTTCCAGAAGGAGCCGATGTCGGGGATCGACCCCGACGAGGCGGTCGCGATGGGCGCGGCGCTCCAGGCGCACGCGCTGCTCAACCGGAGCGCCGCCGAGCACGGACAGGCGAGCTACCTGCTCGACGTGACGCCCCTGTCCCTGCGCGTCGGCACCGTCGGTGGGTTCACCGAGAAGATCATCGACAAGAACACGCCGATCCCGATCGAGAAGTCGAAGACCTTCACGACGAGCCGCGACGGGCAGGATCGCGTGAAGATCCGCGTCTACCAGGGCGAATCCAACCGCGCGGACGGCTGCGAGCTCCTCGGCGAGTTCGAGTTCAAGGGCTTCCGCGTGGCCGCGCGCGGCGCGGTGCAGATCCAGGTGACGTTCGAGATCGACTCGAACGGCATCGTGAACGTCTCCGCCGCCGACGTCGAGACGGGCCAGCGCACCTCGACGACGATCAGCCTGTCGTCGGGCCTCTCCGAGCAGGATCTCCGCGCAGCGGTCGACCACAACGCAGAGATCGAGCTCGCCCGCGGGCACCGCGCGGCCTGAGCGGCGGAGGCCACGACCGATGGACGCCCAGTTCCTCATCGAGGTGGAGACGCTGGCTGGCGCGCTCGACCAGCTCGACTACTTCGCGGTCCTGAAGCTCCCGCAGGGCGCCACGCCCGCGGACATCAAGGCCGCCTACTACCGTGAGTCGCGCGCGTACCACCCGGACCGCTTCGCCGCGTTCCCGGACGCGGCGCTGCGCGAGCTCGTCGGCCGGATCTACCGGCGCATCAACGAGGCGTACACGGTCCTGCGCGACGATCCGAAGCGCGCACGCTACCTCGCCGACGTCACCGGGCCCGACCGCGCCGCGAAGCTGCGCTTCACCGAGGTCGACGAGGCGGCGGTGAAGGACGAGCAGAAGCGGAAGCTCGAGGAGCAGCTCGGGCAGACGCCGAACGGCCGGAAGTTCTACGCGGCGGCGCAGGTGGAGATCGAGGCGGCTCGCTGGGAGGGCGCGGAGCGCGCCCTGAAGAGCGCCCTCATGTACGAGCCGGCGAACGCGCGCTTCAAGGAGCAGCTCGAGGCAGTGCAGCGCCAGCTCGACAGGGGCCGCGCGAAGGGCGACTCGTTCAGGATCAAGTGACCGGCTCCACGATCGACCTCGCGGTGCTCGCGGCGGTGGCCCTCGCCGCGATCCTCGGTGCGTCCTCCGGCGCGCTCCGGCAGCTCGTGCAGCTCGCGGCGGTCGTCGCGGGAGCCCTCGCGGCGCGGCACCTCGCCGCCCCCGTGGCAGCCGGGCTGGGCCGCCTCGCGTCGGCGCAGGTCGCGCGCGCGATCGCGCCGGCGTTCCTGTTCCTCGGCGTCGCCGCGCTCGTGTCGCTCGTGGGCGGCGCGCTCCTGCGCGGGACCGCGGTCGCCCGCGCGGTGCGCGGCCCCGTCGATCGGGGCCTGGGCGCGCTCCTCGGCGGCCTGAAGGGCGCCCTCGTCGCGTGGGTGCTCCTGTCGGTCCTCGCCCTGTCCGCCGGCGTCGCGTCGGAGGGCACCGCGCGCGCGGTGCGCGCTAGCCAGCTCGTGGATCTCGCCGCGCGGTACAACGTGGTCGAGCGCGTCGCGCCGGACGGCGCGAAGACGCTCGAGCGGTACCGGACGAGAGGGGAAGGGGAGCCGGGGAGGAGGTGACGGCCAACTCGGTTGGCCTGGGCCCGTGAACGAGCCCGCGCCCGAGCCCGCGCCCGATACCGGGCTCGGGCTCGGACTCGGACTCGGGCTCAATTCACCGCTCGGCGACCTGGGACCGCAGCATCCAGCCCACGAGCTTGTAGAGCAGCCGTGCGCCGACGTTGCCGTCCCACTCCCCACCCTCGGGGTCGGGCGCCACCTCGACGAGGTCGAAGCCGACGATGCGCCGGCCGCTCCGGACGATCCCCCCGACGAGCGCCGCCGCCTCCTGGAACGACAGGCCGCCCGGCACGGGGGTGCCCGTGTGCGGGCAGAGCGTCGGGTCGAGGCCGTCCACGTCGAACGACACGTACACGTCGCGGGGCAAGGGCTCGACGATGCGCCGGACCGCCACCGCCCAGGGCTCGCCCTCGAAGCGCGCCTGCGCGAGCCGGGCGTCGTGGTGCTGCACGATCCGTCCGCCCGAGCGCTCGGCGTACGCGTGCTCCTCCTCCGAGAGGTCGCGCAGCCCGACCTGGACGACGCGCGCGATTCCAGGGCAGCGCTCGGCGGCGTTGTAGATCACGGACGCGTGGCTGTAGGTGAACCCCTCGAACGCGACGCGCAGGTCCGCGTGGGCGTCGACGTGCAGGAGCCCGAGGCCGGGGAAGCGGCGCGCGTGGGCGGCGATGGCGCCGAGCGCGGTGGAGTGGTCTCCGCCCACCAGCCCGACGCGCTTGCCGCGGCCGATGAGCCCGTCCACCCGCTCCTCCACCCACTGGTTCACCTGCTCGCACGCCCGGTCCACCTCCGCGGCGGCGCGCGCGAGGTCGTCCCGCCCCGCGACGACCCCGCCGGCCGCGATCACGGGCTCGGCCGCCGCCCGCGCCTCGCGATCGAGCCGGGCCACGTGCTCGGGCACGTCCAGCATGTGGATGCCGGCCTCGTACGGGCGCCCGGTCTCGACGTCGAACAGGTCGACCTGGCGGCTCGCCGACAGGATCGCCTCGGGGCCGCGGTTCGTGCCGCCGCCGTACGAGGTCGTCGCCTCGAACGGCACCGGCACGAGGACGACGCCGGCCTCCTCCTCGGAGTGTGGGAGGCCGAAGACGCCGGAGCCCGGCTGGGCCGCGGCGGAAGGATCGAAAGCCATGGTGGACGTCTAACGCCGCGGGAGCGCGCGGCCAGGGCCCATCGTCTTCGCCTTGCCGGAGTCGCGCATCTCGGGCAGCGCGCCGGAGCCCGGGTGCTTCTTCGCGTGTGCCTTGCGGAGCGTCTCGTACATCTCGGGGAGCCGCTTGAAGAGCCGCTTGGGCTTGCGCTTCTTGCGGGTCGAGAGCGCGTACGAGAAGACCACCGGCGCGGCGATCGTCGTGTCGGAATAGACGACGACGTGGTTCTTCATCATGTTCGCCTGCACCTTGCCCCAGCTGATCGCCTCGGATGGCGTCGCGCCGGAGAGGCCGCCCCACTGGGGCGAGTCCGTCGAGATCTGCAGGACGTACTCGTGGCCGCCGCGGTTCAGGTCCAGGATCTGCCACAGCGTCGGCTGCGTCTGGAGGTAGAAGTTCTTCGGCGAGCCGCCGCCGAGGATGACGACCCCGTTCACCTTCGCGTCGTAGACGATGGCGGTGGACTGGAGCACATCCAGGTCGGGATCGACGGTCGTCTCGCCGCCGCGGAGCTTCATGGCGGCGACGTTCATGCCGATCGACGAGTCGCCCGGCGAGGACGTGAAGATCGGCACGTCGTACCTCGCCGCGGTCGCGACCCAGCTCTTCTCCGGGAGCGGCGCCTGCTGGTTCACGAGCTGGCCGAGGTAGTGGTGCAGCTGCGGCGTGGAGATCATGCCGCGGAGGTGCTCCGGCGCCTTCTCGAGCGCCTCGCGCACGAACGCGTCGGTGTCGAGGAGCGAGTCCTCGGTGATGAAGACGTCGTAGATGCGCTCGATGCCGGCCTGGTACAGCTCCTTTTCGTCCACGTGGAAGTGGCCCTGGACGACCGGCAGCTTCAGCGCGAAGTGGAGGTCGTGGTACAGGTTCGCGCCCGTCGCGATGACGAGGTCCACGAAGCCGGCCTCGATCATCGCCTGGATCGCCCCGCCCATCCCGGCCGGTGCCATCGCGCCCGTCACGGTGAGCGCGATCGTCGCGTCCGAGTCGATCATCCGGCCGAACAGATCGCAGCCCTCCGCGAGCCGGCCGCCGTTGAAGGCGCCGGCGCGGCGATACACGTCCACGAGATCCTCGACCGACATCCCGGGCCGGAGCCTCATGGGCTCGACGGGTGGGCGCGAGAGGTACTTCTTGCGGAGAACCTTGGAGTTCTTGGCCATGGCGGGCGCGGACGTTAGCGGCCACCGCGAGGAGCGTCAAGGAACGGCGGCGATCGGCTGGCCCGCGAATCGAGGGCCGCGCGGCGAGAGCGCGGACGGGCCGGGACGAGTTCCTGGGGGAGGGCCCCGCGCGAAGCGCTAACGATCCCACACAATCGTTAGCGCGAAGCGCGGGAGGGGCGAAGCCCCTCCGGCGGGGAACGGTCGCGAACCCGCGCAGCGGGCGCGACCGTTCACGGGCCCCGCCGAGCAGGGGGTGGGGCCCCAGCGGCTTTGCCGCTGGGGCGGGGGCCGCAGCCCCCCGTGAGATCACATCTCGCGCGCAGCAGCCTGGATCTGGAGCTGGACGAGACCGATCTGTCCGTCATCGGCCGGCTTGAACGCGAGCTCGTGCAGCTTCGCCTGACGGTAGACGTCGAGCATCCGCTCCTGCCCCTGACGCCAGACCGAGACCATGGTGCACGCCGTCGAGTGGCCGCAGGCGTCCTCGCCGTCGAGACACACGTTCAGCGCGACCGGCCCCTCCACCGCCTCGATGACGTCGAGGAAGCTGATCTCGGTCGGCGAGCGCGCCAGCGCGTAACCGCCGTGCGGGCCGCGCGTCGACTTGACGAGGCCCTGGTCGACGAGCGTCTTCAGGATCTTCGCGAGGAAGTCCTCTGGGACGTCCATCTGCCGCGCGATCTCCCGGAAGGGCACCACGGACTCCTGGGAGATCGAGGCGAGATAGATCATCGCCCGGAGCCCGTAATCGATCTTCCGCGAGATACGCAGTACGTGCTGCATCGAGCCCTTCCTCGCGCCCCGCCTCTCCCGCCGGGCGCGCTGCTTGAAAGACGCTATTGTAGCACGGAGAGGTAGACATTCCATGGCTGCCCAGCCCCCCGACGGCCTCATCGACTTGCACTCGCACAGCCGCGCCTCCGACGGGGAGTACGCCGCGGCGGAGGTCGCCGAGCGCGCCGCCTCGGCGGGCGTGAAGGTCTGGGCGCTCTGCGATCACGACACGGTCGCCGGTCTCCCGGCCGCCCAGCAGGCGGCCGACCGGATCGGGCTGCGGCTCGTGCCCGGAATCGAGCTCTCCGCGTTCCTCGACCGGCGCGAGATCCACCTGCTCGGCCACTTCGTCGATCCCGAGAACCCGGCCCTGAAGCGGTTCGAGGACTTCCTCGCCGAGCGGCGGAGGGTCCGGATGGAGCAGATCGTCGAGAAGCTCGCGGCGCTCGGCGTCCGGCTGCGCGTCGAGGACATCGAGAAGCACAGCGGGGGCAAGACCATCGGTCGACCCCACGTCGCGCGCGCGATCGTGGATACGGGCATCGTCACGAGCGTGAAGGAGGCGTTCGACCGTTATCTCGGCGAGGGTCGGCCGGCGTACGTCCAGCGCTACCGGCTCGAGGCCGAGGAGGCGGTCCGGCTCGTCCGCGCGGCGGGCGGCACGACGACCGTCGCGCATCCCGGGGTGAACGGCCTCGAGCGCGGCGAGCTCGAGCGGCTCCGCGCGGCGGGGGTGGTCGGGATCGAGGTGGCGCACGTCGAGCACAACCCGTCGGTGCGCGAGAAGTATCGCCGCCTGGCCGAGGCGCTCGATCTCGTCCCGACGGCGGGATCCGACTATCACGGGCCGGCGGTCTCGCCGGACCGCCACTTCGGCGACGTGACGATGAGCGCGGCGGATCTCGCGCGGCTCGAGGCGCGGCGTCCGTAGCACGCCCGGACCGCGCGCCGCGCGGCTCTCGCCTCAGCCCGAGAAAGAGAGCGGCCCGACCGGATGGACCGGTCGGGCCGCTGTGGCGCAGGAGTCTGGCCCGGCTAACCGCGGAACAGCTGCAGCGACGCCTCGGTCCAGCGGATCATCGGCGACCACCAGATCCCGAACACGAGGATCGCAGCGGAGAAGCCGCCGAGGAGGAGCGAGTACCCGGGCCGCGCGCGGAAGATGGGCGCCTCTTCCGCGTAGGGCACGTCGATGAACATCGCCCGGACCACGCGCACGTAATAGAAGAGCGAGACCGCCGTGTTGAGCGCGCCGATGAGCAGGAGCCACGCGTACCAGCCACCGCCGGGGCCGTCGATCCGCTCGAACACCGCATAGAACAGGTACCACTTGCCGACGAACCCCGCGAACGGCGGGAGCCCGGTGAGCGAGAACAGGAAGATCGCGAACGCCACCGCCGCGAGCGGGTGGCGCTTCGAGAGCCCGCGGTAGTCGAGGATCGACTCGGAGCCGGTCGCCTCGGCGACGAGGATCACGACGAGGAACGCGCCCACGTTCATCACGAGGTACACGAGCATGTAGATCATGACGGACTGCATGCCGCGATCGGAGATCGCGGAGAGTCCCATGAGCGTGTAGCCCGCGTGCGCGATGGAAGAGTACGCGAGGAGCCGCTTCAGGTTGGTCTGTCCGAGCGCGGTGAAATTGCCGAGCGTCATCGTGACTGCGGAGATGACGCCGATGACCGCTGGCCAGGGGATCCCGGCGAGCGCCTCGGCGAACCCGGTCGCGGGCGAGGACGGGCCCGCGAGCGCGGAGTGGAAGATGCGGATCGCGAGCGCGAAGCCGGCGGCCTTCGGCCCGACCGAGAGGAACGCGGTGAACGGGGTAGGGGCACCCTCGTACACGTCCGGGCACCACATGTGCCACGGCACCGCCGCGACCTTGTAGCCGACGCCGGCGGTGACGAAGACGATGGCGACGACGAGCGCGACGCGCGTCGCGGCGAGCGAGACCGGGCCGCCGGCCCCGAGCGCCTGGATGCGGGCGCCGAGCTCGAGCAGGCTCGTCGTGCCGGTGAGGCCGTACAGGTAGCTCATGCCGAAGATCATCACCCCGGACGCCACGCCTCCGTAGATGACGTACTTCAGCGAGCCCTCCGCGGCCTTGCGGTCCCCCTTGCGGAAGCCCGCGAGGACGTAGCTCACCATCGAGACGAGCTCGATGGACATGTAGACCATGAGCAGGTCGGTCGCGCTCGCCATCATGAACATGCCGAGCACGACCGCCATGAGCAGCGCGAAGAACTGGCCGATCCGCTCGGATGGAAAGTCCTGGCCCTGCGCGGCGATCACCACGGTGAGCGCGCCCGCCGCGAGGAACAGCCACTTGAAGAAGATCGCGAACGAGTCGTTCGCGAGCATGCCGTTGAAGATCGTCTGCGCGTCGGGCGGCTGGATGGCGAGGAGCCCCGCCGCCGCGGCGAGCACGGCGAGCGCGCCGGCGGCGAGGAGCGCGACCCGCGCCGGGCTCCGCCGGACCAGGAGGTCGAGCACGAACAGGACGAGCGTCCCGAACGTGAGCGCCATCTCCGGCCGGAACCAGAGCGCGGAGCGCAGGTTCTCGTCGACGAGAGGGAGGAAGGATTCCATCGCGGTCTCGCTCCGGGCCTACAGCGGCCGGATGTTCTGGATGAGGAGGTGCAGGCTGCGGTTGATGACCCCGAGGATCGCCTGCGGGTAGAAGCCGAGCACGATCGCGATGGCGGCGAGCGGGTAGAGGGAGATGTGCTCGCGCCAGTTGAGGTCGGGGTAGCCCTTGTAGACCGGGTTCAGCTTACCGAGGAACATCCGGTGGATCGCCCACAGGTAGTACGCGGCGGTGATGATGACCGCGCTCGCCGAGATGATCGTGTAGGTCGTGAACACCGGGAACGCGCCGGTGAAGACCATGAACTCGGAGATGAAGCCGGCGAGGCCGGGGAGCCCGAGCGACGCGAAGAACGCGAGGCCCATGATGGCGGTGTACTCGGGGAGCTCGGAGGCGAGGCCGCCGAACTTCTCGATCTCGCGGTGGTGGGCGCGGTCGTAGATCACGCCCACGATGAGGAACAGCATGGGGCTGATGATGCCGTGGGTGAAGAGGTTCAGCACCGCGCCCGAGATGCCCGCCGGCGTCATCGCCGCCATGCCGAGCAGCGAGAAGCCCATGTGCGAGACCGACGAGTACGCGATGAGCTTCTTCAGGTCCTTCTGCCCGAGGCAGACGAATGCGGCGTAGACGATGTTGATGACGCCGAAGATGGCCATCGCATTCGCCGCCCAGGCGGTCGCGTCGGGCAGGAGCGGGTAGTTGAAGCGCAGGATGCCGTAGATGCCCATCTTGAGGAGCACGCCGGCGAGGATGACGGAGATGGGCGTCGGCGCCTCGACGTGCGCGTCGGGCAACCAGGTGTGGAACGGGAACATCGGGATCTTGATCGCGAACCCGATGAAGAGGCCGATGAAGACGATCTTCGTGAACTGGAACCCGAGGATCGGCGCCGCGTTGAGGAACTGGCCCTGCGCGCCCTGGCGTCCCAGCTCGATGAGGTTGAACGTGTGCCCGATCGACATCGTGCCGTCGGAGAGCATCGCCGGCGCGCTGTTGTAGTAGATGCCGATGATCGCGAGGAGCATCAGCACCGAGCCGGCGAGGGTGTAGAGGAAGAACTTGATCGCCGCGTACTCCTTGCGCGGCCCGCCCCACACGCCGATGAGGAAGTACATCGGCAGGAGCATGACCTCCCAGAACACGTAGAAGAGGAACATGTCCAGGGCGACGAACGTGCCCATCATGCCGGTCTGCAGGAGCAGCAGCATGATCATGTAGCCAGGCACCATCCGGACCGAGAAGTGCTTCGGATGGTGGGCGTCGTGGCCGTGGCCGTGGTCGCCCTCGACCATCCCGGCCATCTCCGCGTCCTTCGCGCCCGACCACCACGGCATCGAGGCGATCGTCGCGACGAAGGAGATGAGGCCGGACAGGAGCACCATCGAGATGGAGAGCCCGTCGGTCCCCACGAAGTACTCGATGTTGAACTGCCGGATCCACACGAACTGCTGCGCGAGCTGAACGCCCGTGTCGGTCGGATCGTACATCCGCCAGGCGGCTACCGCCGCGACGAACGAGAGCCCGCTCGTGAGCAGCGCGATGAGGCGGGCGGCGTCGTCGACGAGCTTCTTCGGCAGGTTCGCGACGTAGCGGACCGCGAGCAGGACGACGATCGCGGCCGCTCCGATGAGCGGGAAGAAGGTGGCCCAGCTGAGGACGTTACCTTGATTCAGGAAGAACATGTGCTCGGCTCTCCTGGTGCTACGAGATGAGGAAGTTCAGCAGGACCACCACGAGCGCGCCGCCGAGCGCGCCGTAGAGGTAGGTCTGGATGCGGCCGGTCTGGACGTGGCGGAGCTGGCGGCCCGCGCCCCACGTCGCGTTCGCCAGCGCGTTCACCAGGCCGTCCACGAGGTACTTGTCGATGCCGGCGTCGAACCGCCCCAGGAACCGGCCGATCGCGCCGACGAAGTTCACGAGGCCGTCGATGACGCTGCCGTCGAAGCGGCTCAGGGAGCGGGCGAGGGCGACCGAGGGCTTCAGGACGACGAACGCGTACAGCTCGTCCACGTAGTACTTGTTGTAGACGACGGTCCACGCGGCCTCGAAGCGCGCCTTGAGCCGCGCCGGGACGTCGCTGAGCCCGTCCTTGTAGAGCGCGCGGGCGGCGAGCCACCCGATCGTGGCGGCGAGGACGCCGGCGCCCTGGAACACGTACTCCCAGACGTGCTCGACGTGAGCGAAGGGAACCTCTGCGAGCAGCGTCGGCTCGAGCCAGTGCTCGAGGAGCGGCGCCGTGTGGGTCCACGCGGCGGGGATGCCGAGGAACAGCGTGACGAACGACCCCGCTGCGAGGACGCTGAGGACGAGCGTGATCGTCCAGGGGGACTCGTGTGGCGTTCCGCCGTGGTGGCCGTGCCCATGCGCGTCGGCGTCGTCATGCGTGGCCGGCGCGTGCCCCGCGTCGTGGCCGTGCGCCGCGTGGGCGTCGTCGTGGCCGTGCGCCGGCGCCGCGTGGTCCACCGCGTGGAGCTTCACGGCGCCGTGCGAGGGCGCGTGCGAGTCGACGCCGAACGCGTGCGCCGCACCGTCGTCGGCGTGCACCGAGTGCGAGAGCGCGGACGCCTTCGCCGCGACCGCCGCGTGGGGATCCACGTTGTGCTCGTCGTGGTGCCCCGCGTTGCCGCGGTACTCGCCGGTGAACGTCATGTAGTACGAGCGGAACATGTAGAAGGCAGTGCCGATCGCCGCGACGATGCCGACGGTGTAGATGAACGGGCCGAGCCACGGGACGGGCGCGCCGAAGAGCTCGAGGTGGCGGCTCGTGAACGCCTTCCAGAGGATCTCGTCCTTCGAGTAGAAGCCGTTCGCGATCGGGAAGCCGGCGATCGCGATGCACGCGAAGAGGTACGTCCACCGCGTGATGGGCATGTACTTCTTCAGCCCGCCCATCTTCCGCATGTCCTGCTCGTGGTGGCAGCCGAGGATCACGGAGCCGGATCCGAGGAAGAGCGTCGCCTTGAAGAAGGCGTGCGTCATGAGGTGATAGACGCCGGCCCAGTACGCGCCCACGCCCACGCCGATGAACATGAAGCCGAGCTGCGAGACCGTGGAGTAGGCGAGGACCTTCTTGATGTCGTACTGGAAGAAGCCGATCGAGGCGGCGAAGATCGCGGTGAGCGCGCCGATGAGCGCGACCCACCCCATCGCCGAAGGCGATAGCGCGAACAGGAAGTTGAGGCGCGCCACCATGTAGACGCCGGCGGTGACCATCGTCGCCGCGTGGATGAGGGCGGAGACCGGCGTCGGGCCCGCCATCGCGTCCGGCAGCCACACGTACAGCGGCAGCTGCGCGCTCTTCCCCATCGCGCCGACGAACAGCAGGATCCCGACGAGCGCGAGGAGCGAGACGCCCCAGATGTTCGCGTGGACGAGGTGCTCCTTCACGCCCGTCGCCTCGATCACGACCTGGTCGCGCAGCTCGCGGAAGTTCAGCGTCGGACCGACCTTGACACCCTCGACGCGCGGCGCGAGCGCGTCGGCCTCGGCAGCGTTCGCCGCGGCGGCGACGGCGTTCAGCTCCGTGGCGGGCCGGTAATCGAGGTTGCGGGCGAAGCCGTCGCGCGGCGTCCAGGCGCCACCGAGCGCCCAGAACAGCAGCAGGAGGCCGGCGATGAAGCCGAAATCGCCGAAGCGGTTGGCGACGAACGCCTTCATGCCCGCCTTCGCCTTCTCCGGATCGGTGTACCAGAAGGCGATGAGCAGGTAGCTCGCCAGGCCGACGCCCTCCCACCCGAAGAACATGACCGCGAAGTTGTCTCCCATGACGAGGAGCAGCATCGCGAACACGAACAGGTTCAGGTACGAGAAGAACCGCCAGTACGCCGGCTCGTCCGCCATGTAGCCGATGGAGAAGACGTGGATGAGCGCGCCGATCCCGGTGATGACGAGGACCATCATCATCGAGAGCGGGTCGAGCGCGAACGCGAGGTCCACGGTGACGCGCCCGGCCGTGAGCAGGTTCCAGAGCGTGTTCTGCAGGAATCGCTCGTCCGCGGGCAGGTGAAGGAGCTGCCAGAACGCGCGGAGCGCCACCGCGAAGGAGGCGAACATCGCCGTGACCGCGATCCGGTGGACGATCTTCTTGCCGAACACCTTCTGCAGCTTCCAGCCGATGAGCGCGTTGATCGCGGCGCCGACGAGCGGGAAGAGCGGGATGAGCCAGAGATACGAGACGTTGTGCACGGCGAGCCGGCCGAGCTCCTCGGCTGCGTGGCCGACCACCTGAAGGTTCGCGTGTGGTTCCATCGCTACTCTCGCATGAGGTCCGCGTGGCGGACGTCGATGGTCTTGAACGTCTGGAAGATGGAGAGGACGATCGCGAGGCCGACCGCGGCCTCCGCCGCCGCGAGGACGATGACGAAGAGCGCGAACACCTGTCCGGTCACGCCGCCGGTCACGTAGTGGTTGAAGGCGACGAAGTTCACGTTCGCGCCGTTCAGGATGAGCTCGACGCCCATCAGGATGCCCACGGCGTTGCGACGGGTGGCGACCGTCACGAGACCAAGGGTGAAGAGCAGCGCGCCGACGACGAGGAAGTGGTTGAGCGAGATCATGAGGGTCTCCGGCCGTCAGTCGGCCTTGATCTCCTTGCGCGCGATGACGACGGCTCCGACGAGCGTCGCGAGGAGCACCATCGACGCGACCTCGAAGGGCAGGAGCCATCGGGTGAGGAAGGCGTTCCCGATGGCGGCGGTCGTCGGAGCGAGGGGGGCGGGCACGCTCGCCGCCCACGGCGTGAGCAGCGCGACCGCGAGGAGGACGGGCGCGACCGCGACGAACAGGAGGACGCCGCCGAAGAACCCAAAGCTCGTGTTCGACACCTTGATGTCGGTGATCCGGCTCGTGAGCATCACCGCGAACAGCACGAGCACGAGCACGCCGCCGATGTAGATGAGGAGCTGTGTGATCGCGAGGACGTCGGCCGACAGGAAGGCGTAAAGCCCGCCGGCGCCGAGGAGGCAGAAGAGGAGCCCGAGCGCCGAGTAGAGGATGTTCCGCGAGAGGGCGACGCCTGCGGCGCCCGCGACGGTGATGGTCGCGAGCGCGTAGAAGACGAGGTCGGGCAGCGTGAGCGCGCCCGCCACCGGCGACGAGCTCGCCGCGGCCACGGGCCCGATGACCTCAATCGTCATGTAGCCGAGGAACGCGACGACGAGCGCCGCGGCGGCGACCCAGGACAGCTTTCCTGCGTTCGATCTCACGGGCGCGTCCTCACTTCGTCTCGGGGGTCAGGGTGACGGCCGGCTCCGCGACGACCTTCTCGGCGGCGGGCGCCTTCGCGGGGGCCTTCTCGGCCGGGGGCGCCTTCGCGGGCGCGGCGGCCTTCTCTGCAGCGGGGGCGGGGGCGCCCACCGGCGCCGCGACCACGGCGGGCACCTCGGCTGTCGCCGCGGGCGCGCCGTTCGTCGGCGCGGCCTTGGGCGCGGGCGCGGCAGCCTTCGCGGGCGCGACGGCGGCCGCGGCGGCTGCGGCCTTGGGCTGCGCCGCCGGCTTCGCGGCGCCGGGCGGCTCGGGCGGCAGGAACACCGGCGCGGGCCGGTCCCACCGGAGCGTCTCGAGGCGGGCGCGCACCAGCGAGCCCAGCGGCACTCGCGGGTAGTACTCCGCGTTCTTGTCCACCTTGTAGACCGGGAACGGCTTCAGCGGGTCGGACCAGCGGAACACCAGGTTCCGGATGTGGCGATGCGTGGCCTCGAACTCGCGGGTGTGCTGGATGGAGCCGGTCGGGCAGGGCTCCACGCAGAGCCCGCAGAACATGCACTTCGCCTCGTCGATGTCGAACTGCGTGACGACGCGCTGCTTCGGGTTCGCAGGGTCCTTCTCGAGCGAGATCTGGATGCAGTTGATCGGGCACGCTCGCTCGCAGGCCTGGCACCCGGTGCAGATGGCGGTGTCCACCTCGAGGAACCCCCGGTAGCGCGGCGGCAGCATGTCGCGCACCGGCATCGGCGTTCGGTCCGGGTACTGGATCGTCGTCGGGCGGCGGGCCAGGTAAGAGAGCGTGATCGACAACCCGTGCCAGAAGGACTTCACCGTGTTCCGGATGGCGCCGGTGTACTCGCGGACGGTCTGAGGCATCGTTCCGGCTCCCCTTACCAGTTGGTGAAGTCCACGCGGTCGCCGACCGCGGAGATGTTCTGCCGCGTCTGGCGGGCGAAGAAGAAGGCCGCCACCACCATCGCAGCGACCATCACCCCGCCGGCGACGTCCGACGCGACCGGCGCGCGGGCGACCAGGATTTCCCAGAGCAGCGTGGCGACGAAGGTGACGAACGCGAACGGGACCAGGTACTTCCAGCAGAGGCTCATCATCTGGTCCACGCGGATGCGGGGCAGCGTCCAGCGGACCCAGACCACGAGGTTCAGGACCACCAGCGTCTTCGTGACGAAGACGATCATCGAGAGCACCTGCAGCCCCCACCAGCCGGCGCCGGGCAGCTCGCCCGCGCCGCGCGCCGCGGCGAAGATCTCGGGCCCGGCGAAGGGGACCTGCCAGCCGCCGAAGAACAGCGTGACCGCGATCGCGGACATCACCCAGAGGTTCCCGAACTCGACCAGGAAGAAGAGCGCGAAGCGGAACGACGAGTACTCCGACAGGTAGCCCGCCACCAGCTCGGACTCTGCCTCGGGGAGGTCGAAGGGCGTGCGGTTGCCCTCGGCGAGCTGCGCGACGAAGAAGATGCCGAAGGCGACCAGGCCGAACGGGTTGGTGAACGCGTGCCACTCCCAGGGCCAGGCGCCCTGGGAACGGATGATCCCCTGCATCGAGAGCGTGCCGGACATCATCACCGGGACCATGGCGGCGAGGCCGGAGGGAATCTCGTAGGAGATCACCTGCGCGGCGGACCGCATGCCGCCGAAGAGCGCCCACTTGGAGTTCGACGCCCAGCCGGCGATCAGGATCCCCACCACCACCAGCGCAGTCACCGCCGTGATGTAGAAGATGCCGACGTTCAGGTCGGCGGCGATGAGGCTCTCGCCGAAGGGCAGCGCCACGAACACCAGGGCGAAGCCGGTCAGGACGAAGTAGGGCGACGCGCGGAAGAGGAGCTTGTCCGCCTCCGCGGGGATGAGGTCCTCCTTGAACAGCAGCTTCACCGCGTCGGCGATCCACTGGAAGAAGCCGGCCGCGCCCACGCGGTTGTAGCCGATGCGGCTCTGCATGCGGGCGCTCACCCGCATCTCCCACCACACCGTCATGCCCGACACGACCGCGGCGAAGGAGACGATGATGAGGGCGAGGACCACCATGAACACGGCCCACAGCACGTACTGAGCGTTGGGCGACCAGGTGGTGACGTCCACCCCTGCCGCGCGGAGCACGGCGGCGAGCATGGCCGGCTTGGAGAGTGGCGAGAGCGCCAGCACTGCGGCGAGCAGCAGCGTGGGGAGGCCGAACCCCACGGCGAGCGTCGCGAGGACGACCCCGCGGGCGGTCTTGCGGGGACGCGCGCTGAGGTCCTGAATCGTGGCGTTCATCGATCGATCTCCGGGGCGACGACGTCCAGCGACGAGATGAGGGCGACCAGGTCGGCGACCATCAGGCCGGGCGAGATGTCCTCGATGATGCACATGGCCGTGAAGGAGCCGGTCCGGACGCGCACGCGGTACGCCTTGTTGGTCCCGTCGGAGACCACGTAGTAAGCCATCTCGCCGCGGGCGCTCTCGACGCGCGAGAGCGCCTCGCCGGCCTCGGGCTTGATGTTCCGGGGCACCTTGGCCGTGATCTCGCCCTCGGGGAGGGTCTCGAGCGCCTGGCGGACGATCTTCGAGGACTCGGCCATCTCGAGACAGCGCACGTAGTAGCGGTCGAACGAGTCGCCGGAGACGCCGTAGAAGCCCTTGCCGACCGGAACGTTGAACTTGAAGTTC
Source organism: Anaeromyxobacter sp. (assembly GCA_035456445.1). Taxonomy (GTDB): domain Bacteria; phylum Myxococcota; class Myxococcia; order Myxococcales; family Anaeromyxobacteraceae; genus Anaeromyxobacter. Next base: position 27,103 of record DATIDF010000026.1, read on the forward strand.
GGGTAGGCGCCGTAGGGCATGTCGCGCCGGACGTCCCAGTCGACGCCGGAGCCACGGAGGTTCGGGCCGACGAGGCCGTAGTTCACCGCCATCGGGCCGGGGATGACGGCCACGTTCGCGAGGCGCTTGATGTAGATCTCGTTGAAGGAGATGAGCCGGTCGTACTCGACCAGGAACCGGTCGAAGTGATCGAGGAAGGCGAGGACCTTGTCGCGCCAGCCCTCGGGGAGGTCGAACGCGACGCCGCCGATGCGGTGGTAGTTGTACGTCAGCCGCGCGCCGCAGAGCGCCTCGATGAGGTCGTTGATGGTCTCGCGCTCACGGATGCCGTGCAGCATCGGCGTGAAGGCGCCGATGTCCATCACCATGGTGCCCACCGACACGAGGTGGGAGGCGATGCGGCAGAGCTCGCAGGAGATGGCTCGCAGCCACTGGGCCCGCGGCGGGACCTCGAGCTTGAGCAGCTTCTCGACCGCGATGGCGTAGCCCTCGTTGGCGAACATGGCCGCCACGTAGTCCACGCGATCGGTGTAGGGCATGAACCCCGGGTAGCCGACCAGCTCGCCGATCTTCTCGATCGAGCGGTGCAGGTACCCGACGTCGGGGGTCGCCCTCTTCAGCACCTCGCCGTCGGTCTCGACGAGGAAGTTGATGACACCGTGGGTGGAAGGGTGCTGCGGGCCGAAGTTGAGGATCATCTCCTCGTTCTGACGGTCCACCCGGCGGAGGATGAGCTTGTCCATGGGGTCTCCTCTACGCCTTGGCGGTGGGCTCGGCGGAGGGCTGAGGCGCGGCCGCTGCGGCGAGCTCGGCCCGCTTCGCGTCATCGAGCCGCTTCAGCTCGACGAGCGGGTTCTCTCGCTCGTTGGAGATTCCGTGCCAGCCGCCCGCCTCCTGGTAGTCCTTCCGCAGCGGGTGGCCGACCCAGTCGTCGGGCAGCATGATGCGGCGGAGGTCGGGGTGGCCGGTGAAGGTGACGCCGAACAGGTCGTAGATCTCGCGCTCGAACCAGTTGGCGGTCTTCCAGACGCTCTCGACCGTCGGGACCACCGGGGCGGCGCGGTCCGCCTCGACCTTCAGCACGATCGTGTGGCGGTGGCGGTAGGAGAGCAGGTGGTAGACGACCTCGATGACGTTCCGCTTCGGCCAGTCGATCGCGGTGAGGTCCTCGAGGAAGTCGAACTCGATCCCCGGCTCGACCGCGAGGAAGCGGCAGATCTCGACGATCCGCTCTGCCTTCACCACGCAGAAGGCGTCGACCTTCGGCTCCGACAGCGGGCCGATGTCGTCACCGAACCGAGCCTTCAGCCGCTCGTGGATTTCATGAGTCGTCATTCGTCCCTCTTCTACGGTACAGGGCGAGTGGGCACGCCCCGTCAGAGCGTCCCGCTCGCCCCGTCCTGAACACCAGCCGGCGCAGCGAAATGTCTTCGGCCGCTGGCTAAGCGGTCTTCGCTTCCGTCGCGCGTGGGCGACGCTTCGTGGACCACGGCTCGCTCCGCACGATCTCCTGGAGGCGGAGCAGCCCCTCCGTCAGCGCTTCCGGTCGTGGCGGGCAGCCGGGCACGTAGACGTCCACCGGCATGACCTTGTCGACCCCCTTGCACACGGAGTAGGCGAGCTGAAAGAGGCCGCCGCAGTTCGAGCAGGAGCCCATCGAGATCACGTACTTGGGGTCGGGCATCTGGTGGTAGAGGAGCCTGGCGCGCTCGGCCATCTTGTAGGTGAGCGTCCCGGCCACGATCATGAAGTCGGCCTGACGCGGCGACGCACGGGGGATGGCGCCGAAGCGCATCACGTCGGCGCGCGGGCCGCCGGTCTGCATGAGCTCGATCCCGCAGCACGCCAGACCAAACGTCAGGTAGTAGAGCGAACTGGCGCGGGCCAGGTTGATGAGGTTGTCGAGCTGGCTCGTGTGCAGGAGCGTGACGTCGCCGCCAACCCCCGGGTCCATCGTCCGTGCCGTCATCTGAGAGCGATCTCCTCGTCTGCTGGAACGTGTCCGGACTACGCAGCCTTCTTTCGGGCGGCCTCGTCCGATGCGGCCCGCGTGGGCGCGAGGTTCTTGACCCACTCGAGATCGCCGTGCGCCCAGACCCACACCAGCCCGACGGCGAGGATGGCGGTGAAGAGGACGAGCTCGGTGAACGCGACCCACGCAAGGCGCGGGCTCGCCGTCACCCACTCGCGGTAGACCGCGACCACCGGGAACGTGAGGGCGATGTCGACCTCGAAGATCACGAAGACGAGGGCCACCAGATAGAAGCGCGGATTGAAGTTGAACCAAGCGACCCCGATCGGTCGTTCGCCGCACTCATAGATGGAGGACTTGTCCGCATTGGGTAGGCGCGGACCCACGAGCCGCGACGCCGCGATTCCACCGAGGGCGAAGGCAACCGCGACGATGGCGAAGACCAGAACGGTGCCTAACTCAAAGCCCATGCCAGCGCTCCCAAAAGTGGACCTATGTTGTCGGCAAAACTCGGGAAAGTTGCGCGCGGAGGATACACGACGCCCCCCCTGTGTCAAGGGGGCCAAACCCGTTGACAACCCCGATCGCGACAGGCACTAAAGGGTCCTTCAAGCAGACCCCTGCCTACCCATGCTGACACCCTTCCAGACCTATTTCCCGATTGGCGTCGCTCTGCTGGTAGCAGCCGGCCTTGCGGCCGTCATGCTGGCGCTCGCCAATGTGCTCGGTCCCCGACGGCCCAGCCACGTGAAGAGCACCCCGTTCGAGTGCGGGTCGCTGCCCGTCGGCTCGGCGCACGAGCGCTTCGGCGTGAAGTTCTACGTCGTCGCGCTGCTCTTCATCGTCTTCGACATCGAAGCAATCTTCCTCTACCCGTGGGCGATCCTGCTCCTGCCGAGCGACGGCTATCCGGGCCTCGGTTGGACCGGCTACATCTCCATGGGCATCTTCGTGGCCACGCTCGTGGCCGGTCTCGCGTACGTCTGGAAGAAGGGCGTGCTCGACTGGGCGGACTAGGAGACGCAATGGCATCCGAGCTCGACACTCTCCCGGTCATCACCACGAGGCGCGACGAGGCGCAGGGGTTCCTGCAGGGGCTCGTCTCCAAGAGCCTCGGCTGGGCGAGGAAGTATTCGCTCTTCCAGTATCCGTTCGTCACTGCGTGCTGCGGGATGGAGTACATGACGGTCGCGGCGGCGCGTTACGACCTCGACCGGTTCGGCGCAGCGCTGCCCCGCTTCTCTCCGCGGCAGGCGGACCTCCTCATCGTCGTCGGCACGGTGAACTGCAAGCAGGCGCCGATCCTCCGGCGCGTCTACGAGCAGATCGCCGACCCGAAGTGGGTCATCGCGTTCGGCGTCTGCGCGTCGTCCGGCGGCTTCTACGACAACTACGCGACGGTGCAGGGCATCGACCGGATCGTCCCGGTCGACGTGTACATCCCGGGCTGCCCGCCGAGGCCGGAGCAGGTGCTCGACGGGATCATGCTGCTGCAGCGGAAGATCCAGGGTCAGGAGCACAAGCTCATCGACCGCAAGCCTCTGCCGGTGGTCGGCCACGAGCCGACCTCGCGCTAGCGAGGGACCATGTCGAAGGTCGTGATCGACGCGCTCGTCGAGCGCTTCCCAGATGCCGTGTACGACGCCTACGTGGGCGTGGGCGGCGACGACTGCGCGTTCGTGAAGAAGGAGCGCATCGTCGACGTGTGCCGTTTCCTGAAGAGCGATCCGAAGATGCTCTTCGACATGGCGCCCTACATCACCGCGGTCGACTACCTGGGCCAGGAGCCCCGGTTCGAGCTCGTCTACAACCTGCTCTCGCTGAAGACGAACCGGCGTATTCGCCTGCGGGTGAAGGTGCCGGAGCAGGATGCTCTCGTACCGAGCGTCACGGGCCTGTGGCGCGGCGCGAACTGGTTCGAGCGGTACTGCTTCGACATGTACGGGATCCGATTCAGCGAGCACCCGGACATGCGCCGGCTGCTCATGTACGACGAGTTCGTGGGTCACCCGCTCCGCAAGGATTATCCGCTCAAGGGCCGGCAGCCGCTCGTCGAGGAGCGCGATGTCCGGGACATCGTCCGCGGGCCCGGGCCCGCGACGCGCGACTAGGACGCTCAGGCAGGCTCAGGGCCATACGGGAGAGAGAGACCGTGACCGATCACAAGGGGCATGGAGGGCTCGTCACCGAGGCGACGCCGGGCAGCGCGCTCGGGCAGGAGATCCGCCAGCCGCTCGGCGAGAACGAGCTCGACGCTCTGATGCCGTCGAGGCGCATGACCGTGAACCTCGGCCCCTCGCACCCCGCGATGCATGGCGTGACGCGCGCGGTGGTCCAGCTCGAGGGCGAGTTCATCCGCTCGATGAAGCTCGACATCGGCTTCCTGCACCGCGGGTTCGAGAAGAGCTGCGAGAACGTGACGTGGACGCAGTGCTTCCCGTACACGGACCGGCTGAACTACGTCTCGTCGATCATGAACAACGTGGGCTTCGCGCTCGCGGTCGAGAAGCTGTGCAAGCTCGACGTGCCCGAGCGAGCGAAGTACCTGCGCGTCATCACCTGCGAGATCCACCGCATCTGCGATCACCTCACGCTCGTCGGCGCCATGGCGATGGAGCTCGGCGCGATGACGGTGTTCCTCTATGCCATCGAGGCGCGCGACCTCATCTACGACCGGCTCGCGGAGCTGTGCGGCGCTCGCCTCACCTCGAACTACGGACGCATCGGCGGCGTCGCGCGGGACGCGCCCGAGGGCTGGATCGAGAAGACCACGAAGACGCTCGATCGCACCAAGGACTACGTCGACGAGATCGACGAGCTCGTCAGCCGTAACCGCATCTTCATCGATCGCACCCGCGGGACCGGCGTCGTTCCGCGCGAGGACGCGATCGAGCTCGGCTTCACGGGGCCGTGCCTCCGTGCGTCGGGCGAGCCGTACGACATCCGCAAGGCGTCGCCGTACCTCGTCTACGACCGCCTCGACTTCGACATCCCCGTCGGCACGAACGGCGACAACTTCGACCGCTTCCAGATGCGCATGGAGGAGATGCGTCAGTCGGATCGCATCATCCGGCAGTGCTTCGCGCAGATGGAGCCCGGTGAGATCGCGGTGCAGGACTTCCGCTACGTCCTCCCGCCGAAGCCGCTCGTGTACGGCACGATCGAGGGCCTCATGGCCCACTTCAAGATCGTCATGGAGGGGATCCAGGTTCCCGCCGGCGAGGCGTACAGCTACACCGAGGCCGCCAACGGCGAGCTCGGCTTCTACGTCGTGTCGGACGGCGGCGGGCGCCCGTACAAGCTGGGCCTGCGCGCGCCGGGCTGGCCGATGCTGGCGGCGCTGCCGTTCATGTCGGTGAACTCGCTGCTTTCCGACCTCATCCCCACGTTCGACAGCATCAACATGATCGGCGGCGAGGTCGAGCAGTAAGCCGCGCCGGATTTCACAGGGAGCGAACGAGCATGGCCGAAGAGAAGAAGCCCGA